>SUUF01000118.1:4511-6447 GCA_015062635.1 Coriobacteriaceae bacterium | reverse complement strand
TGCCCCGCATGCATTTTGCCCGGTGTTCCCCAATATTCGCATCCTGAGGGGAATGCCTTGCCTCGTCATGGAATCCCTGGTATCTTCCTGCGTCCGACGCGGTAAGCCGCGGTGTGCGGTTCGAGCCGGCGAACGGTTTATCTGCGGGTAGGTTGGTATCGATAGAAGCGTGAACGGAACACCGGTTTCCGGGTTTCCCGACGCGATGTGAGGCGGGCGATTATGGGCGATTACGAGTATCGGGAGGCGACGGTTGTCGAACACGATATCGTGCTCGAATACGACCTGGCCGATGCCGTCTACGCCGCCTGCCTCGCCGACTCGCTGCGCAACGGTTCCTCGTTCTATTTCATGGACGCCGAGGACGGCGGATCATCCATGATAGCGCGCGTGGCATAGCGTCCACCGCCGGGCGCCGCAAGGGCGGCATTGTTGCCCATAGGCTGTTCCATTCCCATCTGCAGAACATATAACCCCAGGTAAAACGACTATATATAACGCAATATATAGATTGTGTCCTATGTGCTTCACAGGGCATAATGAAGTGGGGTATATGGCAAAGTGAAACTGTCGCGCGCTGCGCACCTCTTGCCTTCCCCTGTATCGCCGATTCCCGAATTGCGCCTGGAGACCGCATATACTGGGAAGGATAGGAGACGCTTATGAGCCGAATTTCGGTCGCCGCTGCATGCGGGCACGATGCGAAACGGGTGGGCTTCTTGGAATCGCAGGCACGCATGGTGCAGGCGACCCCGCCGGGCGCATGCCCCATCGCCACCCAGCTTTCCCTGCTGCAGCTGGCAAATGCCCAAACGTGTGGAAAGTGCACCCCGTGCCGCGTGGGAATGCCGCGTATCGAGGCGCTGATGCAGAAGCTCCTCGCATTCGAGGGCAGCGCCGCCGATGTGGCGGAAATCCGCCGCCGCGCCCAGCTGTTGAACGACACCGGCGACTGCGCCGTGGGGCGCAATGCGGGCAGGCTCGTGCTGGAGGGCCTGGATATCTTCGCCTCGGAATTCGAGGACCATATTCGCAACAAGCGATGCGAGACCGGCACGCAGCAACCGGTGCCGTGCGTGGCACAGTGCCCGGCGCACGTGAATGTCCCGGCCTACATCGCACTCGTGCAAGAGGGCGATTGCGCGGGCGCCGTGAAGATGATCCGCAAGGACAACCCGTTCCCCACGGCATGCGCGCTTATTTGCGAGCATCCCTGCGAGGAACACTGCCGCCGCAACCTCATCGATGCGCCGTTGAACATTCGCGGCATCAAGAAATATGCGGTGGACAATGCGCCCGCCGATACCGTGGAAACCCCGGCACGTGCTGCGTCGACGAGCAAGCGCGTTGCCGTCATCGGCGGAGGCCCATCGGGCTTGACCTGCGCGTATTACTGCGCGTTGATGGGCCACGACGTGACGGTGTACGAGGGCCGCAAGCAGCTCGGGGGCATGCTGCGCTACGGCATCCCCGCCTACCGCTTCCCGCGCGAACGGCTCGAGCAGGACGTGAACGCCATCCTGGGCGTTGGCGGCATCCAGGTTAAGTGCGGGTGCAAGGTGGATGGCGTTGACGAGATGAAGCGCATTTCCGCCGAATTCGATGCCGTCTATGTTGCCGTGGGCGCCCAGAGCGGCAAGACGCTGCGCATGGAAGGCTCGGATGCTTCCGGCGTGATGAGCGCCGTGCAGTTGCTCGAGCGCATCGGCGACGGCGAGTATCCCGATTTCACCGGCAAGCGCGTCGTCGTGGTGGGCGGCGGAAACGTCGCCATGGACTGCGCGCGCACGAGCGTGCGTGCCGGAGCCCAAAGCGTGACGGTGGCGTATCGCCGGCGCATCGACGACATGACGGCCCTACCCGAAGAGGTTGAGGCCGCCATCGCCGAGGGCGTGGAGATGGCCACCCTGCAAGCGCCGGTTCGCATCGAGACCGA
>SUUF01000118.1:0-4411 GCA_015062635.1 Coriobacteriaceae bacterium | reverse complement strand
GCTGCAGCCCTGCGGGCGCGTGCAGATAGCCGAGCGCCCCGCGCACGAGCGCAAGAACGATTTCGCGTACGTCGAGCTGCCCATGAGCGCCGAGGAAGCCGCGCAGGAATGCGGGCGTTGCCTGCGATGCGACCACTTCGGCATAGGCGCGCTGACCGGAAGGAGGCTGGAGCAATGGTGAACCTGACGATCGATGGCAAGCCGGTGCAAGCTGGCGAGCACATGTCGGTGCTGTGGGCGGCGCGCATGGCGGGCAAGGAGATTCCCACGCTGTGCTATATGGGCGTGCATAACTGCATCGGCAGCTGCCGCGTGTGCGTGGTGGATGTCGAGGGCACCGGCATGGTGTCATCCTGCAACACCACCGTGCGCGAAGGCATGGTGGTGCATACCGACACCCCCGCCGTGGTGATGGCGCGCCGGCGGAATGTCCAGGCCCTGATGGACGAGCACCGCGCCGCCTGCGCGAGTTGCGTGCGCCAGGAAACCTGCGCGCTGCGCAAGCTTTCGAGCGATTTCAACGTGCCCGAGACCGAACATCCGTGGCCGGAAAAGGGCGTATGGGATGCCGATTTCCCGCTGCAGCGCGATGCGAGCAAGTGCATCAAGTGCATGCGTTGCGTGGCCGAATGCCAGAAGGTGCAGCATTGCGCCGTATGGGATTTCACCGGTGCTGGCCCGAATCACCAGGTTATCGTCAAAGACGGTCTGCGCATTCAAGATGCGGGCTGCGCATTGTGCGGTCAATGCATCACGCATTGCCCGACTGGCGCCCTCACCGCGCGCGACGACACGCGCAAGGTGATGGACGCCATCCTCGACCCGCAGGTGGAAACCGTGGTGCAGGTGGCGCCGGCGGTGCGGGCTGCATGGGGCGAGGGCGTGGGCCTGTCGCACGAGCAGGCGACACCCGGCCGCATGGCGTCGGCGTTGCGCGCGCTCGGTTTCGACCACGTGTATGACACCGATTTCGCCGCCGACCTCACCATCATGGAAGAGGGCAGCGAATTCATCGAGTTCCTGAAATCGGACAAGCCACGCCCGATGTTCACGAGCTGCTGCCCGGGTTGGGTGCGGTTCGCGAAGCTCCACTACCCGGAATTCGTGCCGCAGCTTTCGAGCGCGAAGAGCCCGCACCAGATGATGGGCGCCGTCGTGAAGAACACGTTGCGCGCCCAAGCCGAGGAAGCGGGCCGGCGCCTATTCGTGGTGAGCGTGATGCCGTGCGTGGCCAAGAAGTACGAGTGCGATGTGCCGCAGCTTTCCACCGAGGGCGGCCAAGACGTCGATGCCGTGCTGACCGTGCGCGAATTCGACCGCATGCTGCGCGCGTACCAGGTGAAATGCGCCGACTTGCCCGAGACGGCCTTCGATGACCCGTTAGGCCAGAGCACGGGCGCCGGCACGATTTTCGGCCGCACGGGCGGCGTGATGGAGGCGGCGCTGCGCACGGCGGCCACCATCCTCACCGGCGAGCCGGCGAGCTTCGAGGCCTGCGACTGCACCGCCGCGACGCCCGATAAGCCCTGGATGTCGAAGGCGCTCGACGTTGCGGGCACGACGGTGAACATCGCGGTGGCAAGCGGGTTGGAGAACACCGCGAAGCTGCTGGAAGCCCTGAAGGCCGGCGAGGCGAGCTATGACTTCGTCGAGATCATGGCCTGCCCGGGCGGTTGCGTCGGCGGTGGCGGGCAGCCTATCGCCTTCGACCAGGAGCTGGGGCCCGAACGCGCGAAGGTGCTGAACGGTTTGGACGAGGGCGACACGCTGCGCATGTCGCACCTGAACCCCTCGATTCAGAAGCTCTACGCCGATGTGCTGGGACAGCCGCTCTCGCATACCTCGCACGAGTGGTTGCACACCGACCAGGTGGCGTGGGATATCTAGTTCCGGTTTGCGGAGGTGGGCCGGAGGCGTTCCTTCGGCCCACTTCCATCTTTTCCGAAAGGTGTTGATGAGTAGCCGCCTTACAGACCTAATCGATCGCCTGAGCAGGCGTCATTCGCTGGAAGTGGATGAATACGCTGAGTTGGTGGAGGGCGTGGATGCGCGCGTGGCCGCCTATGCGGCCGAGCAGGCGGTGGCGGCGCGCAAACGGGTCTATGGCACCGCGGTGTTCACTCGGGGGCTCATCGAGGTGTCGAACCACTGCAAGAACGACTGCCGGTATTGCGGGATCAGGCGCTCGAATCGCCTGTGCGAGCGGTATCGGCTGACGCCCGAGGTTGTGCAGGCATGCGTGGAAAAAGGCTATGAACTGGGATTCCGCACGTTTGTATTGCAGGGAGGGGAAGACCCGTGGTTCACGGACGAGCGGCTCTGCGGCATCGTGGGCGCCATCAAGACGTCATACCCCGATTGCGCGGTGACGCTCTCGATGGGCGAGCGCTCGCGGCAGAGCTATAGGCGCTTGCACGAGGCCGGTGCCGACCGGTACCTATTGCGGCACGAAACGGCGACACCGGAGCATTATGCGTTGCTTCATCCGCCTGAGATGCGTTTGGAAACGCGTTTGCAGTGCCTGCGCGACTTGCGGGAGACCGGCTATGCGGTGGGCGTGGGCTTCATGGTGGGGTCACCGTTCCAAACGCCAGCGCATGTGGCGGCCGACCTGAAGTTCATCGAGGAATACCAGCCTGAAATGTGCGGCATCGGGCCTTTCGTGCCGCACCATGCGACCCCGTTCGCATCGAGCGCCGCGGGAACGGTGGAACTCACGTGCTTCCTGCTCTCGCTCATCCGGCTCATCAAGCCGAATGTGCTGCTGCCTGCCACGACGGCGCTCGGCACCATCGATCCGTATGGTCGCGAGAAAGGCATTTTGGCAGGGGCGAACGTCGTGATGCCCAACCTTTCGCCAGCCGGGGCGCGACGGGCCTACGAACTGTACGACAACAAGGTTTCCGCGGGCGATGAAGCGGTTGAATGCCGAAACCAGCTTGATGCCCGGATGCGAGCCATCGGCTACGAGCTGGTGGTGGATCGGGGAGACCCGAGATGACAAGCACCTCGGGCATGCGTGCCGAGGCCAAGGCAAGCATGCCCGAGTCGCTTGGTTATGTTTGATCGAAAGAGGCGATGCCTGATGGAATACCGATACGACCCGAAATCGCTTTGCGCGGACGAGTTCATCAACCATGCCGAGATCATGGAAACGCTGGAATATGCGCAGGCGCACAAGCACGATGCGGAGTTGTGCCGGGCCATTCTGGATAAGGCGCGTGGCAACCTGCATCCCGCCAACGATCACGGGGCCATCATCACGCATCGCGAGGCGGCCGTGTTGTTGGCCTGTGAGGATGCCGAAATCATTTCCGAGATGAAGCAGCTTGCCCGGCAGATCAAGCTCGCGTATTACGGCAATCGCATCGTGCTGTTCGCGCCGCTGTACCTTTCCAACCACTGCGTGAACGGGTGCTTGTATTGCCCGTACCACGCCAAGAACAAAACCATCCCGCGCCGCAAGCTCACGCAAGACGAGATTCGCGCCGAGGTCATCGCCTTGCAGGATATGGGTCACAAACGCTTGGCCATCGAAGCCGGCGAGCATCCGGTGGAAAACCCCATCGAATACATCTTGGAAAGCATGCGGACCATCTATTCCATCAAGCACAAGAACGGTGCCATCAGGCGCGTGAACGTGAACATCGCCGCGACGACGGTCGAGGAGTACCGCCTGCTGAAAGAGGCTGAAATAGGCACGTACATCCTGTTCCAGGAAACGTATCACAAGCAGAATTACCTGCGTTTGCACCCGACTGGGCCGAAGCATGACTACAACTGGCATACCGAGGCGCATGACCGCGCGATGGAGGCCGGCATCGACGATGTGGGATTAGGCGTGCTTTTCGGCCTCGACAACTACGCGTACGAGCTCGTTGGCCTCATCATGCATGCGGAACATCTCGAGGCTGTGCATGGGGTGGGACCGCATACGATCTCGGTGCCGCGCGTGAAGCCGGCAGACGATATCGACCCGACCGATTTCGACAACTCGCTCACCGATGAGCTGTTCGAGAAGATCATCGCGCTCATCCGCATCGCGGTGCCCTATACGGGCATGATCATCTCGACGCGCGAAAGCGAGCGGGTGCGCGCGGCGGCGCTGCAATACGGCATCTCGCAGATTTCCGGCGGGAGCCGCACGAGCGTGGGCGGCTATACCGAAGCCGAGCGACCCCACGATACCGAGCAGTTTGACGTGTCAGACCAGCGGACGCTCGACGAGGTTATCGCCTGGCTGATGGAAAACGACCATATCCCGAGCTTCTGCACGGCGTGTTATCGCGCTGGCCGTACCGGCGATCGGTTCATGGCCTTCTGCAAGAGCGGGCAAATCTTGAACTATTGCCACCCGAACGCCCTGATGACGCTTGCAGAATACCTGGCCGATTACGCGAGCCCCGCAACG
>SUUF01000117.1 GCA_015062635.1 Coriobacteriaceae bacterium | reverse complement strand
ATCCGTCGTGCCTGCTCGAGGTCAATCTGGGGTCGCTCATACAGCTCCGTCCATTCGGTTGACATATATAGGCATATGCCTAATCTATTATACAATATCACCCGCTATCCCCCAGCAGCCGTCAAGCAATGGGAATAGCGGGTGGCTTGCACACAAAGTCGCCGAACGGTACACCCAGAAGGGTATGGCGTATGGCTTATTGCTGTTGTTGTTTCGCGATCTTCGCCTCGAAATTCGCGCGGACCTTGGCCGCCTTCTCGGGGTCCATGTTCGCGATCTTCGCCTCCATCGCGGCGCGCTGCTCTTCGATGGACATCGCGGGCTTCTTCGGCGCGGCAGCCGAACCCTCGGCAGCGGCGGGTGCCTTACGCTCGGGCTTCTTCGGATGCACCTCGTAGCTGTCGACGCTCTTGGTGGTCGCCGGCGGCGTGTAGGTGTTCTCCATCGTCAGCGATTCCTTCGGGCATGCACGCCAGCAGGCGCCGCATTGCACGCAACGGAAGCGGTCGATGCGCCAGGCCTCCCCCGCTTTGTCAACCTCGATGGCGCCGGTCGGGCACGTCTTCTGGCAGATGCCGCACAGGATGCAGGTCTCGGCATCGATGGCGATGTGGCCTTTCAGCCCCTCGGGCTTATAGCGTTCCTGAACCGGATACTGGATGGTCTCCGGTTTCGAGAAGAGCGATTTGAGGGTCATGCCCCCGAGTTTGAAACTTCCCATAACCGGCCTACCTTTCCGTGCAGCTGATGCAGGGGTCAATCGTCAAGACGATCATGTTGACGTCGGCAAGCTGGCAACCCGCGAGGGCGGTAGCCATGCCGGCGAGGTTCATGCTCGTTGGGGTGCGCATGCGCATGCGCTCGAGGTACTTCGTGCCGTTGCTCTTGGCGTAGTAGAAGCATTCGCCGCGCGGCTGCTCGAGCGTGTTCGTGGCCTGGGCGCCGGGAGCTGGCGAACCCTTCACCTTTACGGCGATATCGCCGTCGGGCATCGTTTTCAGCAGCTCCTCGATGATGTCGATCGATTGCAGCACCTCGAGCGCGCGAACCTTCACGCGGGCATAGCAGTCGCCATCGGTGTCGAGCACGGGCTGGAAGTCGGAGAGCTTTCCATATGCGCCGTTGCCATAGCAGCGCACGTCGTTGTTCACGTTGGACGCGCGGGCGAACGGGCCCACCATGCCCTGCGCGAAGGCCGATTCCTGGCTGATGACGCCGACGCCCACCAAACGGCTGCGAACCGACGTATCGTTCAGGAACGCCTTGCACAGCGTGCCGTATTCGTCCTTCAGGCCGTTGAGCGTGTCGAGCATCTTGCGCTGCATCTCGGGCGTGAGGTCGCGGTTCACGCCGCCAACGCACACATCCGAGAAGATGACGCGCCCGCCGGTGGTCATCTCGAACACGTCGAGCACGCGCTCGCGCAGGCGCCAGCAGTGCATGAACAGGCTCTCATAGCCGAATGCGTCGGCGGCGAGGCCCATCCACAGGATGTGCGAGTGCACGCGGGAAAGCTCGTGCAGGATGACGCGGATGTACTCGGCGCGCTCGGGGATCTGCACGCCCATCAGGCTCTCGATGGTCTCAGCGTAGCCCATCGAATGGCCGAAGGCGCAGATGCCGCAAATGCGTTCCGCGACATAGATGAACTGGTTGTAGTCGCGCGTCTCGGTGAGCTTCTCGAGGCCGCGGTGCACGAAGCCGATCTGAGGGACGGCTTCGACGACCTTCTCGTCGTCGACGACGAGGTCGAGGTGCAACGGTTCAGGCAGCACCGGGTGCTGCGGGCCGAAGGGAATGATCGTTGCTTTCGCCATGTTACTCCCCTTCCTTTGCCTGCTTGGCTAGTTTGGCCTCGAACGCAGCGCGCATCTTGGCTTGCTTCTCGGGGTCGAGATTCGCGATCTTGGCCTCGAAGTCGGCGCGTTGCTGCTCGACGGACGGTGCCGCCGTCTCGACCTTCTCCTGCGCCGCGGCCTTCTTCGCCGCTGCCACCTTGGCGGCCTTGTCGCGGGCGGCCTTCTTCTCGGGCGAGATGATGGTCATCGGCTCGGGTTGGGCGAGGTCGTAGAACTTGCCGGCGAAGTCGATGGCGATGCCCTCGACGTTCACGCCGAACAGGTCATGCGCCTCGTTCTCGAACGGGAACATCCCGATGAACGCGTCGGTGATGCTCGGCACCGTGTCCTGCTTGGTCACGCCATGCACGATGTAGTTCTCCATGACGTTGCCCTTGGTGTAGCTGTACAGGATTTCGATGCCGTCATCGCAGTTCGTGCACAGCACCTGAACGGCACGCCATCCGTCGGCCAGCTTCTCTTCCTTCACCCGCGTGATGTCGTCGAGGGTGAAATCGATGAATTTGTGCTCGAGGGGCATGGGTTACGCTCCCTTCTTCTTCGCGGCGAGGGCCTTCGACTTCTCGTCGAGGATGCCGATGCCCTGCACGACGGCGTCGATGATGGCCTCGGGGCGCACCGCGCAGCCCGGGGCGTACACGTCGACCGGGATGGCCTGGTCGACACCGCCGATGACGTTGTAGCAGTCGTGGAAGATGCCGCCGGAGCATGCGCACACGCCGCATGCGATGACGACCTTCGGCTCGACCATCTGGTTGTAGATCTCTTGCACGACCTTGATGTTGCGCTCGTTCACGCTGCCGGTGACGAGGAAGATGTCGGCGTGCTTGGGGTTGCCGGTGTTGATGATGCCGAAGCGCTCGACGTCATAACCCGGGCACAGGGCCGCGAGCACCTCGATGTCGCAACCGTTGCAGCTGCTGGCATCGTAATGGATGACCCAAGGCGACTTAGATGCGAAAGGCATTGCTTATCTCCTTCCGATACTAGATGAATGCGAGGACGGCGATGTTGATGCCGCCGGCGACGAGCGCCACGATCCACGACCACCGGAGCATCGACTGCCACTTCACGCGGGCGAAGTTGTTGTCGATCCAGATCTCGAGGAACCAGATGACGAGCGCGCATGCCAGGCCGACGAGCAGGAAGACCGGGCCGCCCCACACGAAGAACATGCCGACCCACCCCAGGAACAGCACGGTCTCGCACCAGTGCATGATCTCTACCTGGGCGAGCGTCTTGCCGCTCATCTCGGTCGTGATGCCCTTGACGATTTCCTGGTGGCCATGGTGCGAATACGACAGGTCGAACGGCGACTTGCGCAGCTTGATGGTGAGCACGAACGCAAGGGCGATGAACACGCCGATGAGCGGCACGACGATGGGGCCGTTCATGAAGAACACGCCGCCGACGTTGAAGGTGCCGGTTGCCTGGTAGAAGCCCACGGCCATCAGAAGCACGGCGGGCTCGTAGGCCATGACCTGCATCGTCTCACGATGGGCGCCGATTTCAGCATACGGGCTGCGGGTCGAATAGGCCGCGATGATGAAGAACAGCACCGACAGCGTGATGACGAACACGCACAGCAGCAGGTTCTGGCCGGAGTAGAAGATGCCGCCGGCGAGGAAAGCGAAGATGAGCGCGCACGAGACGTAGATGCCGTCTGCGCCATTCACCGAGACATCGTCCTTTTCGATGAGCTTGCGCACATCGTAATAGGGCTGCAGGATCGAGGGACCGACGCGCCCCTGCATGCGGGCGCTGATCTTACGTTCCAGGCCGGCGAGCAGGCATCCGATGACCGGCGCGCAGATGGCGAAGCCGATGGTGCCGATGACGACGAGGAAAATCGGGTTCGAGATAATCGAGTTCATGCCAGCCCCCTTTCTACATGAGTCCCGGAATGCCGGGGATGAAGATTCCCTGGCTGCTGAGTATGCCGACGATGAAGGCACCGACGATGATGCCGATGCACACGACGGTGCCGACCGGGTCGATCGCCTGCTCGCCGAAGAGGCTCTCCATGTACCAGTTACGCGCAGAGGCAGTCGTAGTGCCGGACATGGAGTTCCTGAACACGTGCGCATCGTTGTCGGCGGAGATGCCCGACAGGTAGATGCCCACATGCTTCTTCTTGGACGGGCGGCCGAGCGCGCCGAACAGCACGCAGACGACGAAGATCGAGCAGATGCTCGAGATCCAGAGGTTGTCGGACGAGAGCACGGTGAGGAATTCTCCCCAGACGCCCTCGATGTACGGGCGCACGACGAAGTCGGAGATGGCCGGCATGGCGATGCAGCAGAGGATGCTGAGCGCCACCATCAGGCCGGTGCCAATCCACTCGCTGGAGTGGACGGTGGTCTCGACGTCGTCGGGGTTGCCGGCGATGCCGGACAGCTTGCCGAGCCATTTCGCCCAGAACAGGAACGTTGCGCCGGAGCCGAACGCGAGCAGCAGGATGAGCACGACATGCGGCGTGGGGGCGTCGAGGAACGAAACGAGCGTGCCCCACTTCGCGATGAGCATGCCGAACGGCGCGATGAACATCACCATGATGCCGAGCATCATGTAACGGGCCAAGCGAGGCATGGTCTGGAACAGGCCGTCCATCGATTCGATGTCGCGGGAGCCGATGTGATGCTCGGCGGTGCCGACGCACATGAACAGCAGCGACTTCGCAACGGCGTGGAACAGGATGAGGAACATGCCCGCCCACACGGCTTCGGGGGTGCCGACGCCGGCGCAGGCGACGATCAGGCCGAGATTGGCGATCGTGGAGTACGCGAGCACGCGCTTCGCATTCGATTGCGAGATCGCGAGGAACGAGCACAGGCAGAAGGTGATGCCTCCGATGAGCACGAGCATCACGCTCGGCACGAAGTTGACGGTGTAGAGCGGAGCCATCTTCAGCAGGATGAAGACGCCGGCCTTCACCATCGTGGAGCTGTGCAGCAAGGCCGACGTGGGGGTCGGCGCGACCATGGCGCCGAGCAGCCAGGTGTGGAACGGCATCTGGGCGGCCTTCGTGATGCCTGCGAACGACAGGCATACGAGCGGCACGACCACGAGCAACGGGTCGACCATGCCCGCCGAGATGAACTCGGAGTAGTCGAAGGTCTTCATCGCGACGCCGCAATAGATGAGCGCGCAGCAGAACGCGATACCGCCGAGCATGTTCATGACGATCTGGCGGAACGCGTTCGTGACCGAGATCTGGTTCTGGTCGTAGCCGATGAGCAGGAACGAGCACACCGTCGTGACTTCCCAGCCGGTGAACAGCCACACCATGTTGTTCGAGAACACGATGAGGAACATCGCGCTAAGAAACACGAAGAACAGGGCGAAGAAGCGGGGACGGCGGTCCTTGATGGCCGGGTGCGCGCTGTGGTGGTCATCCATGTAGCCAAGCGCATACACGCCGATGCCGGTGCCGACGACGCCGATGATGGCCGCCATCAGGACGGAAAGCGAATCGACGTAAAGGCTTTGTGCCACCGGGTACATGGCCTCCCAACCGCCGGCGACGAACACCGCGGTCAGCGCGATCTGGACGCATGCAAGTGTGAGCGCCATCCATTTCTTATAGCGCCACGCCAGGAACGCGACGATGAACCCGATGAGGAAGTCGACGATCGTGCATACGATGTTCACTATCTCGGATTCGAAATCATAATACTCGCCATAGGTCCCGATGTGCATCGCGACAAATGCAATCGAGGCCACCGCTATGACTATGGCACCAGCGTACACGACGACCCGACGGAACGCGCTATTGCGCACGACCGCGAGGACGGCAGCCACAGCGAGCGGGAAAAGCAGGAGGAATCCCATCAATTCCACGCCTGACCCCTTTCTCCCTAAAACTCAGCCCTTTAGCAACGCTACCCGATTTACGAATAGCAAGTCAAACTTTATCTTCTGTCCATTATCGCATTCAAGCGTCAATGTACGAACGGGTTCATTGTTCGCCTAACGGAACGAGGATTACCCGTTTGGTTCCTTTCACCCGAGCAATCGCGCCGTCTGCCATGCGAACGTCAAACGTACGATATGAATATACGTTCGTTTCAGGCGGATTGGCCGTGTTCCACCGCCTCGGTCGATTGCAGCGCATCGAAAAGCGGATCGTGGTGAGGATACGCGGCGTCGATGCCGCGCGCGTTGGCCGCCATCGCGTCCCTCCCCTGCCGCGACGTGGTCGCGTAGACCCGATCGATATCGCGTTTCGCATCATCGTAGGTGTCTTCGCCGAAATACAGCTGTTCTGCCGATATGCCGAGATTCCATGCGATGCGCAGGAAGTTCTCGGCCCGAATCGATTCGATGCGCGATTTGCCGTTCACGATCCGGTTCATGGCCGGTTGCGAGATTCCGGTGGTTCGAGCGAATTCCGAAATCGAGATACCGCGTTGCGCAAGCATATGCTTGAGATAATTCAAGAATCCCCCCGTCGCGCCCGTAACCCCGTTAGGTTGACATCCAACAAAAAAGCAGGTCAGCATCTCTGCTGACCTGCGTTTTCTCTGGTCGGGTGAACAGGATTTGAACCTGCGACCCCTTGACCCCCAGTCAAGTGCGCTACCAAACTGCGCCATCACCC
>SUUF01000013.1:15377-28074 GCA_015062635.1 Coriobacteriaceae bacterium | reverse complement strand
TTCGAGACGTTCCGCAACCGGTTCCGCCGCGCGTTCCGGCGCATCTTCGAGGAGGAGCTCGGGCGCACGCTGGGCCTGGAGGGCCCGCGCCTGACGATAGCCGCCGACATGGTGGCCTCGGGCGTCACCTACGCCTACCTCGACTGGCTGGCCGGCGAATACGGCGACCTTCCCCTCGAGGAGCTCATCGCCCACTTCGAGGCGCTGCTGGCAAGGTAAATCGAGGCTCGTCAATCCCTCTGTCAAGTCGCGAGGAAGTTCCTCACGAGCGCAACCATGGTGTCCTTCTCCTCGGGTTTCGACTCGGCAATCATGATGGTTATAGCCACAAGCGTGCTGTCGTCAATGCACTTTTTGGCACCGTCAAACAATGCGCCGTTGCGATCGAGGAAATACAGGAACATCGTGGCTGCTATGCGTTTGTTGCCGTCGAGGAAGGCATGGTTCTTCACGACGAAATACAGCAGATTGGCCGCCTTCTCCTGCAGGCTCGGATAGAGCTCCTGCCCACCAAACGTTTGGTAGATATTGCCAATCGAACCCTTGAACGACTCGTCTTTCTCGACGCCGAACAGGGAGCTCTCGTTCCCGAAACGCATGCCATCGATGACCCGGCGACATTCCTCGTATGACAGCACGTAGGTCGCCGCATCGCCTTTCGGTGCGGTAAGGCGCTGATGGTCGTAGTCGTCGAGCAAATCGAGCGCTGTGGTGTAGCTGCGCACGATGTCGAGCACCTGTCGCGTTTCCAGGCTGTCGGGTATGCGCGCCATGATGCGCGTGACCTGGCCGAGCTGCTCGAGGCGCTTTTCGTTTTCCGCATGGCCGTCGATGATGTATCGGCGCAAGACATTCGTCGCCCAACGGCGGAATTCCACGCCTCGTTTTGAATTAACACGGTACCCAACCGCAAGAATCACATCGAGGTTATACGTTGCGATTGGACGGTCTGAACTGGTAATGTGCAAAAAATGCACATTGCTTTCCCTATCAAGCTCACCTTGATTGAATATGTTGTTGATGTGGCGCGTGATCACAGTGCGATCTTTGCCAAACAGTTCGCTAATCTGCCTTTGCGACAGCCAAACAGTCTCCCCGTCGAATCCAACGTCAATCGAAACATCATGGTCTTCCGACTCAAATAAAACGATGTTGTTTGCCATACCCTTCTCCTTTCCCGTTTACCGCTAGAAGAAGAATACGGTTTTCGAACATATGTATGTGTCTTGATTATGGGACAGGGCACCACGTTGCCGGCGCCCGGCAGGTTCCGCCAGCACCGTCACAAACACATCAGGCCACGCCACGTGGATGTCGTGGTCCGAATCCACCTTGGTATACGCGCAGCTGTCCAGATATGCGCGCACGCGTGCGGCATCGTCCTCGGTGGCGGACGCATACAGCATCCTGGTTTCGGCATACATAATCTACTGCGACATCAAACCCGTCCGCGATGCCACTTGAGTCAGGCACCCCAAGGGAGGGTGATTCATCGTGCGCGATGCGTGCGATAATGGGGCTGCTACGTAACGGCACGCGCGATTGGAGCTTCGAATGAGCGGCACGAAAAACGCCTCTAACTCCCGGTGGAAGTACATCTTTGCGTTGTTTGCGGTTTTCGTGCTGGGCGCGGTGCTCGCAGTGCTGCTCACGAACATGTTCCTGGCGAACAAGTACGCGCCGAAGCAACCGGCCAGCGCTCCTGTTGCCAGCGAGGCAGCCACCGCGTCTTCCGCGGCTGAATCCTCCACGGCTGAGTCGGACTCGAGCTCGGCCTCAACCTCGGCAGCCACGGCGCCCGCTGCTGTCGACATCGCGACCACCTTCCCCTCGTGGAACCCCGAGAGCAAATCGCTTTCCGAACTCGTCGCCTACGTGCAGGAGGTGTGCGACCCGGCAAGCACCGAATACCTCGAACCGAAGGACCGCATAGCGACATTCGATATGGACGGCACCATCATCTCCGAGAAGGCGCCGTTCTACATCGACTACATGCTGCTCATCCACCGCGTGCTCGACGACCCCGACCACAAGGCCGACGCCCAGATGACGGCCATCATCGAGCAGGTGCGCGACAACGCCTACCAGGGCATGAAGGATTCCAATCTGAGTCCCGCGCGACACCAGGCGCTCGACGAGGAGTTCGCCGGCATGACGCCTGACGAGCTCCACGCATACGTGAACACGTTCATGGACACCGTGCAGACGAAGGGCTTCGAGGGCATGACCTATGGGGAAAGCTTCTACCAGCCGATGCTCGAGGTCATCGATTACCTCGAGGCAAACGAGTTCCAGGTGTACATCGTGTCGGCCGGCGAGCGCGAAATCGTGCGCGCGGTGGTGGAACGCCTCGGCATCGAGCCCAACCGCGTGATCGGCGCCGACATCGCCTACACCACCGTCAACATGGGTTCCGCAGATGCCACGGACTATACGATGGCGCAGGATGACGACGTGGTGCTATCGACCCCTTCCGTGGATGATTGCGAAAAGACGGGCAAGGTGCTGGCCATCGCGCGCGAGATTGGCAAGAAGCCCACGCTGGCCTTCGGCAACAGCTCGGGCGACCACGCCATGCTCAATTATGCCGAGGCAAACGGCGGCATGGCATGCTATGTGGTGGCCGACGACACGGCGCGCGAATATGGTGACGCCGAGAAGGCCGCAGAAAGCTATCGCCTGGTCGAGGACGAATCGTGGACGTCGTTTTCCATGGCCAACGACTGGGCGACGATCTATGGGCAGAGCGTAACCAAGACCGAGCTGCCCGGACCCGTGAGTCAGGAGCTTGCCCCGGCGGCATAGGACGCGCATTACCGTCTCGTTTTAGCTTGTAGGTCTCACAACCTGGGCCTTTATGCACGACACAGGTAAAGACGCATATGCAAACCGCCGCAAAACGCATGCATTGCCCCTTTGAACCCCTTCGCAATCTCCCGTGGGGCTCTGGCGCCAAGCCCGTATTCCGCTGATTCGGCACAGCGGAAACGCTTCAACCCATGCAACTTCGGTGTTTCGCACGACTTGCGAAAGCATCCATTATGGATGCTTTATTCATGCGTTTTGCTATAATTCTGACAAAGACCAGTAAGGAGAAAGGATTCGCCATGCCCGCGCTGCAGGTAAAGGATTGCCCCATCGAGGTTTACGAGCGGTTGCGCGAATGCGCTGCGCGGGAAAACCGGAGCATCGCACAGCAAACGGTGACGATTCTCGAGGAATACCTCGGCATGCGCGCGAGCTCGAAACCTTCCGCTTCAGTAACCCAAAAAGAACCCCGGGAAACGGGACGACCGGCCATGTCATACGCCTTTGATACGCAAGATGACACCGATTATGCCGCCCGGCATCGGAAAGCCTTCGAGGAGCTTGCGAAATTACCACCCATTCCCCTATCTGAAACCGCACCACGCGCAGACATCATCCTCGCGCAAATCCGCGAAGAGGAGGCGCGATGATTGTCCTGGATTCATGCGCCCTTGTGGAAATTGCCCGCCAAACAGAGGATGGACTTGCCTTGAAGGAGCTGATGTTCCGCAATGAAAAAGCGATAAGCTGCGATTTGGTACGCGCGGAATTGGCGAGCGTTTTCCGCAAGCTCACGCGCACGCAGGGATTATCAACGGAATGCGCAGCGGACTATTTCAGGCAGTCGCTGCAAATCATCGATGACTTCTACCCCATCGAGGACCTGCAATCTGAAGCGTTCCGCGAAAGCATTCGCTTGAACCATTCGGCGTACGACATGTTCTACTTCGTGCTGGCGCGTCGCACAGGCGGAACGCTCTATACCACCGACCGCAAGCTCATGAGGCTCTGCCTGAACAATGGCGTGAACTGCGTCACGCTAATCAACTGGGACGAAGAGGGACTCGGACTTAGCTAAGGATGGCAGTGCAAAAGTAAGTCGCCTTTTATCGAACAAATGGGGGGCGATTTGCAGACAGGACGCGCCAAGACCGAGCAACCCGGACCTGTAAGCCAGGAGCTTGCTTCGGCAGCATAGGTCAAAAACGCATGGTGCAAAAAAGGGCAGCCCGAAAGCTGCCCTTCTTCACGCATACCCGCGGATGATGCCGCTTATTTCTTGCGCTCGATCGTCGGAATGGGGGTCTCGTCGACTTCCTCGAGGTTGCCGCCGTACACGTAATGCTTGGTGCCCGCCGCGATGACGCCGCCGAGGGCCAGAACCGCGATACAGTTCGGGATGGCCATCAGGGCGTTCGTGATGTCGGAGATGTTCCACACGAGATCGCCGCCGCCGATGCAGCCCCAGAACACGAACAGCAGGAACACCAGCTGGTAGGGGCGGATGCCCTTATTGCCGAACAGGTACATGACCGCACGGTTGCCGTATGCCGACCAACCGAGAATCGTGGAGTAGCTGAACAGGATCATGCCCACGGTGAGGACGATGGGGCCGAGCACCGGAATCGACGAGAACGCCGTGGTGGTGAGCTGTGCGGCCGCCGTGATCTCGCCTGCCGCAATGCCCGCCTGGATGGAGGGATTGGCCAGCATGGTCGAGACGAGCATGATGCCCGTGATGGCGCAGATGATGACCGTATCCCAGAACGTGCCGCTCATCGAGACGAGGGCCTGACGAGCCGGGTTCTTGGTGGTGGCGCTGGCCGCGACGAGCGGAGCGGAACCGAGGCCCGACTCGTTGCTGAACAGGCCGCGCTTGAAGCCGAACTGCAGCGCGAGGGCAATGCCGCTGCCAACCGTGCCACCGAAGGCCGCCTGGCCGGTGAACGCGCAGGTGACGATAAGCATGATGGCCTCGCCCGCATATTCGTAGTTCAGGCAGATGATGACGATGCAGCCGGCGGCGTACAGGAGCGCCATGATGGGAACGAGCTTCTCGGTGACCTTGGTCACCGACTTGATGCCGCCGATGATGACGATGCCGACCAGGATGACCAGGATGACGCCGAGCATCGCATTCACGCCAATGCCGCCATCCTGGATGTAGCCGGTGATGACGCCGGTGAGGGCGTTCGACTGCACGGATGCGCCGATGCCGAAGCTTGCGATGAACGTGAACACGGCGAACAGCACCGCGAGCACCTTGCCGGCGGCCTTGTTCTTGAAGCCACGCTCGAGCGCATACATCGCGCCACCGAGCATCTCGCCGTTCTCGTCCTTCACGCGGTACTTCACCGAGATATAGGTTTCGGCATACTTGGTGGCGATGCCGAAGATGCCGATGATCCACATCCAGAAGATGGCGCCGGGGCCGCCGAACCACAGGCCCGTAGCCACGCCGACGATATTACCGGTACCGATGGTGGCGGCCAACGCGGTTGCCAGCGCGCCGAATTGACTGACGTCGCCTTCGGCGTTTTCATCCGACTTCGAAACCGAAAGCTTGATGGCCGTGCCGATCTTGCGCTGGATGAACCCGGTGCGCACGGTCATGATCAGATGCGTTCCCAGCAGGAACACGATCATGGCCCATCCCCACACGAACGAGTCGACCGCATCGACCCCCGCCGAAAATGCCGTAATGAACTCTTCCACGAATCCTCCTATTGGGGTTAAGCTACGCCTCTCGCCATAAACCCAATCGAAACCAAGAGGTGCCGTATACAGCACCTCACAAATGTCGTAGGCATTTTACGTGCACACATTGCCCCCGTCTGTATCCATTGTGTTAATTCCGGGAAGCGGCCCGTTGAAACCGCCAGGCGTGACAAATGAGTCGGAGAACGCTCCTTCGACTCGCCTCCAAGCAAAAAAATGAGTCGGAGGACGTTCCTCCGACTCATTTCTTCATGCTATGCGGCTCGGCTTACTCGAAGCGGTACAGGTCCTTCGTGGCGACCATGAACTGACGGTACGCATCTTGGGCCACCTGCTCGTCTTCGACCAGCTCGAATGCGGCCGGCTGGCCTTCCTCGTCCATCTCGACGACCTCCAGGCACACGATGGCGCCCGAGGAAAGCGCGGGATTCTCGTCGTCCACGGGGAAGAAGAATCCGAAGCGCGTGTCGCCGTCCAGGATCAGGCCCAAGAACTCCATGTTCAGGAGCTCGCCCTTTTCATCTTCGAAGACGAATACCTGGCCCTCTTCGACCGGTGGGCAGAAATTGGGGGCGCTCCCCTCGCGAATCTCTTCAGCCATTAGTACTTCCTCTTCTTCTTGGCCTTGTTCTTGCCCTTATTCGATTTTGCCTTGGTCTGGTTCTTGGAACCAGCGGAATCTGCCGCAGCTTCGGCATCAGCTTCACCTGTGGCGACCTCGACGGGCACCTTCTGCGATTCGCTCGCCACTTCGTCGCCGAGCGCCTTCGAGGCGATGGCGGCGTTCTGGGCCGACATGTTCGGCGCGTTCTTGAACGCGAAGTTGCCGACCTCGGTGCCATAGCGCTTGATGAGACGCTGGTTCTCTTCCGAACGGCTCTTCCAGATAGAGTACAGCGGGCTCGCGACGCCAATCGAGGAGTAGGCGCCGATGACGAGGCCGATGACCATGGCGAACGCGAAGTCCTTCAGGGTCTCGCCACCGAAGAACAGCATCGCGATGACCGGAACGAGCGACGTGAGCGTCGTGTTGATGGAGCGCACGAGCACCTGGTTCACGGAATGGTTCGCCATCGTCATGAACGAGCAGCGGATGTCGAGGTTGTCCATGTTGTCGTTGATGCGGTGGAACACGACGACCGTGTCGTAGAGCGAGTAACCCAAGATCGTCAGCAGCGCGGCGATGGTATTCGGGTTCATCTCGCGCCCGACGAGCGCGTAGATGCCCACGACGATTATGAGGTCGTGGAGCAAGGCCACGATGGCTATGACGCCCATGCGCGGGTCGCGGAAGCGGATGGCGATGTACAAGATGATGAGCAGGAACGACACCAGCAATGCGATGAGCGACGATTGGACGACCGTCGCGCCCCAGTCGGGACCGATCGTATCGACCTGGATGTCCGTCTTGTTAAGCCCGAGGGCATCGGCCACGTCATTGGAGGTCGCGGCAGCTTCCTCGGCCGACGTCGTGGCGGTACGCACCAGGAAGCCCGCTTCACCGTTCGCCTCGGTGGTCTGGATGACCGCATCGGGCTCACCGGCATCGGCGTAGGCCGAACGCAGCTCCTCGGTGGTGAGGTCGCCGGTGTTGCTGATGGTGACCGACGTGCCACCGACGAACTCGATGCCGAAGTTCAGGCCGCGAACGCCGAGGACGACGAAGCACAGCACCACGAGCACGGCGGAAACCGTCAGGAAGTACTTGCGATAGCCCAAGATGTTGAGGTCGTGCTTGATGAAGCGGCCCTTCAGGCCCTCGACCGCATCCCAGGCCTTCTGGCCGATGTCGCCGGAACGGGCAACGGCCACGCGCAGGCTCTCCTTCGCGTTGATCATCATGCCCGACATCGTGGCGTCGGTCACCTGGCCCTGGGCGGCGGCGAGCACCGAGTACTTCTCGGCAGCGATCTGGCCGTCCTTGATATCCCACAGGCCGGGGTTCCTCGAAATGACACGCGGGGCCATCAGGCGGATGAGCGGCGCCTTGAAGATGAGCATCATGACGATGTCGCACAGGATGCCCAGCGCAAGCGTGAGGCCAAAGCCCTTGACCGATGCACTTGCCAGGAAGAACAAGCACAAGGCCGACACGAGCGACACGAGGTCGGCGTCGATGGAGGTTTGGATGGCGTGCCACACACCGGTGATGGAAGCGCCCTTCACGGAACGGCCCATGCGGATTTCCTCGCGGAAACGCTCGAGCGTGAGGACCGAGGAGTCGGCCGCCATACCGATGGTGAGGACGATACCGGCGATGCCGGCGAGCGACAGGCTGAACAGGCCGAGGGCGGAAAGCCCGGCGAGGATGCCCAGGTAAAGCGTCGCGAACACGGCCATGGCCGCCGCCGCGATGATGCCGAGGCCGCGGTAGAAGACCAGCAGGTACAGCATGACGAGCGCCAAGCCAACGAGCGCGGCGATGAGGCCGGCGAGCAGGGCTTCCTGGCCGAGCGTGGGGCCGACCACCTGCGATTGCGAAACCGAGAAGCTCACGGGCAGCGAACCCGACTCGAGGATCGTCTGCAGATGCTGTGCTTCGGTCTGCGTGTAGTTGCCGGTAATCTGGACTTGGCCGTTCGGGATCTCGCCCTGGATCGCCGGCGCCGACTGAACCTCGCCGTCGAGGATGATGACGATCTTGCCATGCGTGGGCAGCAGGTCCTTGGAGGCCTGGTAGAACGCTTCGGCGCCCGCGCTATCGAGACGCAGGTTCACGGCATAGTCGGTGCTCGTCTCGCTTGCGCGGTCGACGGTGACCAGCTCGATGTTCTCGCCGGTGACGATATCGGTGTAGGTGCCCTCTTCCACCTTCAGGTGCTGGGTCTTGCCCGACGGCAGCGTGTTGCCGTATTCATCGGTGACGGTGCCCTCGGTACCGTAATTGCCCGATTCGATTTGCTGCACGACATTCTGGTCGGTGAAGGAATCGAGGCGGGCGAACTCGAGCTTGCCGGTCTGGCCGATGATGCGCAGCGCTTCTTCGGCGTCTGACATGCCCGGGATCTGCACGAGAATCTGGTTCGTGCCCTGGACGGACACCGAGGTCTCGGCAGCGCCGAGCGCATTCACGCGGTTCTCGATGATCGAGCGGCTCTTCTCCATGTTCTCTTGCGAGATCGTGCCTTCACCCGAGGTGTCGGTCGTGGTGAGCGTCACCGAAAGGCCGCCTTGGATGTCGAGGCCCTGGGTGATCTTCTCTTGCGGCGGCATGAACAGGAAGATGGAGACGACAATCAGAAGCGTCGTCAGGACAAGCAGCCAGACATTGCGCCTATCGCTGCTCGACTTCTTCTTTTTCTTCCCGGAACCGCTATATCCCGTGTTCCCCGAATTGCGTTGCTGCTTGCGGCCTTCTGCGGCAAACTGCCGCAAAGTGTCTGTTTCCTGCGCCATACAACTATCCTTTGCGCGTTGGTTCATAAGTGCATAACTGCCACATTATGCCACGAAAACGGCACTGGCGAAACAAAAGTTGGCGCTTGGTCACCCTACGTGACGGCTCGCGGCTGTGGCAGCCTCGGCGGCCTCGGCCTCCTTGCGGGCCCGTCGGGCGGCTTCGCGGGCAAGCTTCTTCGCATGCTGCTTTGCCTCATAGGCGGCGCGCTCGGCCTTCTTGCGTTCACGCTCAGCCGCCTCGGCGGCACGCTGGGGGGCAAGTTCCGCCTCACGGCGTGCGCGCTCCTCGGCACGCCGGCGTTTGAACTCCTCGCGTTCGGCTGCGGCCTCGGCGTTGGAAGGACCGCAGCCGCAGAAGTTCTGCCGGTACATGCCCAAGGCGCGGCTTCGGCGCGTGGCCTCGGGATAATACGGGCGGAAATCCTCGAATATGACGGCGAGTCCGCGCGTTGCGGCAACCGCCTCAAGCTCTTCGTGAATGACCTCGGTGAATTGATAGGGGCTTACCGCAAGCGTCGTCGACAGGGCCTCGAACCGATGCGCCACGGCATAATCGGCAGCCGCCTCGAGTCGCATGCGATAGCAGCGCCGGCACCGCTCGATATGCCCTTCTCCCCAGGTGTCGGGCGTACCGACGGCCTTCGCCCACAGCGACGGGTCGTATTCGCCCTCGACGACGGGAATGTCCTCGTCCCGCGCCCAGGCGAGCAACGTTTCCAACCGGTGCGTATATTCCGCTTGCGGGTGGATGTTCGAATTCATGTACCCGATCGTCAGCTCATGCCCCTGCTCTTTCAGCAGGCGCACGGGCTCGAGCGAGCATGGTCCGCAACAGGCATGGAGCAAGGTTTTCATGGGCAGTGCCTCCTTCGCCGGGTTACTCTATACTAACCGGATTACCCGCATCGCATTTCGGAGGTTTCATGGAGCATCGGGACTACAAGGCAATCTTCTTCGATCTTGACGGCACGCTGCTGCCCATGGACATGGACGAGTTCCTGAGGAAGTATTTCACGCGGCTAAACGAATATGCCGCGAGCATCGGCCTCGATGCCGAGCGCTTCAGCAACGCCCTGAACGGCGGCGTGCGAGCGATGGCCACCGATGCCTCCGACCGCATGAACGACGTGGTGTTCTGGGAGAGCTTCCATGCGCTGTACGGCGATGACGACCCGGGCATCGATGCGCGCATCAACGAGTTTTACGGCACCGTGTTCCCCCATATCGGCGATGGATTCGAGCCGAATCCGGCGGCGGCGCGCGCCGTGAACGCATTGCGGGCCAAGGGCTACCCGCTGTTCCTCACCACGATGCCCCTGTTCCCGCGGCTCGCGGTGGAATGGCGGCTGAAATGGTCGGGAGTCGACGCAGGCGCCTTCGAGCGCATCACGACCTACGATAACTCGTTTGCCTGCAAGCCTGACCTGCGGTATTACCGCCAGAACATCGCGCTTGCCGGGTGCGATGCCAAAGACATCTTGATGGTGGGAAACAACACGCATGAGGACCTTGCGGTGATGGAGCTCGGTTGCGACGCCTATCTCGTCACCGACTGGCTGCTCGACCCCATCGGGTTCCCCATCGACACGGTGAAGAACGGCAGCTTGGCCGATTTCGCCGATTTCGCCGAATCGCTGCCGGCGTGCGAGGTAAAGGGGGAATAGGATGGAGCTTTTCGAAACGCGCACCGACGCGACGAGCGGGCACGCCCGCGCCATGACCTTCCAAACCGCCCGCGGCGAAGTGCATACGCCGATGTTCATGCCGGTAGGCACCCGGGCGAGCGTGAAGGGCATCTTGCCCGAAACCCTCACCCAGCTCGGCAGCCAGGTGGTACTTGCCAACACGTATCACCTGTTCCTCAAGCCCGGCGTCGACGTCGTCGAGGAAAACGGCGGCATCCAGAAATTCATGAACTACCCCGGCCCGATGCTCACTGATTCGGGCGGTTTCCAGATTTTCAGCCTTGCCGATACCGTGAAGCTCTCGGATGACGGCGTGACGTTCGCGAGCATCTACGATGGCACGAAGATTCATTGGACGCCGGAAGACAACATGGCCATCCAAGAGCGCATCGGCGCCGATATCGCGATGCAGCTCGACCAATGCCCGCCATACCCGGCCACACGCGAGTTCGTGGAGCGCGCCGTCGACCTCTCGGCGAAGTGGGCACGCCGGTGCCTTGCCGCGCACAAGCGCCCCGACCAGGCGCTTTTCGGCATCGTCCAAGGCGGCATGCACCTCGATTTGCGGTTGGAGTCCATCCGGCGGCTGCAGGAGACATCGGAGGAGAGCCTGGTGGCGGGCGGCCGCGGCTTCGACGGCTTCGGCATCGGCGGCTATTCGGTCGGCGAGACCCACGACACGATGTTCGAGACGCTCGGGCAGGTGGCGCGCGCGCTGCCTCAGAACAAGCTGCGCTATCTGATGGGCGTGGGAAATCCCACGACGCTCGTGCGCGCCATCCACGAGGGCGTCGACATGTTCGACTGCGTCTTGCCCACGCGCACCGGCCGCATGGGGACCGCTTTCAGCCACGAAGGCCGCCTGAACATGCGAAACGCCCGCTTCACGCACGACCTGGGGCCGCTTGACCCCTACTGCGACTGCCCGGTATGCACGCAATACACGCGCTCGTACCTTCGCCATCTGGTGAAAGTCGACGAGATGCTCGGCGGCATCCTGCTCTCGATGCATAACACCTATTTCCTCATCGACCTGGCAGCCAAGGCCCGCGAGGCCATCCTTGCCGATGCGTATGAGGAGTTTTACCAGGAGTGGATGGCATCTCCCGCCTGCAAGGACTACTAGAGCGATTCCCGGCTAGGGAATCGCAACGCCCGGGCAGACGGCGCGCCCGGGCACATACAAGAAGGGGCGCCCGGCACATCGTGCCGGGCGCCCTGTTCCGTTCAGCAGATAATACTATGCGCTACATGCGCTCGACGTTAATAGCCTGGGGCTTGCCGTTCTTGCCCTCACCCACTTCGAAGGTAACGACTTCACCCTCGTTGAGGGTGCGGTACCCCTGCATCTTGATTTCGGAGTGATGCACGAACAGGTCGTCGCCACCCTCCTGGGAGATGAAGCCATAACCCTTTTCGTTGCTGAACCACTTAACGGTACCCTGCGCCATGTTTCCTTCTTTCTCGTGAACTAATGATCCGCATGGCGTGCGGTTCCCGCCTGTCGGCGGAAAGTGTGTCGCACTAAGATACACCATTACCTGACATGACAACCTAACGTTTTTGAGTAAAAACGATTAACCCGTTTAGGCAATTCGGCAAGTGGACAAGTTTTCCATAAACTGCGGCAGGCTAAAGCGCTCGGTTCGCCGTCCGGGCGAAGAACGCCTCGAATTCATCCTCCGAAATCTTGTCGTCGGAAAGCGGAATCGCATAGCCGTTTGCAATGGCATACGCCTGCTCGCGGCGCAGGCTCGCACGCGCCGGTTCACCGCCTTCTACCAGGTATTCCGACTCGAGAAGCAGCGTGCGCGCCAAGTACTCGACAACATCGGGGTCGGTATCGGTAACCTGCAAGATGCTCGCGATGGAATCGGGCGAGAGCATGAGCAGCGTTCCCCCGTCGATGTTCGTTGCAGTGCCCACCGCCGCCTCGAGCAGCTCGGCCGCATCGAGCGGGTCGGCCGGCTCGCCTTTGGCCTTCGTCCATGACAGCCGAATAGCCTCGGCGAAACGGAGGAATTGCTCTACCAGATAATCGCGATGCAGCATGAGCTGCTTCCTTTCTCGTATCGACCCACCGGCAC
>SUUF01000013.1:0-15277 GCA_015062635.1 Coriobacteriaceae bacterium | reverse complement strand
GAAACGGAGGAATTGCTCTACCAGATAATCGCGATGCAGCATGAGCTGCTTCCTTTCTCGTATCGACCCACCGGCACATGCGCCCGATGCGGGGCTTATCGCTCGGGCAGCGCGACGCCGCAGTGCGCGAACGCCTTCTCGGTTGCCTCGCGGCCTTTCGGCGTGCGCACGATGAACCCCTGCTGTATGAGGAAGGGCTCATACACATCCTCCACCGTGTCTTCGCTTTCGGAAAGCGCGCTCGCAATGGTGGAAAGGCCAACGGGACGACCGCCGTACTGTGCGGTGAGAAGCCGCAAGATGCGGTTGTCCATGACGTCGAGGCCGTACTCGTCAACCTCGAAGAAATCGAGCGCGCCCGCCGCCGATTCCCGGTCGATGATACCCGAACCGCGCACCTGCGCCCAATCGCGCGTGCGTTTCAACAGGCGGTTCGCCAAACGCGGCGTGCCCCGGCTGCGACGGGCGATCTCGAGGGCGCCGTCCTCGGTTATCTCGATGTCGAGCAACGCGGCAGAACGCTTCACGATGCGCGCCAATTCGTCGGGCGTGTAGTAGTCGAGCCTGAACGAGATGCCGAACCTATCGCGCAACGGGCCGGTGAGCAGGCCGGTGCGCGTGGTGGCGCCGATGAGCGTGAATCGCGGCACATCGAGGCGGATGGAACGGGCAGCCGGCCCCTTGCCGATGACGATGTCGAGCGCGAAATCCTCGAGCGCCGGATACAGCACCTCTTCCACCACATGCGAAAGGCGGTGGATCTCGTCGATGAACAGCACATCGCCATCCTCGAGGTTCGTGAGGATGGCCGCCAGATCGCCGGTGCGCTCGATGACGGGACCGCTCGTGGTCTTCAAGTTCGCGCCGAGCTCGTTCGCCACCACGTTCGCCAGCGTGGTCTTGCCCAAGCCCGGGGGGCCGGAAAGCAAGATGTGGTCGACCACATCGTTGCGTGCCTTGGCCGCCTCGATGAAAATGCCGAGGCTCTCCTTGATTTTCGGCTGGCCCATGTAATCGTCGAGCAGCTTCGGCCGCAGGCTGCGGTCGAGCGAGAGGTCTTCGGGCATCAGGTTCGACTGCGCGATGCGCTCGTGCGCCGTGGGCTTGTGCGTCATGCCGGTATCACCCGCTGGCGCCTCGTAGCCAATGCCCTCTATTTCCACCGATGATGCTGCCACGTCTTCCCTTCCAATTCGATCGACGTCCGCTTGCGCCTCGCGCTAGGACCCGATCCGCTTCAGCGCGTATTTTACCAGGGCGGCCTCCGTGGCATCGGCGGGGGCATCGCGCAGGGCGACTTCCGCCTCGGTCGGGCTGAACCCCATCGCCATCAGGGTCTCGGCCGCCAACTTCATATTCGCGTTCTCGCGCGCCGGGGCGCCGGCCTGGGCGAAACCGGAATCGAGCGAGCCCTTCAGCTCGAGCACGATGCGGCTCGCCGACTTCTTCCCCACACCGGGAATGCGCGATACCGCCGAAACGTCCTCGGCCACGATGGCCTCGACCAGTTCGGCGGGCTCGAAGGTCGAAAGCGCGGCGAGGGCCACCTTGGGGCCGACCCCCGTCACCCCGATGAGCTTCTGGAACAGCTCCTTTTCCTCCATCGAGAGGAAGCCGTAGAGCGACATGCCATCCTCACGCACCTGCAAGTAGGTGAAAACCCGCGTTTGCGCGCCGACCTGCGGCAAGCGGGAAAGCGCGCGGTTCGACATGAACACGGCATACCCCACGCCGCCCACGTCGATGACGGCGGTCGCTTGGTCGGTTGCCGCCACCGTTCCCGTCAGGTAAGCAATCATCGTGCGTTTCCTCCCTTATCTCAAGGCATCCCGCGAGGTTGGGCCATTGTTCAGCAGGTAGCACATCGCCGCAGCCAGCGCATCGGCCGCATGGTCGGGCCGGGGCTCCCGTTCGAGCCCCAACAGCTGCTTCATCATGTACTGAACCTGGCGCTTATCGGCATCACCGGTGCCCACCACCGTGTTCTTGATGTTCTTGGGCGCATATTCGCCCACCGAGAGCGCCGCTTCCGCGCATGCCACGAGGGCAGCGCCACGCGCCTGGCCCGTCGCGAACGCCGCCGTGATGTTCTCGCCGAACCAGATGGTCTCGATACCCACGCACGTCGGCCGGTACCGCTCGATGATGGCGCCCATCTGCTCATGGATCTTCATCAGACGACGCGACAGCTCCATGTCGGGCGACGTCGAGATGCACCCGTATGCGAGGCACCGAAACCGCGCGCCCTCGCGCTCGACTATGCCCCAACCGGTATTCGCCAACCCCGGGTCGATGCCCAGGGCGACCGTTCTCTGTTTGCCCGATGCCGCCATTCAACTCCTTTTGCAACAAACACTTGTTCGATTGTAACGCAATGCCGGCATGGCTCAAGGGTAAAACGCGATTGACCCACGGTATTCATATTTGGAAGGAACGGGCGCTCGTAAGAACGCAGGCGGGCATTCGCAACGCCGTGCAAATGGCTCTCGCACGGTCGGTTTCGCCAGCATGGGCACCGCTTGCGTGGGCATGCCGTGCCTTTCGGGGTTGTGCCGCAGCCGCTCCAGCTCGGTGAAGTATACTGGCGGGTGTTGCTTTTTCCGAACGAAGGGATTATCAGGATGGCGCAGAATCGCTATATCGATACGCGTGGGAATGTGACGGAACCGGCGAGCTTCCGTCAGGCCGTGGTCGACGGCTTGGCCGAAGGCGGCGGACTGTACGTAGCCGAAACCATCCCGACCTTCACGGTCGACGAGATCGTCGCGCTGGCCGATATGCCCTATGCGCAGCGCGCGGCCACCATCTACAAGCGTTTCGACACCGACTTCGCCGACGAGACCATCGACGCCATCATGGCGGGGGCGTACGGCGACAATTTCGATACGCCCGACATCGCGCCCATCACGTCGCTCGACGAGAACACGCACATCCTGGAGCTTTGGCATGGCCCGACAAGCGCCTTCAAGGACATGGCGCTGCAATGCCTACCCCGCTGCTTCGCCGCCGCGGCATCCGAGCTGCGCGCCGAGGGCAAAATCGACAACGAGTTCCTTATCTTGGTTGCCACCAGCGGCGATACCGGCAAGGCGGCCCTCGAGGGCTTCCGTGACCGCGATGGCGTGAAAATCGGCGTGATGTATCCCGAAGGCGGCGTTTCGGACATCCAGTTCAAGCAGATGGCCACGCAGGCGGGCGACAATGTGCGCGTATGGGCCGTGCGCGGCAACTTCGACGACTGCCAAACCGGCGCGAAGATCGTCTTTGGGGACGAGGAGTTCAACGAGCGCCTGGCCAATGAGCGCAAGGTGGCGCTTTCGAGCGCGAACTCCATCAACTGGGGCCGCCTGATGCCGCAGATCGTGTACTACGTGTCGAGCTATGCCCAACTGGTCCACGATGGAAAAGTAGCCGCCGGCGCGCCCATCGATGTGTGCGTTCCCACGGGCAACTTCGGCAACATCCTGGCAGCTTGGTATGCGAAGCAGATGGGCACCCCCATCGACATGCTGTTCTGCGCCAGCAACGAGAACCGCGTGCTCACCGACTTCATCAACACCGGCACCTACGACATCACCGACCGCGAGTTCGTGCTCACCCCGAGTCCGTCGATGGACATCCTCGTATCGAGCAACCTCGAGCGTCAGCTCTTCGAGCTCACGGGGCGTAACCCCGAGGCCATCAAGGAATGGATGCGCCAACAGAAGGAAGAGAAGCGCTTCCAAGTCGACGCCGACACCTTCGCGAAACTGCGCGCCGATTTCGCCAGCGATTCAGCCGACAGCCGCGAATGCTTCGCGACCATCAAGGAGGTCTACGAGAAGCACGGCTACCTGCTCGACCCGCATTCCGCCGTGGCCTTCAAGGTGGCCGAGCGGCTGCGCGGGCAGAATCCGGTGCTCGTGGCGAGCACCGCGCATTGGGCGAAGTTCGGCGAGAACGTCTACCGTGCGCTGCACGACCTCGAACCGGGCGAACCCCTGCCCGACGAGATGGCGAAGCTCACTGGCTGCGAGCTGAACGCGCGCATCGCCGAAGCCACCGGCTGCGGCCCGGTGCCCGCCGGATTGGCCGAACTGGACAGCCGTCCCATCCGCTTCACGCAGGTCATCGACGGCGATCCCGAAGCCATCGAGGAGGCGGCGATGGAGTTCCTCGCCGAATAGCCAAGTTTCACGCAATCGTTTCCCGTATCGGCGGTGGGCTTCCACCGCCGATTCCGTTCTAGGAGAAAGCCCATGCTGCACGACATCGAGGGCACATACGACAACCACTACACAGAACGCCGTCCGAAACCCGACGACAAGCTGCTCTCGTTTCGCGGCGATGCGCTCCTGATGTCACGTACGGGCGACGACGTCATCGTGCCGACCGTGCAACAGGCGAACATGCCCGATGCCGACCTCACCTTCCTCTTCGACATTTCGGGGACCGGGTATTACCTGGCGCACACGGAACCCCGACTCGACATGCCCGAACGGCATACGGGCATCGATGCCGGACAAGTCGACGCATCCTGCGGCGATGCCACCGCATTCCGTTACGAGCCGCTGGGCATATACCGGTGGATACGCCCGCGGGACACGCGTTTCGCCATCGAGGTGGGCGCGCAACTCGCGGCATGGTATCGCGACAACCGGTTCTGCGGACGGTGCGCGTCCGCCTTGCAGGCGGACCGCGTCGAGCGCATGCTCCGCTGCCCCAACTGCGGTAATACCGTTTATCCGCGCATCAACCCCGGGGTCATCGTGGGCGTGCAGGACGGGGAGCGCCTGCTGCTCACCAAATATGCGGGACGCGGCTTCACGAACTGGGCGCTCGTGGCCGGGTTCACCGAAATCGGGGAAACGCTCGAGCAAACGGTCGCGCGCGAGGTGCTCGAAGAGACCGGCGTTCACGTGAAGAACATCCGCTACTTCGGCAACCAGCCATGGCCGCGTTCGTCATCGCTGCTCGTCGGCTATTTCTGCGAACTCGACGGCTCCGATTCGGTGAAGCTCGACGACCAGGAACTGGCCTGCGCAGAGTGGGTGCATTGGAGCGAAGTGCCCCATGATCCCGATGATTACAGCCTCACGCGCACGATGATGCGCGCATTCCACGATCGATTCGCCGCCAGCGCCAACCAGGTGGGTAAACGCTAGGCCCGCGTTCGGCGTGACGTCATTCGCGCTCCAGGCTCACCACGAGCCGATATCCATTTCCAATCGACGCAGAGGCGAGCGGACCGGTGGCGATTTCGAGCAGAGCCGTCGTCTGGGCCGGAGGTTCCGCAGGCGCTGGCGCATCCTCCCATGCGCTGCCATCGGCATAGCCCTCGAATGGGTCGAGATCGCCGCCATCGACTGCGCCGAACACCCGCGACGGGCCGCGCTTGACCGCCTGATGACGGTCCGCGATTCCCGCACGCGAGCCATCATGCTTGCCGATGCGGGCATCGGTTTCGGCATCGCGCGCAAAACCCTGCCGAACGGATGCCTCGTTCGCGGCCGAAACCGCGGGCGCCTCCTGCCCGCCGGCGCTTTCCCCACGCTCGAAGCGGTGCATGCAGCCATAGCATATCTCCATGTCATCGAAGCACCGCGCCTTGCAAATCGGACACGTTTTCATCGTCTTCTCCTTACTCACACGCTATTCGTCCCGTTCAATCCCATCGGAAGCCGCCGCCCGATTCGCACTGAGCGGTTCCCGTCGATAGGCCCCCAAGGCAATCTGCTCGCCTTCCTCGAACCAGAGCTCGCGGGGAATCGCACGTCGTTCGAGCACGGCCACGGCATCCCGTTCGCGCAAGCGCTTGTTCGGAAGCACATCGCGCACCGACCGCACGACACGCCCCGCCGCATCGACGAAAGCCACGTCGATGGCGTATGCCATTCCAAAGGTATGGATGTCATGGCAGGGCAAGAGCACCATCATGCCGTCGCCTTCCGGCGCGAACAGCAGTCCACGCATCCGCGACGACAAGCGGGTGGCAAGCAGCACCCTGCAAGCGGGAAAGGGATCGCACGGCAACACCTTTTGCATAGCGCCGCGCTCTTCGCCATCGTTTCTCATAACCCCTCCTCGAGCACCATTACCGCCACACTGCTTTCAGCCACCTGCGACACATCGAGGAACAGCCACCTGATGGTGCCGGCATTGCGAAGGAATGTGCATCGCAGGTCCCTGCTCGACCCCACCGGGACCCATCCCCGACGGGAGAGCCGTTCGGCACAGCGGCGGAATAGGTCTGCTGCGGCATCATCCGACACGATGCCCACGACGCTACCGTCATCCGAACAGTTCACCTCCCCCAAGCTCCGCGGATCGAAGCATTCTGCGACGAAGGCCGACGAGACGCCATTCGAAATTCCGGGCAAATCCGCATCGTCGAGCACATATGCCGAGAAGTCCTCCATCGAAAACCCCGCATGCCCGGCATCCTGCACGGGAGCCTGCGAGCCCACTTTCGCATTCACCGAGGCATCCCAGGCAAGTTCCACCAACGCGACCGCTGCGGCACCAGCCGCAATCAGCATGATTCCGCCCGCAAGGTTTCGCCATCTGCGCTTATCTGAATCGTTTCCCATATGCCATCCTTTCACTCGAAGAAGATTCCCGGTTTGTAGGTATCCACCGCCAAGGAGGTTCCATGCCGCAGGCGCGGCAGCGGTACCCCGAGCACCGAGCTGCGCACGCCCATGCCGAAGAGGTTCGGCGCATAATCGAGCGTCGCCGTATACCGCGTGAGCCCGAAACCGATGCGCTCGTATCTCACCTCCACCCGTTCGAACCTGCCATCCAATTCCGCTTGGATGGCCGTCGCGATAAGCGCCTGGCTCTGGTCTGCTTGCACCCCATACGTGGGCGATGTCGCATACACGCGCACCGCATTGCGCGCGATGCGGTCGAACGCCGCGCAATCACCGAAAAACACCAAGGCATTCACCGTGATTGCCGCCACGACGATGGCCACCGGAAGCACCGCCACCAGCTCCATGGTCATCTGCCCTAACTGTCTGCGTTTCAGCCAATCGCAGCGCCGCCGAACCTGCCCACTCATCGCCATTGCCGCACCCCCGTGATATCCCCGGCAAGGCCACGCAACCGCTCGGCTATGCCCTCCACCAGGCCAAGGCCTCTTTCCCGCAGCGAATCGGGCAGGGTGATGGTTATCGGGATCGTCGGCGACCCGTCTCCCGCCACTTCGATGGTCGCGACCGTTATCTCGCCGTTGAAATCGCGTATCGTAGAGCGGGCATTCCTCTCGGCGATGCCCACGATGCCATCGAGCACGGTATTGCCCGGGAGGTTGGCGGCGACCCGTTTCACGCTCAGCAGCCGTGCCGAGAAATCGCCGCCATCGGCTTGGAGCACCTGCCCCGTGTTCACGAGCACTGGCTTCGGCGCATCAAGCTGCGCCGGTTGCAAGCCGAGCGATTCCATCGTCTTCTCGAATTCCCGGGAGCTCCACAGACCGAGCCGGCTCTCACCTCCGAACGACAAACGTGCATCCAACTCGTCTATCCCCTCGCCGATGCGCTGCTGCCCATCGGCATAGGCGAAGAGCATCGATGACCACACATCCATCACGGTATCGAGCACGCCCGCAAGCAGATGGCCATCATGTCGCACCCCATCGAGCGCCGACGCGATGATGGTGCGACCCTGTTCCGCCGAATCGCTCACCAAGGTGGCACCCGAAATGGCGACCCGCGGGCCCAATACGCCCGCGCCGTTTACAAATCGCGAGGAAAACCCCAAATCAGACGCATTCGAATCGGTTGCAGCCACGATGGCGACTACGCCCAAGCGCCCGGGTGGCGCCACCGATATCCGCTGCGCCGCCATCTTCCGCAATGCCGAGCGCGCCTGTTCGAACAAAGACCCCGCCAGCCGGCGCACCTTGCGCGCCTTGGGTTCGAGCACGCGTTTCTGCTCTTCATATTCAGACGCAGCCTCGGCGATAACCCGGTAATGAAACTCGAACCCGTTGTCGATCGACGACGAGGCAGACGCCACCCGGCCCAAGCTGTTTTCGGTGAATTGGCATTCCGGGCAAAGGTCGTAGCCTCCCGTCTCCCGTTCGGCAAGCGAAGCCACGCGTGCAGCGCCCGCCGCACGCGGACAGCCTTCCCAGGCATGCATCTCGAGATGGCCGGCATCATTAGACGTCACCGGGTACACCGCTTCGGAGAACAGGTCGGTATCGCGCAGCTCGTCGACATTGCGCGGCACCAGGGGAAACGAGGCGCTAAACGAATCGCCCGACTCGTCCACGAAACCCTCGCGCGAGAGGGTTCTCGCCGCAAAGGCATAGAAACGCTTGCGCAGGGCAGACTCGGCTTGCGCCTCGACGGAGTCGCCATCAGGCGCATCCGCTGCAAGCCGACACGGGTAATACGCCCTCGCCCGATTCAGGGCCGCCGAGAAACCCCAGGTATCAACGCTGCTGAAGAAGGGGTTCGATCCCGCAGGCATATCTGCGAGAGATCCGGCGCGCTCGTACAGGCAGTAGCCCGGGTACGCCCCGCAGTCGGCTTGGTATGCCCGTTCCTTCGCTTCTTTCGCCCGTTTTGCCGCCTTCTCGGCTTCTTCCCCGGCAACGGCGAGGGCGCCAGCGGCATCGTCGACGGCGCCGACGAGTTCATCTGCCGCCCCCGCCTCGCCGGCCGAGACCTCATTTCCCTCGAACGGAAGCACGACGGCGAATCCGAGATACCCCGCCCCCATTCCATCGCGATTTGCGCCTGCCACGTGCGCGGCGGCCACCGCCGCCAAGAATGGCAGGGCTTTCTGGAGCTTGTCGAGGCCGTCGGCTGCCTTCCGGGCAAAGCGATCGCGCGCCAGGAGCACCTTTTTCCCGGCGTTGATGAGCGAGAACCCCGCTTCAGCGGAAAGGGGCGTGCATAATGCAGCCACCCCCATGCCCAGCACGACGATACCCGTTAGGGTGAGCGACAGCACGACCGCATCGCACACCCGTGCCACGAGGTAATACTCGGCAATCACGTTATCCGCCGCCAACGCGCAGGCATCGGCAGCCTCCTGCACGTCGGCTGCAGCCGATTGCACGCGGTATACCTGTGCCCCGGTGAACACGAGGGAAATCGCCACGAGCAAGGCAAGGGCCACGCCCACGGTCGAAAAGCCCCCGTCATCGGAGCGTTTGTCTTCCCAAAACGGCCGCACTGCGCACCGCGTCATATCGCTCACCTCCCTCATTTCCATTTCCCGACCCATGCCCCAGGGTCCATTCCCAACGCATTTCCGCCCACCCACGCGTCTTGCGTGGGCATGCTCGCGTGAACCGACACCTCGATATTCCCCGCGCCATCGCCGATGCCCAACAAGGTCCCGCCCATATCGAGCAAGGGGAGCAACCGCACGCTGCCGGCGATGCTCACGCTCACCTTTGACGCCCGCTCGTCGCCTTCGAGGCGAATCCGCCAGGAACACCCGTCCCGATGGCGATGGAAGTTCTCCTGCTGCGGTATCGCCCCAAGATGGCGCCTGATCGCCTCTTCATACGTCGCGTCATCGACTCCGGAAGCCGGGGAGCGGGTCGCGAGCATCCGGCATGCCTCATAGGCGGCCGCATTCATGACCATCCGGTCGTACAGCAGTATCCCCGGCTGCATCAGAAGCAGAAGCAGCAGGAATATCACGGGTATCAGAAACGCCCCCTCGACGGTGGCCTGCCCCGAACCGCATTCCGCAGAGCGAAATGCGCATTCAGTACATGAAGACGTCTGAAAACGCACCCGGAGCCGCCGACGAGATATGGTGCGAGGCGCTCTGCAGCGCGTGCTGCACCGGCAAACCGGCATCGAGCATCTTCCAGAGCGCCGCCGCCCCCACGAACATCGCCAGGAACGCGGCGACCACCAGGGCATATTCCAGTGTCCCTTGTCCTTGGCGCGACAGCGCGCCGGCATCGGGAGCATCGCCTTCCCCGTACGCGCTACAACCCGTTGATGCCCGATGCGATGGCATCCCACAGCTGCTGGATGCGGTCTCGAAACAACGTGATCGCAAGGATGGCGATCACGACAAGCACTCCGACGAGAATCGCATATTCGGTCGTTCCCTGCCCGCGCGTTTCCGCAAGTTTCGCCAACGCCCTTCCATGAAGCATCCCGCACGCATCCGAAATCCTCGTACCCAACGAAACCATGGCAACCTCCTATCGTTAGAAGCCTTCAACCAATTCCAACATCACCGGTCCGAGCACCAGCAGCAGCATCGCCGGCAGAATCAACGTGCCCACGGGAACCATCATCTTCACCGCCACCTTTGCGACCTTCTCTTCCATCTGCGCTCGATGCGCCTCGCGCGCCTCAACGGCCGTTGACTCCAGCGCGTCGGCGATCGAGGTGCCGAAGCGAAGCGAGCGGATCATGCTCCCCACCACGCGCGACAACAGGGCGGAATCGTATTCGGCCTCGAGCTGGCGCAGGGCTTCCTCGCGCGACATCAAGCCGGTATCCCACCGTTCGCAGACGCGCAGCATCGAATGCGCCAGGCCGGTATCGAAATACCGGGGATACAGCCCGAACGACCGCTCGAACGACAATCCGCTGCGAAGGCCAAGCACCACCACCTCAAGCATCTCCGAAAGATGCCGCTCCATTTCGGCATTGCGGAATGCCGCTGTCGCCCGCAACGCCGACGGCACCCGGCGAAATCCCGCAACCGCACCGACGATGGCAAGGACACCGGACAATTCGGGCGAGAAAAGCCCACCCGCAACGCCGCCGACGACCATCGCCGCCATCGTTTCCCCCGCCCGCACGATATAGGCGCCGATGGGCGTCGCATGCTCGGACAACCCCGCCCGGGCAATCATCGACGGGGGATCCTTGAACCCAAGCTTCCACACCCGCGCTTGCGCAAGGCGAACGAGCCATGCAGGGTGGGCTTGCCCGCTTTCACGTTCGATAGCGCGCAGGAGCGGCGGTAGCCTTCCCCGCGGCAGCGCAAAGGACGTTCGGGCAGGCGCCTGTCGAAGCGCCTCCCGCAAGCCCCGCTGCCGCAAGGCGTCGCCCTGGACGCGCTTCGCCGAGATAGCCAGGCAGAATCCCGAAACCCCCGCCGCCATGCATGCAACCGCCACGAACGCCGACATCTCACTCATCCCCGACGTCAAGCATCCTGCGCACCGAGAGAATTCCCGCAGCCTGCATGCCAAACGCCAGGCAGAGCACGCCGATGCCCAAACCCGACGTGAAGAACGGGGACAAGAACCCCGGCGATACGAACGAGAAGATCCCCACCAAGACGAATGGCATGATGGTGACGATGCGCATCGAAAGACGGGCCTGCGCGGTCTGCACACGAAGCGCTCGGCGTAACGCAAGCTCTCCGGCAACCGATTCGCTCGCGCTGTCGATGACCTTCTGCAAGCTGCCGCCCGTTTGGTGTTGGATATCAAGCGCTGCGGTCACGAATGCAAGTTCGGGCAACGAGGCGTCATCGCGCATCCGCCGCAAGGCCTCTTCGGCCGTCCTCCCCGTTTCCAAATCGCTTGCCGCCCGAAAGAACAGGTCATGCAACCGGCCTGGAGCCTCGTCGGCAATGTATCGAAACGTCTGCAAGAGGGAATACCCCGCATGAAAGCACGAGCTCATCATGTGCAGCACCTCGGGCACTGCCTCGCGCATCGCATCCGACTCGCGCTCGCTCGCGTGCCGTGCGCCCATCCCCAAGCCGATGACCAGGCACAAGGACGCCATGCACCCGAACAACGGCGACGAGCTCGCCAACCATCCGAGGGGAAATGCCAGCACGGCGAGCATCAGGACGACGCCTCCCACCCGGTTATCCCCGGTTTCGAAACCCCGGCGCCGGGCAAGCTGGCGCAATTGCGCGCAATAGGCAGAAACCGCAGGAAAACGGCTCAACCAGGCGATTGCCGCCGTTGCCGGCATTACCCCATTGCGCAAAAGCCGCGCCACGAACCCGGAATCGCCCGCAGCCGCCCGGTTGGCGCGTTCCGATGCACGCGAGCGCCGCACCGCCGCCAACACCTGAGGCGTCAACAGCGCTGCCGCGGCAAATGCGCATGCCGCCGCGACGATCCTCACGAAATCTGCTGCACCCATTCTTCGACCTCCTCCCACGAGGCGATGCCGAGTTCCTCGACTTTGCCCACCCATCGGGGAATCCGCTTCCAGACACCAGGCACACCCGCCGCCGCACGCTCGTAGAACACATCGGCTCGCGCGCGCCCTGCCTTCTCGTCGAAGCAATATTCCACCGCTTGCGTCACATACCGGGTACCCGCCGCATCGCGCGCTATTTGCACCCCGAGGCCTATGGCCGAGGCGATCTGCCGCTCGATGACGTCAACCGGCAGGTCAGCCGCATAGCGCACCATCGTCATCAAGCGCAAGATCGCGTCGTCGGGGCTGTTGGCATGCAGGGTCGTGAGCGATCCATCGTGGCCGGTGTTCATGGCCTGAAGCATGTCGAGCGCCTCGGCCCCGCGGCACTCCCCCACAACGATGCGGTCGGGCCGCATGCGCAATGCGTTTATCACGAGATCGCGAATCGCAATCTCGCCCGTGCCCTCAGCGTTCATGGGCCTCGCTTCGAGAGACACCACGTGCGGGTGCCCGAGGAACCGGAGCTCGGCCGAATCCTCGATGGTGATGACCCGCTCGTTCGGGGGAATCTCGCACGAAAGCGCATTCAGCAGCGTCGTCTTCCCGGTGCCGGTTCCCCCCGACACCGCGATGTTCACCTTGGCCCTAACCGCCCACGCGAGGAAGCGGGCCATGGACTCCTCGAGGAAGTCCCGTCGCATCATGTCATGGAGCGTTATCACCCGACGGGGAAACCGCCTGATGGTAAGCACGGGCCCGATACGCGAGACGGGCGGTATGATGGCGTTCACACGCGAACCGTCGGCCAGGCGGGCATTCACCATCGGTGACCCCTCGTCGATGCGCCGCCCAAGCGGCCCCACGATGCGATCGATGAGGGCGCGAATCTCGTCTTCCGACGAAAACCCGCTCTGACTGCGATGTATCACCCCATCCCGCTCGTAGAATACGGCGTTCGGCCCGTTCACCATCACCTCGGTCACGCCATCGTCGGCGAACAACGATTCGATTGGACCGAGCCCGAAAATGCGGTCGACCAGCTGCCCAATCAGGGCATTCCGGTCTGTTTCGGCCATGCGCGCCATCCCCGGCAGCGCCTCGTCCTCGAAGAACTTCCGGCAAATGCTGCGGACCTCGTTTTCCGCAAGCATCGGGTTTTCCGCCACCATCCTGGCCAGTTTCTCGCTTGGCAGCTGGTCTTGCAGTAGATGCCGCAGGTCCATCAACGTCACCGACGGGCGCTGTCCGCGTCGCATCGTCTCAACGTCATTGCCGGCCTCTTGCACACGTGTCATCAAAGACATGCCGCTCTTCCTTTCCTTCGCGACGACTTGCGTTTCGACTTTCCCTTAGCCCGGGTCTGCAATTCCGGTATCGGCGCCGGTTTGGGCACGCCGTTGTTCAACGCCGCTGGGATGACATCTCCGAGGAAGTCGTTCAAGCTCACGCACAAATCGTTGTGCTCCTCTATCAGCCGCATCGCGAGCCCCGCCGACATCAATTCCGCAACCGAGGAACCACCTTCCTTCAACTCGACGACCGGCACGCCATCGAGCGCACACGAGATATCGATTGACGAAAGCAGCGACTTTCGCGTGCACCGGTTCACCGCAAACAGGAACGGATGAGCGGCAACCCCGCATCGCGCGCACAGCTCGAGCGCTTTGCGCACCGCTTTCACCGAGGTGGGACGCTGGTCCATCAGGAACAGCGTGTTCGTGCACACCTCAATCATCTGCACGTGGCTTTCCGACCAGAACGAGCCGGTGTTCACCACCACGACGTCGAAGCGCTCGCGCGCCCAATCGATGAGCCCGGGCACCTGGGGCAGGTATATCTCGGATTGCTCCATCCGCTCGAGCGAAGAAACCACGACGGGACCATTGGCATGCGCAGCCGTGAGCAGGGTCGGATCGGCGATGGCCTTGTCAACGGGAATCGTCCCCGCTTCGCCGAACATCGAGGCTATGTCGCCGAACTGGAGGTCGGCATCGATGATAGCCGTGCGATACCCATGGCCCGAGGCGATAAGCGCGGAAAGCGCAGCCACCGTGCTCTTCCCCGTCCCGCCGCTGGCACTCACCACGCAGAGCGCATACCCGCGTTTCACCGGGGCATCAATCGACGCTGAATGCCCTCCCGCCCCGGAACCGGCATCATGCGCGGGCGATTCGTCGACAACGGCCGGCTCTTCATCGGGGACTTCTGCGATTGGGGCAGAACGCGGAAGCGGATCTGGCACCGGGACGGGCACGCTATGACGTGCTCCTTCAGGCCGTTCGCGCGCTGCGAGCGCGGCTTTCTCGGCGAGCGCCGTCGCGGGGGTGCGCCGGCGCGGATTCACCGTACGATGGCGCCCTTTCATCAGGGCGTATCGCTGCGCCATCTCGCGGTAGCCGATGACCTCGTCGATGCCTGCCGCATTCGCCCGGCTCATCAGCGAACCGCTGCCCTGCCAGGCGACCAGGCATACCCGCATCTCGCGTCGTTCCCGCTTGAGGGCAGCCGCCAGGTTGATGGGGTCGACCTCATCGCTTGAAGCCACCCACACCTCGTCCGCCTCCCCATCCCGCAAATACTCTCGTGCTTCATGCGCATTGGAGAGGGGGAGAAGCCATTCCTGCGAGTCCAGGGACTCCCCATCAAGCCCTATCATCGATGGGTTGCGGAGGGCTTCCTCATCCGCGCACAACACGACTTCACGCATCTCATGCTCCCTTCTTCTCTCCCGGAATCGTGAAATACAGGCCGCCCTTGTCAGCCGCCGCGACGAATTCCTGCACGCGGTCGGCATCGACGGCCACGGTGATCCATGCGATCTTCTTCCCCGAACCGCTCGCAGAACCCGCGCTCGTCGAAAGCACGAGGACGTTTTGGGCGAGGGGAACGGCCGTCTCGCCATTGGCCAGATAGACGTCTATCTGCATGCCGCTTTCGATTGCGCCGCCGACGGCATTCACATCGCCAGCCGGCAACGACACCGCCGTCAGGCCATCGGGCACATCGATGCGTCCAACGTTCTCGTCGAAGCGTTTTTGCGATATGACTTCACCGGCGATGATGGGCGATGTCGCTTGCCGCCCGATTGCATCGGCGTATGCCACCGGCTCGGCAGGCAGCAAATCGGCTATCCACGCCTTTTCGGCCACATTCGACGAATTGATCGTTTCACCCGCGGCGATGTCGGTCGT
>SUUF01000116.1 GCA_015062635.1 Coriobacteriaceae bacterium | reverse complement strand
GCAAGCCCAAGCGCGAACGGGTATGCGCGACACCCCAAAGCCCCTGAGCACAAACCCCAAGTGCAAACCCCAAGGCACGCACCCCCACGAACGCAGCAACAACGAAAAACGCCCCTCCGCCATCACGGGCGGAGGGGCGCTGAAGCTTCAACGAAGCACGTTAGTCTTCGACAACCTCGACGAGGTGCTTCACCTTGAAGATCATGCCGCGGATGGACGGATTGTCCACCTGGTCGACGGTGCGGCCAATCTTGTTCAGGCCAAGCGCCTTCAGCGTCGCGCGCTGGTCGCCATTCTTGGCGATGGGGCTGCCGGTCTGCGTGATGTGCAGCGTCTTCTTCTGCTCGGACATCGGTTAGTCCTCCTTCCAGCCGTAAATCTTGGCCACGGAAACGCCACGGCGCTCAGCGACCTGCTCGGCGGATTCCATCTGCTGCAGGCCAGCGGCGGTGGCCTTCACGATGTTCATCGCGTTGTTGGTGCCCAGCGACTTCGTCAGGACGTTCTTCACGCCAGCAAGCTCCAGGACCGCACGGGCCGGGCCACCGGCGATAACGCCGGTACCGGGGGTAGCCGGCTTGATCATGACGCGGCCTGCGCCGTACTCGCCCATCACGGGATGCGGCAGGGTGCCTTCCGGAGTGATCGGCACGGTGAACATGTTCTTCTTCGCGTCCTCGACGCCCTTGCGGATGGCGATGGGCACTTCCTGGGACTTGCCGAGGCCAACGCCGACACGACCGTTGCCGTCGCCGACGACCACGAGAGCGGTCAGGCCGAAGCGGCGGCCGCCCTTGACGACCTTGGACACGCGGTTGATGTAGACGACGCGCTCCTCGAGCTCGGGGATGTCGTTCTTCTTTTCCTGTCTACGAGCCATTTACCTAACCCTCTCTTAGAACTTAAGTCCAGCTTCGCGGGCACCCTCGGCCACTGCGGCCACGCGGCCGTGGTAAATGTGGCCGCCACGGTCGAACACGACCGTGTCGATGCCGGCTTCGATTGCCTTCTTGCCAACGATAGCGCCGACGGCCTTCGCACCGGCAACGGTGCCCGGCTTCTCGCCGGTGGCCTTGAACTCGGCTCCGAGGGTCGAAACGCCGATGAGGGTCTTGTGGGCCACGTCGTCGACGACCTGGACATAGACATTGGCGTTCGAGCGGGTCACGCTCAAGCGCGGGCGAGCCGGAGTGCCGTTGACCTTCGCGCGGACGCGGTTCTGGCGACGACGCTGGTTCGCTGCTTTCTTCTGCAACTTGTTCATTGCTTCTCAACCTTTCCTTGCGTCGATTAGTCGCCCTTGGCGGCCTTGCCCAGCTTGCGGCGGACGTACTCGCCCTCGTAGCGGATGCCCTTGCCCTTGTAGGGTTCGGGAGCACGCCACTTGCGGACGTCGGCGGCAACCTGGCCGACACGCTCCTTGGAGATGCCCTTGACGATGATCTCGGTCTGGGAGGGAACCTCGAACTCGATGCCTTCGGGCGGCTCCACCACGACGGGGTGCGAGAAGCCGAGCTGCATCTCGAGGTTCTTGCCCTTCAGCGCGGCACGGTAGCCGACGCCGACGAGCTGCAGTTTCTTGGAATAGCCCTCGGACACGCCGACGACCATGTTGTGGATGAGCGTACGGGTGAGGCCGTGGAGGCTGCGCGCCTCGCGGGTGTCATCCGGACGGGTGACGATGACCTGATCGCCTTCCTGCGAGATGGTCATCATCGGGTTGAACTCGCGGACGAGTTCGCCCTTCGAGCCCTTGACGGTAACCACATGACCGTCGATCTTCACTTCGACACCGGCAGGAACGGTGACGGGCTGCTTGCCAATACGAGACATAATCCCTCTCCTTTCCTACCAGATGTACGCAACGACCTCGCCGCCGATGCCCTTCTTGCGGGCATCGCGGTCGGCCATAACGCCTTGGCTCGTCGAGATGATGGCCGTGCCGAGACCGCCGAGCACGCGGGGCAGCTCATCCTTGCCGGCGTAGATGCGCAGGCCGGGCTTGCTGATGCGCTTGATGCCGCGGATGACGCGGGCGTTCTTCGGGCCATACTTGAGTTCGATCACGAGCGTGCCGCGCGGCTCGCCATCCTCGATCTGGAAGTCGGCGATGTAGCCCTCTTCCTTCATGATCTTGGCGATGTCGACGAGCTTCTTGCTCGTGGGCATGGAGACGTTCTCCTTGCCTGCGGAATTCGCGTTACGAATGCGCGTAAGCATATCCGCGATGGTGTCTGTCATCATGATTGTTTCTCCTTAGTCCTTGATGAACCGCGAGATCGGTTCGCCGGCACCCATAGCACCAGCGCCTGAATACACGGCCCACCGCAGCATTACCGTCGTGTTCCTACCAGGAAGCCTTGGTGATGCCGGGCAGTTCGCCTTTGTTCGCGAGCTCACGCAGGCACACGCGGCACAGGTTGAACTTGCGGTAGTACGCGCGGGGACGCCCGCAACGGCCGCAACGGTTGTGCTCGCGCGTCGAGAACTTCGGCTCGCGCTTCGCCTTGGCGATCATCGATTTCTTTGCCATGCAAATCCTTCTTTCCTCTTGCCGATTGCCAGCAACTTGGATGTATCCTAACCGGCCCGCGGTGCGCATCGCCGCGAGCCGGAATAAGAACGAACTACTTCTTGAACGGGAAGCCCAGCTTGTCGAACAGGGCGCGGGCGGCTTCGTCGGTCTCGGCGGTCGTGACGAAGGTGATGTCCATGCCGCGCGTGCGATCGATCTTGTCGTAATCGATCTCTGCGAAGATGAGCTGCTCCTGGATGCCCAGCGAATAGTTGCCGCGGCCGTCGAAGCTGTTGGGGTTGATGCCACGGAAGTCGCGGACGCGCGGAAGCGCGATCGACAGCAGACGGTCGAGGAACTCCCACATGCGGTCGCCACGCAGGGTGACCTTGGCGCCGATGGCCTGGCCCTCGCGCAGGTGGAACGCGGCGATGGACTTACGGGCGCGACGGATGGTGGGCTGCTGGCCGGTGATGGCGCGCAGGTCGGCCACCGCACCGTCCATGAGCTTGGCATCGCCGGCGGCGCGGCCGACGCCCATGTTCACCACGATCTTCTCGAGGCGCGGGATCTGGTTGACGTTCTGCAGACCCAGCTCCTCAAAGAGCTGCTGGGCGATTTCGTTCTGGTACTTTTCCTTCAGACGAGGAGCCATGTATCTAACCTTTCCGATGATTTGAACCCTGGATTTCCGACCCAAGGTCCCTCCCTGCAAAAAACACAGCGAGGGTCATATTACAACTATCCCCACCGGAAATTCGCGAGGTTCAGAAAAACCCCGCGACTTACCGATGGGAAGACTTGACGCGAGGGTTGCTCCCCCGCGTCAAATCACTTGCTATTTGATGGTTGCGCCGCACTTCTTGCAGGCACGGAACTTCTTGCCGTCCTCGATCTTGTGCGCGACGCGGGTGGTCTTGCCGCAGCTGGGGCACACGAGCTGGACGTTCGACACATCCAGGGGAGCCGCCATCTTCGTGAGGCCACCGGTCTGGTTCTGCTGGGTGGGGTGCATGGCCTTGGTGACGATGTTCACGTTCTCGACGATGACGCGGCCCTTAGCCGGAATCGCCTTGATGACCTCGCCCTCGGCGCCCTTGTCCTTGCCAGCGATGACGCGGACCTTGTCACCCTTTTTGATGTTCATCTTTGCCATTCTTGGTACAACCTTTCGCTAGAGCGTCTCGGGAGCCAGCGAGACGATCTTCGTGAACTTGCGCTCGCGCAGCTCACGGGCGACCGGCCCGAAGATACGGGTGCCGCGGGGGGCGCCATTGGCGTCCACGAGCACGCACGCGTTCTGGTCGAAGCGGATGTACGAGCCGTCGTCGCGGCGGACTTCCTTCTTCACGCGGACGATGACGCAGCGGACGACTTCACCCTTCTTCACCTGGCCGTTGGGGATGGCTTCCTTGACGGAGCAGATGATGATGTCGCCCAGGCCCGCATAACGGCGCTTGGAGCCGCCGAGGACCTTGATGCACTGCACCTTGCGGGCGCCGGAGTTGTCGGCCACCGCGAGCATGGATTGCATCTGAATCATGTGCTTTCCTTTCCTACTTACTCAACGTTAGTGCCGACAGGCTACTTCGCCTTTTCAACAATCTCGACGAGACGCCAACGCTTCATCTTGCTCAGCGGACGGGTCTCCATGATGCGGACGGTGTCGCCCACGCCAGCCTCGTTGTTCTCGTCATGCACGTGGAACTTCTTGGTGGTGGTCATCATCTTGCCATACACCGGATGCGGCTTGCGCTCGAGGGTCCTCACGACGATGGTCTTGTCGTTCACGTCGGAAACGACGACGCCCTGGCGAACTTTGCGGGAATTACGCTCTTCAGCCATTGTCCACTCCTTTCTAGTTCGCCTTCGCGGCGGCAATCTCACGCGCGCGCATCTCGGTCTGGATGCGGGCGATGTCCTTCTTCACCTGGCCGACGCGAGCCGTGTTGTCGAGCTGGCTCGTGGCCATCTGGAAGCGCAGATTGAACAGCTCCGCGCGGGCCTCTTGAAGCTTCGCCTGCAAATCGTCAGACGAGAACTCGCGGATCTCGGAATACCTCATTAGTCCTGATCCTCACTTTCGCGGTGGACGATCTTGCACTTGATGGGGAGCTTGTGGATGCCCAGGCGCAGAGCCTCGCGGGCGGTCTCGTCATCAGTGCCCGAAATCTCGAACATGATGCGGCCGGGCTTGACCACGGCCACCCATGCCTCCGGGGCGCCCTTGCCCTTGCCCATGCGGGTCTCGGCAGGCTTCTTGGAGATGGGCTTGTCCGGGAAGATGGTGATCCAGACGTTGCCGCCACGCTTCATCTTACGGGTGATAGCGACACGGCATGCCTCGATCTGGCGGTTGGTGATCCATGCGCGCTCGGTGGCCTGGATGCCCCAGACGCCGTGGTTCAGCTGGGTACCGCCCTTGGCGTTGCCCTTCATCGAGCCGCGCTGCACCTTGCGGTGACGAACACGTTTAGGAGACAGCATTACTTATCCCTCCTGTCGTTGCGATCGTTGCGGTCGCCGCGACGGCGACGATCCGGACGGGACGTTCCCTCGAGAGCCGGCTGCGGAGCCTTCTGGCCGGGCATCACGTCGCCGTGATACACCCACACCTGCACGCCGATGGAGCCCATCGTGGTGGCGGCGGTGGTGAAGCCGTAGTCGATCTTGGCACGCAGCGTGTGCAGCGGCACGCGACCCTCGCGATACCACTCGCGGCGGCACATCTCGGCACCGCCGAGGCGGCCGGAGCACTGGATGCGGATGCCCTTGGCACCGCTCTTGCGGGCCGACTGGACGGCCTTGCGCATCGCACGGCGGAACGCCACGCGGCCCTCGAGCTGCTCGGCGATGTTCTGGGCGATGAGGCTGGCGTCGAGCTCGGGGCGCTTGACCTCGATGACCTCGATGGAAACCTTGCCGTTGGCAACCTTGCCAAGCTTCTTGCGCAGGTTGTCGATCTCGGCGCCCTTCTTGCCGATCACGATGCCCGGGCGGGCCGTGGTGATGATGACCTTGATCTTGTCGCCGGCGCGCTCGATCTCGACGCGGGAGACGGCGGAATGGGCGAGCTCCTTGTCGAGGAACTTGCGGATGGCGAGGTCGTTGTGCAGGTTCTCCGCGTAATCCTTATCGGCATACCAGCGGCTGCGCCAATCCTCGGTGACACCGAGACGGAAACCGGTGGGGCTTACTTTCTGGCCCATGACTTATGCCTCCTCTCGGTTGGCGACGACGATGGTGATGTGGCTGGTGCGCTTGCGGATGCGGCTCGCGGAGCCCTTCGCGCGCGGACGAATGCGCTTCCACGTGGGACCCTCGTTCACGTAGGCTTCCTTCACGTAGAGGTTGTTCGCGTTCATGTTGTTGTTGTTCACGGCGTTCGCGATGGCGGAGTTCAGCGTCTTCTCGACGACCTCGGCCACGGCACGCTGCGTGTAGGCCAGGGTCTCAAGGGCGACATCGGTGTTCTTGCCGCGGATCTGGTCGACCACCAGGCGCGCCTTGCTCGCGGAAACGCGAACGTAACGGGTGACTGCTCTAGCTTCCATTCCTTATTTCTCCTTTGCGCGATGGCCCTTGAAGGTGCGGGTGGGAGCGAACTCGCCCAGCTTGTGGCCAACCATAGACTCGGTGATGTAGACGGGCACGTGCTTGCGGCCGTCGTGCACGCCGATGGTGTGGCCGACCATCTCGGGGAAGATGGTGCTCGCGCGAGACCAGGTCTTGATGACGTTCTTCTCGCCGGCGGCGTTCATGGCCTCGATACGCTCGAGCAGGCGAGGCTCTACGAACGGTCCCTTTTTCAAACTTCTGCTCACTTATATCTCCTAACGCTTCTGCGCTACTTCTTGCGACGGCGGATGATGAGACGGCTGCTGGCCTTCTTCTTATTGCGGGTGCGATGACCCTTGGCCGGCTGGCCCCACGGGGAGACGGGATGACGACCCGAGGACTTGTTCTTGCCCTCGCCGCCGCCGTGCGGGTGGTCGACCGGGTTCATGACGGTACCGCGGACGGTCGGGCGGATGCCCTTCCAGCGGTTACGACC
>SUUF01000115.1 GCA_015062635.1 Coriobacteriaceae bacterium | reverse complement strand
TAGGTGCCCGCATTCCCGCTGCCCTCGTGCGTGTTGAACGGCATGATGGTCTTGCCGGCCCAGTCTTCCGCCTCGAGCAACGTGTACATGAGCATCGGCAAGTCGCCCCACCAAATGGGATATCCCAGGTAGATGGTGTCATACGCCGACAAGTCGGGAATCTCCTGCAATGCCGGGCGGGCACCGTCGTCCTGCTCGGCGAGCGCGACATCGCAGCACTCGTCGTAGCCTGTCGGGTAGGCGTTCACCGGTTTCACCTCGACGAGCGCGGCCCCGGTCTGCGCGGCGATCTCCTTCGCGACCTTCGCGGTGTTCCCCTCGTCGATCGTCCCGACCTGGTAGTTCTCGTCTGCGCGCGAATAGAACACCACGGCCGCCGTGCCCGCAGCCGCCGATGCAGCCGACGACGAGCTCGGTTCCGCCGCCGCGCCCGACGACGCCGCAGCCGATGATGCCGCACTTCCCGCAGCCGTCGACGAACCGGCGCCCGCGCTTTCCGCCGCGCTCGACGACGCCGCGGGCGATTCCCCGCAACCGGCGAGGCCGAACGCCCCGCCCCCGAGCACCGCGAGGCCCATGATGGATGCCGCCCGCACGAACGACCGGCGCGTGATGTCTTCTGCCATTGAGGTCTCCCCCCTGTCCGGCGGCATGGCAGCCACCCCGGCTCAGGCGGTGGCCGCCGCCACGCCCGACGCCGAATTACCGCAAACCGCTATTCCCCGTGCATGCCCTTCAACCGGGCGCATCCCGCTCGATGCTCGGCCGGTATATCCTCTTCGGAAAGCCCCCGCACCGCATCTTCGGTCCCCGCGGCGACGGCGGTGCCGTAGTACCAGCATTTGAACTCGAGCACGTCGAGCACCGACTGCATCTCGGCCATCTCGCGCTTCAGGGCATCGCGGCGCGCCTCGAACAGCGCCAGGCGGCCCTCGAGGCTCTCATCGCCCGCAGCCACCATGTCCATGAACGCCTTGATCTCCTTGATGGAAAGGCCCGACATCTTCAGGCACTCGATGACGCGGCAGGCCTCGATATCGATATCCGTGAACAGGCGCTGCCCGCCCTCGGTGCGCGCGAGCGCCGTCAGCAAGCCCGCCGACTCGTAGTAGCGCAGCGTCGATGGCGCCACGCCGAGCAGCTTGGCCGCCTCTCCCACAGACATCGCCACGTGAGCCCCCTTCTACCGGTCGCGCTATTCGAATTATTTCGAATAGTCCCTTGACTTAAAGTTAACTTTAACTTTTATTCTTATGGAAACAATAACAGCCACCCCGAGAACCGTCAACTGATGAAAGGATCAAAACATGCAGGAAGAGAAGCTCGAGCTCGTGCAGGAATGGGACAAGGTGTTCCCGAAAAGCGATGCGGTCGACCATTGCAAGGTGACGTTCCACAACCGCTTCGGCATCACGCTGGCAGCCGACCTCTACAAGCCGAAGGATGCCGCCGCCCCGCTGCCCGCGCTTGCGGTATGCGGCCCATTCGGTGCCGTGAAAGAACAGGCCAGCGGCCTGTATGCGCAAACCATGGCAGAGCGCGGCTATCTGGCCCTGGCCTTCGACCCGTCGTTCACCGGCGAATCGGGCGGGCAGCCGCGCCGCGTGTCGTCTCCCGACATCAACACCGAGGACTTCAGCGCCGCCGTCGACTACCTCATCTGCCGCGACGACGTCGACGCCGAGCGCATCGGCATCATCGGCATCTGCGGTTGGGGCGGCATCGCCATCAACGCGGCGGCAATCGACACCCGCATCAAGGCCACGGTTGCCTCCACGAGCTACGTCATGACCCGCGTGGCCACGAAGGGCTATTTCGACTCCGAGGATTCCGCGGAAGCCCGCATGCAGCAGCGCCGCGCGATGAACGACCAGCGCGCCATCGACTATGCGAACGGCGACTACCTGCGCGCCGGCGGCGTCATCGACCCGCTGCCCGAAGACGCCCCGCAGTTCGTGAAGGACTACTACGATTACTACAAGACCCCGCGCGGCTTTCACGAGCGTTCCGGCAACTCCACCGACGGCTGGAACCTCACGAGCAACCTGTCATGGCTGAACACGAACCTGCTGCAATTCGCCGGCGAGATCGAGAACGCCGTGATGGTGCTCCACGGCGAGAACGCCCATTCCCGCTACATGGGCGAAGGCGCGTTCGAGCTTTTGAACGGCGACAACAAGGAGCTCGTGATCGTGCCCGGCGCCTCGCATTGCGACCTGTATGATGGCGGCGGCAAGAACGCCATCCCCTTCGACGCCATCGAGGCGTTCTTCGCCAAGAACATGGCATAACCAGCGATTTCAGGCCAATCGACTACCATACGGTATCTGTATGGTAGTCGATTCAACATAAGCATTTGTAATGATTCGACATTCAAACGAAAATGATACGCGGATAAGGACGGGGTCGATGGAATACCGAATCGCACCCATAATCGCCTTGGCCGCGATTATCGTGGCCGCGGTTGCGCTGTTCGGCTGCTCGGCACCGCAGGCTGCGAGCAGCTCCGGCAGCGATGCGCCCGCCCTTGCCATTGGGGGAAACACGGATGCTTCGGGAGCGGGAGAAGTGAGCATGGAATCGAAGCGTATCGTCATCGTCTTTGAAAACGCGGAATTCTCGGCGACGCTCGCCGACACCGAAGCCGCCCGCGAGTTCGCCGAACTCTTGCCGCTTCGCCTGCAGATGGAGGAGCTCAACGGGAACGAAAAGTACGCCTACCTCGACAACCCGCTTCCCACCGACTCGCGCAATCCCGAAACCATCCACGCCGGCGACCTCATGCTGTTCGGCTCGAGCTGCATCGTCCTGTTCTACGAGACCTTCCCCACCCAGTACACCTACACCCCCATCGCCCGGCTCGACGATGCCGAAGACCTCGCCGAGGTCGTGGGCGGCGGCGACATCGAGGCGCGCATCGAATTCGAGTAGCGCCACCATCGCATCACATTCGGTATAATACCGTCAGGTTATTTCATACTGTGCATGAATGGCATGGGGTGATGGCGCATGGAATTGAGGACGCTGAAGTATTTCCTCGCGGTTGCCGAAGAAGGGAACATCTCGAATGCGGCGAAACTGCTGCATGTTTCCCAACCCACGTTGTCGCGCCAGCTCGCCTCGCTCGAGCAGGAATTCGGACGCGAGCTGTACACGCGCGGGCGCAGCGGCATCGAGCTGAACGAGCACGGGCTCATCCTGCAGCATTACGCGAACTCGATCGTCTCGCTTTCCGAGAAAGCCGAAGCCGAGATGAGCATGCCCGCGAAGTCGGTGCGCGGAACCGTGCACATCGCGGCGGGCGAATGCAAGGGCATGGCGCTCGTCGCCGAGGCGATTTGCCGGGTGCGGGCAAGCTATCCCGACATCACCTTCGTTTTCACCAGCGGAAACACCGTCGCCCTGAAAGAGGATCTCATCCGCGGCTTCCATGACGTGATGCTCGAATGTGAGGTGCACTCGCATGCCAAGATGAACGTGATGCGCATGCCGATCGTCGACACCTGGGGCGTGCTCATGCGCAGCGACGACGAGCTTGCATCCAAGGACGCGATCACGCCGGAAGACCTTCTCGACCGGCAGCTCGTGCTGTCGCAGCAGGGCCAGACGCGCATCATGGATTCATGGTTCGGCGAGCATCTCGCCCAGCTGAACGTGTCGGCCACGTACAACCTGCCCTTGAACTGCAAGTTCCTCGTGCGCGGCGGCGTGGGCATTGCGGTCGTCTACGAGGGGCTCATCGACTGCCAGGGCGGCGACCTGTGCTTCCGCCCGCTCGACCCGCCCGTCGAATCGATCGAGGGCATGGTATGGCGCAAATCGATGCCCAGCAAGCAAACCCAGGTGTTCCTCGATACGCTCAAGCAGGTGTGCGCGGAATACGCCGGCGCGCCCTCGGCACACAACCCGGTCTGAGTTTGCCGCGCGCCCGCAGGGGGCAAACCGCGCCGCCATCGCGCCATGGCGGAATGCCCGTACACGGGAATCGCAATGCTATGATGAACCGAAGGAACGAGCTTCGGAAGGATCGGCATGCCCGCGATGGAAGACGCCACGACCAACCCATCACCCTCCCCATCGACCCCCGCCGCGAACACGCGGAAAACCGGGGCGCGCAATGCGATGGCGACGCGTTTCTGGGGGCGCACGGCCGGCCTGGGAAAGGCGGTCCGCATCGCCGCGCTCGGGTTCGTTATCGCCTCCATCATCTCGATATCCTTCACGCAGCTGGGCTTTTGGAGCGTGGGCAACATCGAGGGCATGTCGGTGTACGTGATACTCCTGCTCGGCCCCCTGGCCATGGGCGCGCTGCTCTTCGGCCCCCGCACCGGCACCGCGCTCGGATTGATCGCGGGCACCACGGTGTTCCTGCATGCGACGTTCTTCCCCCTCGACTATTACGAGGTCTATTTCATGTCGCCGCTGAATTCCTTCGCGTTGATGAGCGCCCTCGGGGCCGCGGGAGGCTGGCTGTTCGAACGCGCGCTCGCATCGGACCCGCAGGGGCTGGCACGCTACCTCAGGATAATCCTCGTATGCGCGGCGTTATCGGCCGCAGCAAGCTCCCTGACGATCGTCAACGCGGCCATCGCGTACGGCGGAACCGACGCCGAGAGCATCTCGTTCATCCTCGAAGCTATCTTGGGCTTCAGCCTCCTCGGCGCCGTCGCCCAAGCCGTCATCGACCTGACGCTCATGGTCGTGCTGTGCCTGGCCGCCGACGCCATCGTGCAGCATCTTTGCAAGACGGCCATGCAACGCACGCTGCACGAGGTCTTCCGCAATTGGATGATCCTCACATCGGCCATCGTGTTCATGGTGGTCAGCGCCTTCATCTACACCATGGCGACCATGCAATCGCAGACCACGGCCGAAAGCAGCATGAGAGGCGAGGTGGAATACCTGCAAACGCAGCTTGCCGTGGCCGGCACCGAGCCCACAGACCTCCTTGATGGATACGACGTCGCATCGGATGGCATCGTCATCATCACCGACGAGGGTTCCCACATCCTCGCCACCGACGAAGCCGAACGCTACGGCGTCGGGACATCGTTCTTAGAGACGATAGGCGAAGTCGACGACCCGGAAATAGCCGAATACACCATGCAGTACATGTGCGAACTCGGTTCGACCACCGTGAACGCCATCGATGACAACGGTGAGATGACCCTGGAATTCGCGTTCATCGCCGCAGGCACCTATGATGGCGGATACGTGGTCATCATGCGCGATGCCGACATGGTATACGCGCCCCGCCTCGCGATCATGGCATCGTCTGCCCTGCTCGCGCTGACGCTCATCGCGGCCATCGCCCTGCTGGCGACCACGCTGCTGAACCGCGTGGTCGTGCGCCGCATCGACGAGACGAACGATTCGCTCGGAAAGATCACCGACGGCGACCTGAACGAGCGGGTGACGGTGGACGACACCCGGGAATTCGCCTCGCTTTCCCGTGGCATCAACACGACGGTTGGCGCCTTGAAGGACTCCATCGCCGAGGCCGAGCAGCGCAACGCCCGCGAGCTCGCAGCCGCCAAGGCCATCCAGGAATCGGCGCTTCCCAACGAGTTCCCGCCTTTCCCCGAAATCGACCGCTTCGACATCTACGCCAACATGAAGACCGCCAAGGAGGTTGGAGGCGACTTCTACGATTTCTTCCTCCTCGACGACGACCGTCTCGGCGTCGTGATGGCCGACGTCTCGGGCAAGGGCATACCCGCCGCCCTGTTCATGATGACCGCGAAAACCCAGATCAGAAACTACATGGAATCGGGCCTACCCATCGACGAGGCGGTGAATGCCGCGAACCACCAGCTGTGCATCGGCAACGATGCCGCCATGTTCGTCACCGCGTTCGCCTGCGTGCTCGATTACCGCACCGGCATGTTGCGGTACGTGAACGCCGGCCATAACCCGCCGCTGCTCCTGCACGGCAGCGCCTGGGAATGGATGAAGGAGAAATCGGGCATGCCGCTCGGTCTGTTCGACGGCATCCCCTACACCGCCCACGAACGGCAGCTCGACGAGCATGACATGCTATACCTGTACACCGACGGCGTGACCGAGGCGATGAACGTCGAAGACGAGCTGTTCGGCGAAGAGCGGCTCGAATCCCTGCTGCGCGGTTTCACCGCCTTGAACCCGCGTTCGGTGTGCATCGGCGTGCGCCGCGCCTTGGGCGATTTCACGCAGGGGGCCGAGCAGTCCGACGACATCACGATGCTCGCCCTGAAATATGCCGTGCCGCCCGAAAAGAAGGCGCTGATGGTCCTGCCCGCCGATTCCCGCCAGCTTGCGCATGTATGCGATTTCATCCACGAAGAGCTGCACCGCCGCCGGGCCCCGAAATCGGTTTGGGGGCCGATCGACATCGCAGCCGAAGAGCTGTTCGTGAATGTGTGCCACTACGCATACCCCGACGCGGCGCCCGAGAATCCGGGCGAGGTGCGCATCAGCTACGAATATGCCTCGAACCCGCCGGCGCTGACCGTCGAGATCGCCGACGACGGCATCGCCTACAACCCGCTCGCAAAACCCGATGCCACGCTGCCTGACACGGTCGAGGACATGACGATCGGCGGTTT
>SUUF01000114.1:4123-6624 GCA_015062635.1 Coriobacteriaceae bacterium | reverse complement strand
TATTCCACGATGAAGTTGTCGATGAGGCGAGTTTTGCCGATGTACACGGCGATGGCGCACAGCACCGGCTGGCCGTCGGCGATATGGTCGATGAGCTCGATGTTGTCGAAGTCGACCATCTTCACGTAATCGATGCGAGCGAGCGGTTCGGCCTCGATGATGGCGCGCATGGCTTCAGTCACCGTGGCGGCATCGCGCTCGCCGTCTTCCACCATCTTCTGGCCGGCGAAGATCGCACGGGACAGGCACAGCGCCGCCTGGCGTTCATCGGCGGAAAGATAGGTATTGCGGCTGCTCTTGGCCAAGCCGTCTTTCTCGCGTACGATGGGGCAGCCCACCACGCGCAGGCCGAAGTTGAGGTCACGCACCATGCGGCGGATAACGGCAAGCTGCTGCGCGTCTTTCTGGCCGAAGTAGGCGGCGTCGGGCGTGACGATGTTGAACAGCTTCGATACCACGGTGCACACGCCACGGAAGTGCGTCGGGCGCGTCTTGCCGCAAAGCTCGCCCGTGAGGGCGTCCATGTCCACGAAGGTGCAGGCGTCGGGCGCGTACATTTCGGAGGGCTCGGGGTTGAAGATGAGGGCCGCGCCGGCTTCCTCGCACAACGCTGCATCGCGCTCGAGGTCGCGCGGATAGCTTTCCAGGTCCTCGTTCGGGCCGAACTGCGTGGGATTCACGAAGTCGCTTACCACGACGCGGTCGTTTTCAGCCACGGCGCGCACGATGAGGCTCTTGTGGCCTTCGTGCAGGAAGCCCATCGTGGGCACCAGGCCCACGGTTAGGCCTTCAGCGCGCCATGCACGCACGGCCTCGCGCACTTCGGTGACGGTTTTTACAATTTGCATGGGTAATCCTTTCGGGAATGGGGGCGGGAACTAGCCGCGGCGGACGAGCTCCATGACCTCTTCATCGATCTTGAAGGTGTGCTCGGGGGATGCGGGGAAGGTGCCCGCCTTTACCTCGGCGCTGTAGGCGGCATATGCGTCCATGATGGCGTTGCCAACCTCGCCGAAACGCTTCACGAACTTCGGCTTGAAGCCATGCGTCATGCCCAGCAGGTCCTGGCCCACCAGCACCTGGCCGTCGCAGCCCGCACCTGCGCCGATGCCGATCGTGATGGCATTCACCTGTTCGGTGATGTATTCGGCGAGCAGTGCCGGCACGCATTCGAGCACGATGGAGAAGGCGCCTGCCTCCTGCACGGCGATGGCGTCTTCCACGATCTGCTTGGCGGCATCCACGTTCTTGCCCTGCACCTTGAAGCCTCCGAAGGCGTTCACGGACTGCGGGGTCATGCCGATATGCGCCTGCACGGGAATGCCGGCCTCGGTCATCGCGCGGATCTGCTTCACCACGGTGGCGCCGCCTTCGAGCTTCACAGCCTGCGCGCGGCCTTCCTTCAGCAGGCGGCCGGCGTTGGTGACAGCCTCGTTCATCGATGCCTGGTACGACATGAACGGCATGTCTGCGACGACGAAGGTGTTGTTCGTCGCGCGCGTGACGGAGCGGGTGTAGCGCACCATGTCGTCCATCGTCACCGGCAGCGTATCTTCGTATCCCATCATCACCATGCCGAGGGAGTCGCCCACCAGAATCATTTCGAGGCCGGCTTCCTCCACCAGGCAGGCCATGGTGTAGTCATAGGCGGTAACCTGGCAGATCTTGTCTCCAGCCTGCTTCTGCTGTTGCAGGGTGAGCACCGTATTCTTGGGCATGTTGGTTCCTTTCACGTGAAAGTGGGGGCAGGCTTAAGCCGGTGCCACCCGTTTGCTATGGTCAACCGCCTACTTGCGGTTATCCCCATGTTTGATGGCCGCTACTTCGTATAGTTCCTCGGTGAGTAGCCGGTAGATTTCCCGATGGGTTCCGTCGAGGCAGTCGAGATGCTTGCCGATGGTCGCGGTATCCCCGCGTTCCGCCGGTCCCGTGAGGGCGGCCGCCGTCCCATCTTTCGCGATGTGCTCGGCGTTGCCCAGGAAAAGCGGCCGCAGTGCGCGTTCTGCGGAATCGGCCGTGAACCCGCATCGTTCGAGTTCGCCAGCTGCAGCATGCACAAGGCCTACTACCAGGTTGCTCGCCATGACGGCGGCGGCGTGATAGCGCACCTTGTCCTGCGCGGAAATGACCTGGACCTCGTTGCCCCAGCTGCGCACGAGCGCGACCATCTGATCGAGTAGGTCGGGCGAACCTTCAACGGTGAATAGGGCGTTCCCGAGTTCGCGATAGGTCTCGCGCTTCGAGCTCACTGCATAGAGCGGGTGCACGGAAAACGCGAAGGCACCCAGGTCGGCTGCTCCCTCGAAGACATGCGATGAAAGCGCGCCGGAGCAGTGGCAGATGGTTTTGCCGGCGAGGTCGAGTTTGCCGGCATGTGCCGATTGCGTAATCGCGTTCCAAACGTGCGCAATCTGGCCGTCGGGAACGGTGATGAAGACGATGTCGCTCGCCTTCACGAGGGCTTCCGGTGTTTCGAATGATTCGCCACCCGCAAATGCGGC
>SUUF01000114.1:1233-4023 GCA_015062635.1 Coriobacteriaceae bacterium | reverse complement strand
AAAAGTTATCCGTATATGAGAGGATGCCATGGATATCGAAATGCTGAAGAGCAAAATTCACCGCGCGACGGTGACCGAGGCCAACGTAGAATACGTGGGTTCCATCACCATCGACGAGGAGCTCATGGCTGCTGCCGGCATTCTCGAATGGGAGAAGGTGTGCGTGGCCGATGTTGATAACGGCGCTCGCCTGGAGACCTATGCGATGAAGGGTGCTGCTGGAAGCGGCATCATTTGCCTGAACGGCGCCGCCGCCCATTGCTGCAATGTGGGCGACAAGGTCATCATCATGGCGTACGGACGGTTCACGCCAGAAGAGGCGCGCAACCACCAGCCTCAGATCGTGCTCGTCGGCGAGGGCAATCGCCCCATGGAGCATTAATCGCCCGACGTAAGGTCGCTGAAAGAGAGAACGCCGCCGCCCGCATGATGCGTGTGGCGGCGTCTCATTTTGGGCCAGTCCTTAAAGGACGCGACGTGCGTGACGGCTCGGCGGCTTGGATGGCCGCGCCACCGTTGTCGAGGTCGACAAGCATGTAGCGGTTGTCGCCCATGCCGAGTCCCTTCATTGATGAGCGCGTCTTATACCGCACGGCATCTACCTGTTGTGGGCAATACGATATGAACCGGCTATTCGAGTTCAGCATTGGGCCGGGTGGCGGCGAGGCGTTCTTTCCCGGCGACGAGGAAGAAGACGCAGGCCAGGATGGGGAATATGGCGATGATCTGGTACATGGCGGTGTAGCCGACGGCGTTTGCGATGATGCCCGCGATGAACGACCCGATGGCGATGCCCAGGTCGAAGAAGACGAAGAACGTGGAGGTGGCGACTCCCCGCCGCTGCGGCGGCACCGTGGCGACGGCCATCGCTTGGAACGTGCCCATGGCGCTGCCGATGCCGAGGCCGCCGAGCGCGCCTCCTGCGCAGAACATCGGCAAGGACGTGGAGACGGCTATGACGAGGAGCGATGCAGCAGCGCACAACGTGGCGAATATGCTCGGCCCCCGATAGCCCTTTCGGTCGATGGTCCTGCCGATGAAGGGGCGCGAGATGACGGTCGTGATGGCGTAGGCGATGAAGCACCCGGCGATTTCGGGGACGCCCTGCGCTGCGGCGTGAAGCGCGACGAAGGTGGTTATCGAGGCGAACCCGACGTTCACGAGCAACATGGCCATGGCGGGAAGAAGCGCCTGACGCTCGAAGAAAGCATCGAGTGCGCCTGCCGACGCCTGGGGTTGCGATGGGCGCGGTTTCGGCGGCTCTGCGAGCGATTCGGGGTGCGCGATGGCGGGTGCGGTTCGTTTTTCCAGGTGTTTCGCGTCGGCGATGGATAACGCCAGGGCGAGGATGGTGAACCCGGCCGAAACGCCCAGCATGTAGACGGCACCGGGTCCTTGCACGAGGAAGATGGAAAGCGCGGGCGCGATTGCCCCCGACACGGCATTTGTCAGCGCGAAATAGCCCATTCCCTCGGCGAAGCGCTTCTTCGGGATGATGTCTGCGGCGATGGTGGAAGTTGCGGTCGAGCCGAGGCCCCAACCCAGGCCGTGGACGACGCGCAGCCCGATGATGACGCCGATGATGGGGAAGACGGCGTACGAAACCACCATGCATGCCATAATCGCGATGCCCGAAACCATCGTGCCGATGCGGCCGAACCGATCGAGGATCGCGCCGGCGAACACGCGCACGATGGTCGCCGTGACGGTGAAGATGCTTGCGATGATCCCGACCGTGAACGCGTCGGCGCCCAGCTGCGCCACGTATATGGGCAAGCCGACGTTGATCATCTGGAACCCGAAGAAAACCGCGAGGTTGATGGTGGAGAGCACGACGAAATCGCGCGTGAAAATCTCATGCATGTGCCGTTTCGCCATCGATGCCTCCCGGTTGGTATCGTGCCGGGAATTATACCGGGAATAAGCTGCGAGCATGGTTACGGGAGTTGCGGTGATGCCATGTGTTTGCGCGATGGACGCATCGATTGCGTCCGTGCGCTTTCGGGCATGGGCCGAATCGCGATTCGCACGATAGAATTGTCGGTGGACGAAGGAGCGATATGTGCGGGCGGATGATTATCTTGACCTATGATGAGGTGCTCGATGTGCTGCAGGCAGTGCAGGCTGGGCCCGATAACCCGTATCCCGATTGGCCGGCGCGGGCGCCCAGGGATGCGTATCCCACCGATGCGGTGCCGGTGGTGTTGTCGCTAGAGCCGCCGGTTGCAAACAGCGGTCCTGACCCGGTTCGCATTCTGAACTGGGGGTTTCCGGTTGAATGGCAAGCGGCCCCGGTTTTCAACACGCGCATCGAATCGATTGCCGCGGGGCGTGGCATGTGGCGCGAAGCCGCGCAGAACGGCAGATGCTTGGTCCCGACCCGTGGGTTCTACGAGCGGCATGCCACCGAGACGGTGCGCAGTTCCCGCACCGGCCGAAAGGTGAAGCGACAGTACGAGTTTGCGCTGGTGGACGAGCCGGTGACATGGCTGGCGGGCGTGAGCGGGAACGGCCATTTCTCGGTGGTGACCACCGAACCGAACCGGTACGTCGCGCCGGTGCATAACCGCATGCCCCTGGTGTTGCGCCGCGAGGAGCTGCCGCAATGGCTCGAGGGTGATTTTGCCGGCTTGGCTGACCGGTCGGGCATCGAGCTGCATGTGGCGGCAGAAGAAGGGAAAGCCGCCGGCACCGATGACGCCGACGGCCAGATGCGCCTGTTCTAGTGCGTGTTCGCTATCGGCGGCCACGCCCACCGGGGGCGCCATGGCCGCCACGACCGCCATGGCC
>SUUF01000114.1:0-1133 GCA_015062635.1 Coriobacteriaceae bacterium | reverse complement strand
GATCTGCGCCATGTCCTTCGTTGCGATACCATCTTTCAGCTGCAGCAGCGCGAGGATGCGTCCTCGGCCGCGGGTGGCGTCGGCAGCTGGTCCGCCCTTCTTGGCGTGACGGTGGTGCAGCGCGTCCATGAGCTGTTGCACGTCCATGAACTTGCGGAACGTGGCATGTGCGGCGCTGGTTTCCGGGGAGGGCGCCTCGTTTGCATCGGGGGTTTCGCTGTTCGCAGCGGTCTCTTCGTTTTTTTGGTTCTCATCGGCAACCATGGGTTACCTCCTGAATCTAACGGTACCTGTAATAACCTGAGACAAAAATATAACGGTACCTGTAGAATGTCAAGCATAAATTACAGGTACCGTTAAAAATGTACGGGCGTTTTACCCTTCGAACGGCACGACGTGCGCAACGGCCTCGGCGGCCTGGATGACGGCGCCATCGTTGTCGAGGTCGACGAGCGTGTAGCGGTCGTTGCCCATGCCGAGCTCCTTCATATAGGAAAGCTGGCGCAGGCCATGGCGGGTTTCGATGCGCTCGACCAGCGCTGCGTGGTCGGATTCGCCCATTGCGTACACCAGGTCGACCGAGGCCTGGTCGGCGGCCAGGATGTCGAGCGATGCCACGATGCCCACGTTCGGCGTGACCACCGGCTCGGCGGCAACGCCCTCGCAGTCGCACGAGACGCTCATGTTGCGCATCACGTTCACGAACACGATGTGCTCGCCGAAGTGGTCGACCGTGGCCTTGGTCGATTCGGTCATGCGCTCCATCAGCTCCTCTTCCGCGATGCTCCACATGTTGTCGGAGCCGACCACGGTATGAATCTCTTTCTTGCCGATGCGGCCGTCGGCGCAGCCGATGCCGAGGTTCTTGTTGGAACCGCCGAAACCGCCCATCATATGACCCTTGAAGTGCGTGAGGGCGACCAGCGAATCGTAGTCGGCCAGGTGGGCGCCGACATGCATCACGTCGAACCACTTGCCGTCCTTCACGGGGAATTCCGCCACGCCGAACTCGTCCATGATGTCGACCGGGCAGAAGGTCCAGCCGTTGTTCTCGATGGTCGCGCGGTGCTGCTCGGTGGTATAGCGGTCGCCTTCGTAATAGGTGTTGGTCTCGACGATGGTCGCGCCGGGCA
>SUUF01000113.1 GCA_015062635.1 Coriobacteriaceae bacterium | reverse complement strand
TCTGGCTCCTCGAGTAGGACTCGAACCTACAACCCTCCGGTTAACAGCCGGATGCTCTACCATTGAGCTATCGAGGAATATGTACGCTTTTCAAACGCGCAAGTATGCATTATAGACATTCGACCCCAATGCGCAAGGGGGTAAATGAAAAACTTTCCCCCGTGCGCATCGAGTTCATGCCTACCAGGCGTTATTCGGCAAGCCGCTTGGCCACCGCCTGGATGAATTCCTGCGTGTTGAGCTTCTTCGGCGCCGGGTGCGATGTGATGGCGACAAGGTCGCCCGTCATCTCCCCCGCCTCGATGGTGGCAACGGTGGCCTGCTCGAGCTTGTTCGCGAACGCCACGAGATCGGGCGTGCCATCGAGCTCGCCACGCTTGCGCAGGGCGCCGCTCCAGGCGAATATCGTCGCGACGCTGTTCGTGGACGTCTCCTGGCCCTTCAGGTGCTTGTAATAGTGGCGCTGCACGGTGCCATGCGCCGCCTCGTATTCCCAATACCCATGGGGCGACACGAGCACGCTCGTCATCATCGCGAGCGAGCCGAATGCCGACGACACCATATCGCTCATCACGTCGCCGTCATAGTTCTTGCACGCCCAGATGAAACCGCCTTCGCTGCGCATCACGCGCGCCACAGCGTCGTCGATGAGCGTATAGAAGTACTCGATGCCCGCTTCCTCGAACGCGGCCTTATACTCGTTCTCATACACCTCTTGGAAGATATCCTTGAAGCGGTGGTCGTAGGTCTTCGAGATGGTGTCCTTCGTGGCGAACCAGATGTCCTGACGCGTGTCGAGCGCATATGAGAGGCTCGCGCGGGCGAAGCCCTCGATCGAGGCGTCGAGGTTGTGCATGCCCTGGGCGACGCCCGCACCATCATATTCGTGAACGAGCACGCGCTGCTCGTTGCCGCCATCGGCCGGCGTGTACACCAGCTCGACCTTGCCGGCGCCGGGAATGCGCAGCTCGGCGTTCTTGTATACATCGCCATAGGCGTGACGCGCCAGCGTGATGGGCTTCGTCCAGGTGCGCACATAGGGGTCGATGCCCGCAACGACGATCGGCGCGCGGAACACGGTTCCATCGAGGATGGCGCGGATCGTGCCGTTCGGGCTCTTCCACATCTGCTTCAGGCCATACTCCTCGACACGGGCGGCGTTCGGCGTGATGGTCGCGCATTTCACGGCAACGCCCAGGCGCTTGGTCGCTTCGGCGGAATCGATGGTCACCTGGTCGTCGGTGGCATCGCGGTTTTCGAGGCCCAGGTCGTAGTACTCGGTCTTGAGGCCCACGAACGGGCAGATGAGCTCGTCTTTGATCATCTTCCAGATGATCCGCGTCATCTCATCGCCGTCCATCTCGACGAGCGGGGTCTTCATTTCGATTTTCGCCACGGGGGTTCTCCTTCTGTTGGTTGTCGCAGATGCGTGGTTGCGCAAATAAGCTCCGGAATGGAAAAGGGCGACCGGTGGCCGCCCTTTGCCGTTAGTCTTCCAGGTAATCCTTCAGCTTGCCCGAACGGGACGGATGACGCAGCTTCGCAAGCGTCTTGCTCTCGATCTGGCGGATGCGCTCGCGGGTGACGCCGAACTCGCGGCCGACCTCCTCGAGCGTGCGCGGATGACCGTCTTCCAGGCCGAAGCGCAACGTGATGACCTTGCGCTCGCGCTCGGCAAGCCCGTCGAGCACCTTCTTCAGCTGCTCTTGCAGCATGCTGAAGCTCGCGGCGTCAGGCGGCACGATAGCCGAGTCGTCCTCGATGAAGTCGCCGAGCTGGGAATCTTCCTCCTCGCCGATGGGCGTCTCGAGGCTCACCGGCTCCTGCGAAATCTTCTGGATCTCGCGAATGCGCTCGGGCGGCAGGCCCATCTCCTCGCCGATCTCCTCGGGGGTTGGTTCGCGGCCCTTCTCCTGAAGCAGCTGGCGCTGGATGCGCACGAGCTTGTTGATGGTCTCGACCATGTGCACCGGGATGCGGATCGTGCGGGCCTGGTCGGCGATGGCGCGCGTGATGGCCTGGCGGATCCACCAGGTGGCGTAGGTCGAGAACTTGAAGCCCTTCGTGTAGTCGAACTTCTCGACCGCGCGGATGAGGCCGAGGTTACCCTCCTGGATGAGGTCGAGGAACAGCATGCCGCGGCCCACGTAGCGCTTTGCGATGGACACGACGAGACGCAGGTTCGCCTCGATGAGCTGCTGCTTCGCGTCGAGTCCCACCTGTTCGATGCGCGTGAGGCGGCGCCTCTCGCGGCGCTCGAGCTCGATTTCGCCGTTGTCGGCCTGCTCGAGCTGCTCGCTCGCCTTCACGCCGGCCTCGATCTTGATGGCGAGGTCGATTTCCTCGGATGCGGTGAGCAGCGGGACCTTGCCGATCTCCTTCAGGTACATGCGCACCGGGTCGCCGGTGAGCATCGCGATGGATGCGTCGGTGCCGCGTTTGCGCGCGCTGCGGGTCTTGCCCGACTTGCGCGGGCTCACGCGCGGCGGGTGGATCTCGGTGCTCGCCTGCAGCTCGGCCTCGGGGATGCCCTCGATGAGCTTCTCGTCGCTCTCGTCTCCCGTGGGCTCGTCATCGGCGTCGTCGGCCACGTCGTCCACGACGGCATCACCCTTGGCAAGGGCCTCATCAGCGGCAACGGCATCGACGTTGTCGTCGGGGTCATCGCTGAATTCGTCCTCGATGTCGACGGCGTCAACGTGCTCGACAACGGCTTCCTTCTTGGTTTCTTGCTTCTTGGATTTTGCGGTGCTCTCGGAATCGGACTTCTTGGCTGTCTTCGACGCGGCCTTCTTCGTCGCCCTCTTGGGTTTCGCCGTCGCCTTTTCGGCAGCATTTTCCGAAGCTTGTTCCGTCTCTGCGGCGATCGTCTCCTCTTCGACCGCCTCGCTCACCTTGGATGTTGCGTTTTCTTTCTTCGTAGAAGTTTTTGCCACGCTAACTCCCTCTCAGGTTTCCTTCGGGCTGTTTTCCCGAAATGTTTCGAACCTTTCTTATACCACATCTAGTGTCAAGAACCAAGGGGTTAAATCATGCTCAAGGGGTCGATATCGATGGCGCTCCTCACGCCATCGGCGGGTTTATGCGCGCGCATCACGTCGTTCATGATGTGCGCGATATCGCCATCAGCTGGTGCCTTCACGACGATATGCCATCGAAACGTTCCCCGAAGCTTCGAGAGCACGCACGGGGTCGCCGGCAGGATGCGCCAAGAATCGAGAGCGGCATCGGCAACCGCCTGCTGCACGCGGGCGTACAGGGCCTCGGCCTCCGCCTTGACCTTCGCCGCGTCCTTCCCCCACACCACGATGTTTGCAAGGCGCGCATATGGCGGGTAATGCAACGCCTTGCGCTTCGCAACCTCTTCGCGTAGGAACAACGCACGGTCATGCGAAGCGGCAGCACGCACGGCGCTCGCATCGGCCATATAGGTCTGCACGACCACGCGACCCGGCAAATCGGCGCGGCCGGCACGTCCCGCAACCTGCTCGAGCAAATCGTACGTCTGCTCGGCGCTGCGGAAATCGGGAAGCTTCAACGAGGTATCGGCGTTGATGACGCCGACCAGCGTCACGTCTTCGAAATCGAGCCCTTTCGCGATCATCTGCGTTCCCAAGAGCACGGCGGCTCCCGGTGCCATGAATTGCTCGAGCAGCTCGCGATGTGCGCCCTTGCGGCGCGTCGTGTCGGCATCCATGCGGATAATGCGCACATCGCCGATATCGAAACCCGCGATGAGCGCGTGCAGCTCTGACTCAACGCGCTGCGTTCCGGCCCCGAAGAGCTTCAGGTACGGACTCCCGCATTTCGGGCAGCGCGGCGGCATGACCTCGGCATGGCCGCAATGGTGGCATATGAGCATGCGATCGATATCGTGGTACGTGAGGGACGTCGCGCAATGGGGGCATTCGGGCACGAACCCGCAGTCGCGGCACAGCACGAATTTCGCGAAGCCGCGCTGGTTCAGCAAGAGCATCGCCTTCTGCCCCCGCGAAAGGGTGTCTCGCAGGTGGCGGGTGAGGGCGCCCGAGAACATCGAGCGCGAGCCCCCGCGGAATTCGGCGGCCATGTCGACGACCTCGACCGGCGGCAGCGGCTTGCCATTCGCGCGCTCGGCCAGCACGACGCGCTCCCACCGCGGGTCCTTCGCGCAACGGTACAAGGATTCGATGGAAGGCGTGGCGGAACCCAGCACGAGCGTCGCACCGCGCCGCCTGACCATCCAAAGCGCCACGTCACGCGCATGGTAACGCGGCGCGCTATCTTGCTTGTACGAGCCTTCGTGCTCTTCGTCGATGATGACCATGCCCAGGTTCGCGACGGGCGTGAACAGCGCGCTGCGGGCGCCGACGATGACCTTGGCGCCGCCCGAACGTATGTAATCCCACTGGTCGTAGCGCTCTCCGCGGCTCATCTTGGAGTGCATCACCGCGACCCGGTCGCCGAAACGGCCGCGGAAGCGCGCGACCGTCTGCGGGGTGAGCGATATCTCGGGAACGAGCACGAGCACGCGCTGTCCAGCGGCGAGCACCGGCTCGATAGCCCGCAAGTAGACCTCGGTCTTCCCCGAGCCCGTGACGCCGTCGACCAGCACGACGCGCCCCTCATGCGCCTGAACCGCCCGGCCGATTGCGGCAAGGGCCGCGTCCTGCCCTTCCGTCAAGGCAGGCCGGGAAAGGCCCACATGGCCATAGCTCAATGTCGAAGCGCCGTCGCCCAAGTCGCCGCCGGCACGGTTGCGACGCCGGCTCTCGAGGCGGATAACGCCCTTTTTCGCAAGCGATTCAAGCGTTGCGCTCACCGAGCCGAACCCGGTTGCCAGCTCGGCCACGCGCAGCTCGCCGTCGCGCAGGGCGTCGATTATCGCCTGCTGCCGTGTCGCGCCGGCACGCGGCGTGAAGTTGCGGCCCTCTTCCGTCAAGATCGCGAACCGATCGTCGACCTCCCCCACCTCGGGTTGCTCGACTTCCCAGCTGCCGCCGCGTTTCACGACGCGGGGCACCCCGCCGGGAGGCGTGAACAGCCTGATGCAGGTGGCCAAAGGCGCGACGCACGATTGCGCGAGGTGCAACGCGCATGCCGCACCGTCTTCATCGAAGTACGGCTTGCTCGCGATGCGCATGATGGCCTTCAGCTTCGCGGGCTTCAGGCCGAGCTGCGCGATATCGTCCTCGCCGGCTTCATCGATTCCCACGATATAAGCGATGGCCAGGCGTCCCGCAAACGGCACCACGGCCGCGCAACCAATTTCAGCGTATTCCAGCTCTTCGGGCACGACGTAGTAGAACAGGCTGTCGAGCGCCTGCGTCGGAATGTCGACGATGACGGAAGCGAGCTTCAAGGGCAGCCTCGCGCCGCGTTAACCCTGGTACTCCGCGACTGCCGCCTTCAGCGCATCCACGCGGTTCGTCTGCTCCCACGTGAACTCGGGAAGCTCGCGGCCGAAGTGGCCATAGGCCGCCGTCTTGCGGTAGATGGGGCGGCGCAGGTCGAGCTCGTCGATAATCGCCGCCGGGCGCAGGTCGAACACCTTCGACACCGCCACCTCGATGGCCTCCTCGTGCACGCTCGCCGTGCCGAAGGTGTCGACCATCACCGAAATCGGATGCGCGACGCCGATGGCATAGGCAATCTGGATCTCGCAACGCTCGGCCAAACCCGCGGCCACGATGTTCTTGGCCACCCAGCGAGCGGCATACGCAGCCGAACGGTCGACCTTCGTGCAGTCCTTTCCGCTGAACGCACCGCCGCCGTGACGGCCCATGCCGCCATAGGTGTCGACGATGATCTTGCGGCCGGTGAGGCCCACATCGCCTTGCGGTCCGCCGATGATGAAGCTACCGGTGGGGTTCACGTAGATCTCGAGGTCGGGTGAAATCTGGATGCCCTCACGCTCGAGCACCGGGTAGATGACGCTTTCGGTGACAGCCGTGGTCAACGTCTCGAGGCTCGTGTTATCGGAATGCTGAGTCGAGACGACCACCTTCTCGACCGCCACCGGTTTTCCATCGAGATAACGAACAGAGACCTGGGTCTTTCCGTCGGGGCGAAGATACGGCAACGTGCCGTCCTTGCGCACCTTGGCGAGCTCCTCGCTCATGCGATGCGCGAGGTAGATGGGCATCGGCATGAGCGTGCTGGTCTCGTTGCAGGCATAGCCGAACACCATGCCCTGGTCGCCCGCGCCAATCATGTCGTACTTGTCCTTCGCGATGCCGCGCTGCGCCTCGTTGCTATAATCGACACCCCTGGCGATGTCGGGGCTTTGGTCCTTTATCGCGTTGATGATGCCGCAGGTCTCGCAATCGAAGCCGTATTTCGCGCGGTCGTATCCGATATCGCGCACTACATCGCGGGCGATCTTCGCGACATCGACCCACGTCTGCGTGCGGATTTCACCGGAAATGACGAGCATGCCCGTAGTTGCCATCGTCTCGCAAGCGCAACGGAGCAGCGTCGGGTCGACGGGGTGTCCATTCGGATCGAGGTACCCCTCTTCCGCCAGCTTCGTTTCCTTCTCGATGATTGCATCGAGAATGGCATCGGACACCTGGTCGCACAGCTTGTCGGGATGTCCCTCGGTTACCGATTCCGATGTGAAGAGATAAGAGTTCTTGCTCATCCGTTTCCTTTCCTCGTGCATGCATTCGACTTTAACCCATACGCACGGTAAGGAACACCTGTTTTCGGTCGAACACCAAATCGTTATCTCG
>SUUF01000112.1 GCA_015062635.1 Coriobacteriaceae bacterium | reverse complement strand
CGGCTCCCGCCTCCCGTCTCTTGGCACCAAGTCGCGAATCGGTGCCTACCCGTTGTCATCCTGAGCGGAGCCGCGAAGCGGCGGAGTCGAAGGATCTCCCCCGTCCCCGCCGAGGCAACGCCCCGGCTTGCAGCACCCAAAAGCGCAGCGCCCTTTCCGTCTCGGAAGCACGCTTCTGGGCGCGGGTGGGCGTGCTTGCCGCCCTCGCGCTGGTGCTGGGCTACATCGAGACCTTCATCCCGTTGCCGGTTCCAGTGCCGGGCATCAAGCTGGGCTTGGGCAACATCGCCGTGCTCGCGGCCCTCGAGCTGCTCGACGTGCGCGCCGGTGCCTGCGTGGCGGCGGTGAAGGTGCTCGCGGCGGGCTTTCTGTTCGGCAACCCGCTGATGATGCTCTACTCGGCGGGAGGAACCGCGCTCGCATTTGCGGCAATGGCAGCTCTGACACGCATTTCCGGGCTGTCGGTGGTCTTGGTCGCCATCGTGGGTGCCGTCTTGCATAACATCGGGCAGCTGGCGGTTGCGGGCGTCATCTTGGGCACGTCGCTCGTATGGTGGAGCGCGCCGGTGCTCGTCGTGGCGGCTTGCGCGACCGGCGCCGTAACCGGCATGGCGGCGCGGTATGCCATAGGCTGCCTGAAGGGCGCGCGATGAGCGGGACCGGCATAAGACCCACTGCGCTCGATGCGCTGCATGGCATCGACGCGCGCGCGAAGCTCGTGTTTCTCGCGGTGTTCATGCTTGTCGTGCTGCATGCCTCCACGCCGGCTTTGGTTGGGATCTGCGTGGCCGTCGCGCTCGTCCTTGCCGGCGCTGTGCGGCTCGATGTGCGCACCGTGCGCGCGGTGTTGCTGCCCTTGGCCCCCATCCTCGTGTTCACTGCCGTCATGCAAGTGGCGAGCATCCAGGAAGGCGACGCGGCGTTCCGCCTGGGCGGCCTTGCGGTTACGTGGAGTGCCCTTGCCGCGACGGGTCGCATGGTCGCCTGCCTGTTCGCGCTCGTGCTCGCCAGCGTGTCGTTCATGAAATGCACGGCGGTGCAAGACCTGCTTTCGATGCTGCGCTGGCTGCTTTCGCCATTGCGCCGGCTCGGCGTGCGCACCGATGCCTTCGTGCTGTCGCTTTCGGTGGCCATGGGCTTCGCGCCCGTGCTGGTGGGGGAGTTCCGCCGTCTGCGCATGGCCCAGCAGGCACGACTCGCGAGCTTCGATGGCCGGCTGCGCGACCGCGTGCAGGCGTATGCCCGCTTGTTCGCCCCGCTGCTGCACAGCTCCTTCGAGCATGCCGATAATCTCGCCGACGCATTCCTCGCGCGTGGCTTTTCGTGCGCCCCCGTTCCCTCGACCCTTCATCCAGGACGTTTCGGCGCGCGCGAAATCCTCTGCCTTGCGGCATCGGCCGCCCTTGTTGGAATCGCCTTCATCTAGGCGGTTTCAGATGGCGGCGCATAGCGGGCGGAGTCGATTCCCATGCCTGCGCCTTGGATGCTCGATGATGCGATTCATATAGTGGCCGCGGTCTTTTTGGGTCTGCCAGCCATTCTCGGGTCGCTTTTTCGCGCGTTGACGCTGTCTACCGTCACCCAGGTATTTCGCCCATCCCGCCAGCCATCAAGCAGTCCAGCTTTGAGCATCGCGGTAATCCTGCTGCTGGGCGAGCGCATAACGGGGGAGGCGTTGTGTCCGACGGTAGCGCTTCTTTTCCAGAAAGCCTTCCCATGCAAGTTGATGCAGTACATTGTCCAGCTGTGAATAACACGTAAACACTTCCACCTTGAACATGTCTTGATGCCGTGTGGGGCCGTTGTTGCCCGCTTGCCGATAACGTAAAAGCAACCCATCTGGCGTGGAATATGCCGCAATCTGCCCGTTGTGCGCGCCGCGTGTGCTTCCCAGGCGCGGATGGCGACGATAGCGTTTCCCTAGCGGCGGATTTTCGCGATCACGCGCTCGAAGATGTTGGCGAGGGGTGCCACCTCGGGGCGCTTCAGCTTGATCGCGGTGCCGAAGGTCACGGCGAGCGCGGCGATGCCGGCGATGATGATGTACAGCAGGCTCACCAGGATGTTGCCCATGTACGGGCACACGAAGTTGTCGAGGAAGATGATGATGCCCGCGGCGAGGAGCGCGCCGGGAATGCCGAACGTGAGGCCGCGGAGCGCCGACAGCGCGATGGGCTTCACGCCGAAGTCGCCGTAGGTACGGTGCAGGTACAGCGCGCACAGCAAGTCGCTCACGCCGAAGAACAGCGTGTCGCCAAGCGCGATGATGGCCATGCCGACATGCCAGTCGGGCCAAGGCTGCGTTGCCAGCACGAGCGTGAAGGTGATCTGCAGCGCCGTGCAGATGATGTTGTAGACGGCGTAGCGGTGCAGCTGCCGCAGCGCGCTGAAGGTCTTCTGCAGGTAGGTGTTCACCGCGTAGAAAGGCAGGCTCGCGGCGACGAACACCAGGTAGACGGCAACCGCCTCCACGTGGTCTTGCGTGAATGCGCCCGCATGGTAGAGGTTCACGAGGCAAAGCGCGAACACCATCAGGAACATCGCGAAGGGGATGGTGAGGAAGAATAGCTGCCGCGTGCCCTTCACGATGGCCGACTTGAACCCGTCTTCGTCCTCGCCCGCGATGAACTCGGAAAGCTCGGTGAACATCGCGGTGGTGATGGGCACGGCCAGCAGCGCATAGGGCAGCGTGAACCACAGGCGCGCATATGCGATGATCGACGGGCCGTTGTCGGCGATGTTGTAGGCGGCGGCGTTTTGCACCGACACCACCATGAACGAGGTGATCATCACGATGAAGGCCGGGATGCCGAGCGAGAGCGTCTCCTTGATGGCGGGGTCGCGGAAGTTGATGTGGAAGCGGATGCGGATGCCGTTGCGCTTGAGCGCGGGCAGCTGGATGGCGAGCTGGACGAACACGCCGAGCGGGTTTCCGATGGCGATGATCCACAGCGCGAGCGTCGGGTCGGTTTGCGCGAAGACGGCGTAGCCGACGAAGGTCGCGATGATGATGAGGTTGTTGAACAGCGGCGCGATGGACGACCAGAAGAAGTCGCGGTGCGCGTTCAGCAAGCCCGACACGATGGAACCCACGCCGTAGAACAGGATCTGGATGGCGAAGAACCGGAAGAAGAACACGCTCGTGTCCATCGTTTCCTGATCGGAGAGGAAGCTCTGCGTGAAGATGAGCTGCGGCGCGAAGATGCTGCACAGCAAGCTCACCACGCCGAGGAACACGATGGTCATCGTCAGCAGGTTGCTCGCGTACTCGTTGCCGCCCTCCTCGCCGAGCTTCTTCTTCGTGGAAACGTACACGGGCAAGAACGCCGTGACCAGCATGCCGCCGATGACCATTTCGTAGAGCATCGTGGGCAGGTTGTTGGCCACCTGGTACGAGGATGCGAGGAAGGTCGAGCCCATCGCGAAGGCCATCGCCCAGGTGCGGAAGAAGCCCGTGATGCGCGACAGCAGCACGCAGACGCTGATGATGGTGGCCGAGCGGTGGACGCTTTCGTCGAGCGTTCCGCCGGCCTCGTCGACTTCGGCCATCTCGCGCTCGAATTCCTCGCGTTCGCGCTGGCGGTCCTCGTGCGTCTTGCCGCCGCCGAAGCGGTGGCGCCGCGCCGCGCCGCGCGGCTCGGTGGAATCGGGGGCAGGTTGCCCCTCGGGGGCCGATGCCGGCTGCGTGCCGGATGCGCTGATCCGCCCGGCATCGGGTGCTTGCGGGCTATCGGGTGCGGACGTCGGCATGTCTGCATGCTCCGGCTTTCGGGCCGCCGGATGCGAGCCGTTGCGTTTCGCGGCGAAATCGGATGGCTTTCTTGCGTGCAGTTCGGGCATGCGGTGTTTGCACCTCTCGATAGGTATAATGTTCGGGAAATCTTAGCAAAGAGCGGAGCGACGCATATGCATATTCTCATTGTTCGCAACAATTCCAACGCGGGCGCCATGGCGGCGTCGCACGAGTTGATGGCGCACCTTGCGAGCAAGGGCATGACCTATAGCGCCTGCGATGCGTTCAGCCTGCCGCGCGATCCCGGCAAGCCCATCGACGACGAGGACGATTCGGCCGGCCTGCGGTTTGCCGATGCCGACGGCGAGCACACGGTGGGCCTCGTGGTCGTGCTCGGCGGCGACGGCACCGTGCTGCGCGCCGCGCGCATGGTGGGCACGTCGGGCGTTCCCATCATCGGCATCAACTTCGGGCACCTGGGCTTCCTCTCGAACCCGAGCAACGGCGGCGTCGTGCAGGTGGTCGAGGCGGCCCTGGCCGGCGACGTCGTGCGCGAGGAACGCTCGAACCTGCACATCGAGGCTTCGGTCGCCACCCGCGATTCCGCCGGCGCGGTGGTGGGGGAGCGCCATTTCGCGAGCTACTTCGCGCTGAACGAGCTCGCGATCACGCGTGGCAACCTCGGGCGCGTCGTGGGGCTTTCCATGGCGGTGAACGGCGACAGCTTCATGACCATCCGCGGCGACGGCGTGGTGCTTGCGAGCGCCACCGGGTCGACGGCGTATGCCCTTTCCGCGGGCGGCCCGGTCATCTCGCCGGCGCACCGCGGCATGGTGATGGTGCCGCTCGCCCCGCATTCGCTGCGCTCGCGCGCGGCGGTGACGGCCGATGGCGAGGTCGTGACCATCGACCTGGCCGATGACGAGGCCACGCGCAGCTCGAGCTTCTTCGTCGACGGCGCGCTGCTGCACCTGTGCGAGGGCGTGAGCCGCTTCACCGTGCGCACGGGCGAGCGCCCGACGACGCTGCTGCGCCATCGCTACGACGGCTTCTACTCGTACGCCGCCAAGACGTTCCTGTAGCAAGGGGAGAACCTGAATGGAAGAGACCGCAGAAGATACCTATGCCTTCCTGGAGCACTTCGCGAACGGCGGGTCGTTGCAGATGATCGCCGTCGCGGTGGTGCTGCTCGCTGCCACCGTCATCGTCTCGCATATCGTCACCGCCGCCGTCAGGCGCTTCACGCAGCTCGATGGCGTCGCCCTGCCCTCGAGCTCGATCCTCGTGAACATCGGGCGCATCGTCATCTGGGGCGTCGGCATCGGGTTGATACTGAGCATCTGCTTCGATGTCGACGTGAACGCCCTTATCGCGGCGCTCGGCGTCGGCGGTATCGCGGTGTCGTTGGGCTTGCAGGACACCATCAAGAACTTCATCGGCGGCCTGCAGGTCACGCTCATGCGCATCGTGCATCCGGGCGACCACATCATCGTGGGGTCGGTCGACGGCATCGTCCAGGATGTCACGTGGCGCCAAACCGTGGTGAAGGACTACGAGAACGTCGTGCACATCATCCCGAATTCCGTCATCAACTCCACGACGGTGAGCAAGGTCGAACCGGAGCTTTTGGTGACGTCGGTGGTGGTGCTGAACAACGATGGGCGCGACATCGACGATATGCTCCGCGAGATGGAGGAGAAGGCGCGCCTGGCCGTGCAGGCGGTGGCGCCGATGGTGCGCAACCCCTGGATGCTGGTGACGCAGGTGGGCGAATATGGCATCTGGTGCAAGATGCGTTTCGTTCTGGCCGATTCCGCCAACGCCCGCGAGGCGCGCGATGCGGCGCTGCGGGCCGTTGCGCCGTACACCCGCAACAATTCCTCGGATATGCTGTCGACGCCCGTGGTCGATGGGGTTTCCGAATAGGGCGTTCGCCTAGAGGCCGGCGCGCGGATGCGCGCGCAGGTATTCTTCCACCAGGTGCGTGCGCTGCACATGCGTGTACACCTGCGTCGTGGCGATGTCGGCATGTCCGAGCATTTCCTGGATCGCGCGCAAGTCGGCCCCGCCTTCCAGCAGGTGCGTCGCGAACGAATGCCGCAGCGTGTGCGGATGCAGGTTCTGCACGTGGATGGCCTTTCCCGCCCGCTGCACCATCACGTGCACGCTTTGGCGCGTCAGGCGCCCGCCGCGCGCGTTCAGGAACACGGCCGCCGTGGGTTTGGAATAGGGTTTCAGCAGCTGAGGGCGCGTGTCTTGCAGGTAGGCCGCAAGGGTGCGCTGCGCCATGCCCGAGATGGGCACGATGCGCTGCTTGCCGCCTTTGCCCACCACCGATAAGAACCCGTCGTCGAAGCGCACGTCTGAAAGGTCGAGCCCCACGAGCTCGCTCACGCGCAAGCCGCAGCCGTACAGCACCTCGAGCATCGTGCGGTTGCGTTGCGCGATGGCGCCGTTCCAGAGCGTGTCCACGGCGTCCATCAGCGCGTCGACCTGCTCGATGGACAGCACGTCGGGCAACCGTTCGGGCTTCTTGGGCAGCGGGATGCGCGAGGTGGGGTCGGCCTCGCAGACGCCCTCGCGCACGAGGAACTGGTGGAAGCCCTTCAGCATCGACACGCGCCGTTGCACGGTGGCGGCCGAGTAGCGGGCGCCTTCGCCATCGAGGTCGCGGTGCACGAGATCGTCTTCGTAGGCCACCACGTCGTCGCGCGTTACCTTCCGAAGGTCCGAGAATCCAGCACGCTCGAGAAAGCCCAGGTAATCGGCAAGATCGCCACGGTATGCCTTCACCGTGAGCGGGGAAGCGCCCCGTTCCACCGAAAGGTAGAACAGGTATTCCTCGCCCATCTGTTGCATGCTCTGCGCCATGGGGAAGAGTATACCCCCGCACCCCCCACCGCCCCGCGGGGGAACGTTGGGGACATACATGTGTTGCCCGGGGACATACATGTGGCGACCGGGGACATACATGTGGCGACCGG
>SUUF01000111.1:1757-6732 GCA_015062635.1 Coriobacteriaceae bacterium | reverse complement strand
ATCTGCCGTTCCGACAGGCGCAAGGCGGAGCGAGTACAATACAGCGCTATGGAACGAGAGATGCTTTGCCGGAGCGAATCGGCTGAACAGACGAAACGAATTGGCGCCGCGTTGGGCGGCTTGTTGCGCGCGGGCGACGTCGTGTTGCTGTCGGGCGACCTTGGCGCGGGAAAAACCCAGTTCGTGCAAGGGGTTGCCCGGGCATTGAATGTGCCTGAAGGCGAGGTCACGAGCCCGACCTTCAACATTTTGCTCACCTATGACGGCGTGAATGCGCAGGGTGTTCCCCTGGACTTGAACCACTTCGACCTGTATCGGTTGGAAAAGCCGGAGCAGCTCGTGGATATCGACTTCGCCGGCGTGTTGGAATCGGGCGGGGCGTGCTTCATCGAGTGGGCCGACCTGTTTCCGCAGGCGATGCCCGAAGACCGGCTCGAGGTGCAGATAACGGCCGACTCCCAGGGCGTGCGCACGGTGAGGGCTCAGGCGGCGGGCGAGCGTTCGACGCGGTTGCTCGCCGAGTGGGAGGCGGCCTGCGCCGACGGCGACGCGCAGGCGGCAAACGCTACGCCTCGGGACCCGCAGGCGGCAAATGCCGTCGAGCAGGATGCGGCAGTGGACGACGCGGCGAAAGCGCCCGCTGGTTTCGGGCAAGCGCCCGTTGCAGCGCGGAACGCGAATGCCGCATCTGGCGACGCGGCGCGCGATGTCGTGCTCGCGTTCGACACGAGCAACGAGGTTATCGCCATCGGGTTCGGTCGGCTCGATGCCCGAACGCGCACGGTGCAGCCGCTTGCCACGCGCGAACTGCCCGCCCATCGGGCCAGCAACACGAAGCTGCTGCCGACGATCGATGCCCTGATGCACGAGGCCGGGCTCACGCGGAATCGCATCGCGTGCGTCGCCTGCGGGCGCGGCCCGGGGTCGTTTACCGGCGTGCGCATTTGCATGGCTACCGCGAAAGGCGTCGCGATGGCGCTTGAAGTGGGACTTTACGGCGTGTCGACCCCCGATGCCGTGGCGTGGCGGCTCTGGGCAGACGGCGTGCGCGGCCGGGTGGCCGTGGTGGCCGATGCCATGCGCAAGGAAGTGTATCCCGTGCGCTACGTCATTTCGGAGGCGGGCATAACCCGCGGTAACAGCGACGTGGTGATGAAGGCCGCCGACGGCGTTCCCTTCATCGGCGAGCCCGATCTGGTGGCGGGCGATGGCCTGGCGAAGTACGCCGACTTGTACGCGCCGGTCGCCACGCTTGCGCCCGAGGCGCAGTGGACGCCCACGGGCATCGGCTTGCTGCTGGCGCTGCAGGCCCAATGGCAGGCGGGCCAAATCGACCCGTTCGATGCCACGGCGGGCAACCCCGCGTTTGCTCTTCCGGTGTACACCCGGCTTTCGGATGCCGAGGAAAACGAGCGCATTCGCTTAGCCGACACCGCGCCGCGCGACTTGAAGAGCGGCGTGCAGCATGCGGCGGTCGAACGTCCGGCGGTGACCTACCGTCCGCTCGATGCCGCGCATGCGGCCGACGTGGCTCGCATGGAAGGCGAGCTCATGGGCAGCGATGCCTGGAACGAGGCCATGGTGCTCGACGAGCTGCCGCGGACCGACCGCGTGTGGTGGGCCGCATACGACGCGGCGGGCGCGTTCATCGGCTATGCCGGGGCGCTCGTGGTCGATGGCGACATGCAGATCTTGAAAATCGGAACGGCGCGCGAGCATCAGCGTGAGGGCATCGCCACGCAGCTGCTTGCCCACGTGGCCGAGGACGCGCGCGCTTTGGGGGCGCAAAAGGCCAGCTTGGAAGTGCGCGTGAGCAACGTCGGGGCGATTCGCTTCTACGAGAACCTGGGGTTCGAGAGCCTGGGCAGGCGTCCGCGCTACTATTCCGACCGCGAGGACGCATTCATATTGGAAGGCCCGCTGCCGCTGGGCGAGCAGGCGCATTCCGTGGGCGGCATGGAGATAAAGCACCTCGACGTCGCACCGGCTGCCACGGGGCACGGCAAGAAGACGTTGCTGCTGGCGTTCGAGTCTTCGTGCGACGAGACGGCGGCGGCAATCGTCGACGAGACGGGCGCGCTGCATTCGGATGTGGTGGCCTCGCAGATCGACTTCCACGCGCGCTTCGGCGGCGTGGTGCCCGAGATCGCGAGCCGCAAGCACATCGAGGCCATCTGCGGCGTGGCCCAGGAAGGGCTCGATGCGGCAGCGCAATCGCTCGGCGTGCCGAAACTGCGCTTCAGCGACCTCGACGGCATCGCCGCCACCTATGCGCCCGGCCTGGTCGGGGCGCTGGTGGTGGGCGTGGCATTCGCGAAGGGCGCCGCCTGGGGTGCCGATGTTCCCTTCATCGGCGTGAACCATCTGGAAGGCCACCTGTACGCGAACAAGATCGCCACGCCCGACATCAAGCCGCCAATGGTGGTGTCGCTTGTTTCCGGCGGTCACACGATGCTCGTGCACGTGCGCGACTGGGGCAGCTACGAGACCCTCGGCAGCACCATCGACGATGCGGTGGGTGAGGCGTTCGACAAGGTGGCGAAGGCGCTCGGCTTGGGATATCCGGGCGGACCCGTCATCAGCAAGCTGGCCAAGCAGGGCAACCCGAAGGCCGTGCGATTCCCGCGTGCGATGATGCATTCCGGTGACCTGCGGTTCTCGCTTTCGGGCCTGAAGACGGCGGTCATCACCTATATCCAAAAGGAACGGGAGGCCGGCAACGAGCTGAACTTGCCCGACATCGCGGCGAGTTTCCAGCAGGCGGTCATCGATGTGCAGGTGGCGAAAGCCCGCACGGCCCTGCGCGATACCGGCGCCCGTGAATTCTGCCTGGGCGGCGGCGTGGCGGCGAATCCGGCCCTGCGCGCGGCCTACGACGAGATGTGCCGACACGAGGGCGTGCGGCTGACGATGCCCCCGCTTTCAAGCTGCACCGACAACGCCGGCATGATTTCGCTCGTGGCGCTCGAGCGCTACAACCAGGGGAAATACTTCGGGCTCGATGCCGATGTGAAGGCCCATGCGCCCCTTGACGAACCCTACTAGCCATCGACCTCGATTGTCTTTCGCGCGCCCCGCATGGCCGGCATTGTCCCGGCGGTGCGGGGCGCTGCGTTTCCAAGCGCGGCCTGTTCGAAAACCGCGTCGCGGCGGTGGGATTTTTGTGCAGGAGTTTTGGGCTTTCTATTCACCAATGAGAAGGGGAAGGGGCTAGTCTACTATTTCTACGTTGCATTTTTGTTGCGCTGCTGACGTTCACTCCCGTATGGAAGCGAGACTATGGTATCGACCACGAGCATCGACACGGCGACCGGCGAGGCTGCCCCTCCCGAGATCAGTGCCACCCGCGTGAAGGAGATCTTCACGGATATCGCGGTTAATTACGATCGCTTCAATAAGATGTCGAGTTTCGGCCGCTATAAGGCATGGCTGAAGACGCTCATCGACGAGTGTCCCATCAATTCGCGCACGCGCATGCTCGATATCGCGGGCGGCACCGGCGACGTCACGTTCGCCGCGTGCGAATACAAGAAGCCCGGCACCATCCTGCTCACCGACTTCACGCCCGCCATGCTCGACGTGGCGCGCGAGCGTCTGAAGGCCGGCGAGGCGAATGGCGTGCCCGTCGAGATCGCCACCGTCGACGCGCAGGACATCCCCTATGCGAGCGAGTCGTTCGACCTGGTGACGATGGCCTACGGCATCCGCAACATGCCGAAGCGCGAGCAGGCGCTCTCCGAGATCTACCGCGTGCTGCGCCCCGGCGGCACCTGCTGCATCCTGGAATTCAGCACGCCGCCGAACCCGGTGATGAAGCGCATGTACGACATCTACCTGCAGTACGGCATTCCCCAATGGGGCAAGATCACCACGGGGCAGAAAGAGGGCTTCGTCTATCTATCGAGCTCCATCAAGGCCTTCCCCGACCAGGAGCATTTCTCGGCCATGCTCTATAACACCGGGTTCAGCCGCGTGACCTACAAGAACTGCACCTTCGGCGTGGCCGCCGTCTATTCGGCCCGCAAATAGCACGTCATTTCAGAGTTGCATGCCGGCGCGTTCCGTCGGTTTCTCGCCTTTTGCCGTGAAATGGCGGTAGAGTTTTCCTTCACCCGTGACAATTCCCCCTAATATGCTAGGATTTACCGCAAAACGATGCGTTCCAGCTAAGGAGAGACTATGGGAGAGTTGCTGAAGGTTCGCGGCTTGTCGGCTGGTGCGGGCGAAAAGCCCATCTTGCACGGCATCGACCTGACCGTGGGCGAAGGCGAGACCCACGTGCTGATGGGCCCGAACGGCGCGGGAAAATCGACGCTTGGCCAGGTGATCATGGGCGACCCGGAATACACCGTGACGGCGGGCAGCATCGAGCTTTCCGGCGAGGACATTACCGAGAAGGCCGTGGACTACCGTAGTCGCGCCGGCCTGTTCATGAGCTTCCAGGCGCCTATCGAGGTGCCGGGCGTGCCGCTGAACAGCTTCTTGCGCGCCATCGTGGCACAGCACGACGGGCTCAAGCTCAAGGGCAAGCGCTACAAGAAGCGCATCGCCGAGATACTGGAGCAGCTCGACATGGATGAAAGCTACCTGAACCGCGAGCTGAACGTGGGCTTCTCGGGCGGCGAGAAGAAGAAGGTCGAGATGCTGCAGCTGCTGTTGCTGCAGCCGAAGCTCGCGATTCTCGACGAGACCGATTCGGGCCTCGACGTCGATGCGCTCTCGGTGGTGAGCCGCGCGATATCGGCGTACCGCGAAGCCTGCAACGGCTCGCTCATCATCATCACGCACCAGAAGCGGCTGCTCGAGCACCTGGACATCGATCGCACGCACGTGTTGGTGAACGGCCACCTGGTGGCGAGCGGCGATGCCTCGCTCGTCGACGATATCAACGAGAACGGCTTCGAGCGGTATATCAAGGCGGCTCCGGCGAATCCCGCGGATCCCGCGGATGGTTCCGACGGTGCGCCTGAAGCTG
>SUUF01000111.1:0-1657 GCA_015062635.1 Coriobacteriaceae bacterium | reverse complement strand
TATGTGAAGCCGCCCACCGAGCAGGAATCGAACTGGGACGACGTGCCCGCCGACATCAAGGACACGTTCGAGCGGCTGGGCATCCCGCAGGCCGAGCGCTCGTACCTTGCCGGTGTCGGTGCGCAGTACGACTCCGAGCTCGTATATCACAATATCCAGGAATCGGCCGCCAAGCAGGGCGTCGTGTATTCCGGCATCGAGGAGGCGCTCCACGGCCCGTATGCCGAGCTCATCCGCGAGCACTTCATGAAGCTCATCACGCCCCGCGACCACAAGTTCGCCGCGTTGCATGGTGCCGTGTGGAGTGGCGGCAGCTTCGTGTACGTGCCGGCGGGCGTGCACATGGACTACCCGCTGCAGAGCTACTTCCGCTTGAATGCGAAGGGTGCCGGGCAGTTCGAGCACACGCTCATCATCGTCGAGGACGATGCCGACCTGCATTTCATCGAGGGTTGTTCCGCCCCGAAATACAACGTGGCGAACCTGCATGCCGGCGCGGTCGAGCTATTCGTGGGCAAGCGCGCCCACCTGCGCTATTCGACCATCGAGAACTGGTCGAAGAACATGTACAACCTGAACACCAAGCGCGCCCGCTGCGACGAGGAAGGCCAGATCGAGTGGATCTCGGGCAGCTTCGGCAGCCACGTGGGGTACCTGTACCCGATGTCCATCCTGGCCGGGCGCAAGGCGCAATCGAGCTTCACCGGCATCACGTTCGCGGGTGCGGGTCAGAACCTCGACACCGGATGCAAGGTGGTGATGGCCGCTCCCAAGACCACGGCGAGCATCGAGACGAAATCGATATCGAAGGATGGCGGCATCTCGACATTCCGCAGCTCGGTGGTCGCGACCCCCGCGGCCGAGGGCAGTGCCTGCACCGTGTCGTGCCAATCGCTGATGCTCGACGACCGCAGCCGTTCCGACACCATCCCGGCGATGGACATCCGCTGCCAAGACGTGAACATCGGCCACGAGGCAACCATCGGGCGCATTGGTGACGACAAGATCTTCTACCTGATGAGCCGCGGCATTTCCGAGGAAGAGGCGCGCACGATGATCGTGAACGGCTTTGCCGAGCCGGTGAGCAAGGAGCTTCCGCTGGAATATGCCGTCGAGATGAACAACCTCATCAAGCTCGAGATGGAAGGGGCGATCGGCTGATGGATGCAATGAAGGGCATCACGCTTTCGAACGCGAATGCGATGCCAGCTCCGACCTGGCATTTCCTTGGCATGAACGATGTCGATATCGAGGTTCCGCAGAACCTTGCGGTGGCCCCTGCCGTTTCGACCGCCATCCCCGAACGGGCGTTGGCGCCGGCGGGCACCTTCGAATGGTCGCTTGCGATGCTGCAGAGCTGGTGGGAGGCGCGTAACCCCGCGCCCGATGCCGAGCGTCAGGCGTCGCTTGCGGCGGCGATGGCGCCCGACGCCGGCGCGTCGTATGGCGGGACGGCCCAGTCGCGCTACCAGGTGCGCGCCGATGCGCTGGAGGCCGCCCGGTCGCTCGAGGCGACGTTCGAGACCGGCGTGGGCGAAGGTGCTGCCAACCTTCTTGCGCAGGTGGCAGGCGAGCCCATCGTCATCGCCTCGGAAGAAGGCGAGACGGTGCATGCGCAGGTCACCGTCATGGGCGCGGAAGGCGCGTTCAGCGCGGC
>SUUF01000110.1 GCA_015062635.1 Coriobacteriaceae bacterium | reverse complement strand
CGAAGGCGGTTGCGACCTCGTCTTCCTCGTCGAAGCCAACATCGCCCAAGACCGGCGATCCGATGCCCGTCACCCTGCTGGCGGTGTCCGCCACGTTGAGCGCTGCGGTTCTACTCGCAGCGCGTGCGCGCACCCGCCAACCGCTACGCGCGACCGGCAAGCACGCCCGCCGCTAACAACAAAGCGTTTCGCAGCGCCTTCCGGAGGCCCAAGGGCAGGATCCCCGGGCCTCCGTCTACTTCGGACCCAATCCAAAACCACGCGTCCGCTTCGGCTCTCGGCGGCTCGTACTCCACGCCCTATCGCCCATGCCGCCGTGGGGCATCCCGCGGGCATCGAGCCCGCGGGATGCCCGCGTGCGCGCTTCGGGGCGCGCATGCCCGCTCGGGCGTTCCGCCCTCGCTCTCGCTGCCCTTAGCGTCCGCCGGGGCCTCATGGCCCCGCCGCCCGCACGCTCCGCTCACGCCGGCGCCACGGGCGAAACGCGCCACTGGCGCCTTTCGCCGGCTGGCGCCTCTCGCGCGGGTCGCCGCACGCGCCGCGATTTCGCAATCGCTGCGCGCACGGCTCGGCCGCGCTCGCGGGGCGGCCTTCTTGGCGCTGGCATGGCGCCGCGAGGCCTGTGCAAGCGTTGGATTGGTGCGTACCGCACCAATCCGCTTGCCCCTGCGGGGACCCTCCGCGACGGCCCTCCGGGCCATCGCTGCGCGGGCGGGCTGCTTTGCCGCTTCGCGGCGAAGGCCCCGCCCTTGCCCGGCGCGCGCATCGGCCGAAAAAAGGAACGGGACGGCACCGGCGCCGTCCCGTTCCCTCGTCGCGTCCATCTGCGCGCCGTCACCCCGCGTGCTCGGCGTCGTAGGCGTCCTGGGCCGCCCGGTTGGCGGCGTCCAGGTCGGCCTGCGCCGTGGGGCCGATGCCGCCGGGGTACTGCATGCGGTACGCCTCGAGCTCGTTTCGGGTCTTTTCGAGCTCGAGGCGCGTGCGGTCGAGCTCGGACTCGTAGGCGGGCTCGTAGGAAACGACCGCCTCGCCGGTGAACACGGGCTCCATCTTCACGAAGCATGCGGCGGTGAGCGCGGAGAAGGCGAGCGCGACGACGATGCAGCCGCCCATGAACACGCGCGCCATCGCGGCTTGGCGCTTCCTCGCGAACGTGTCGTCGTACGCGCCCCGAAGGGAGGCGCAGGCGGCCCGCACCTCCTCGGCCGTCTCACGCGTGGCGGCAACGAGCTCGCCGGCGGCCGACTCGAGGTATTCATGCAAACCTGCGTCGTCTGCCGCCTTCCTGATGCCGGCCCTCAGCTGGTCGCGGAAGTAGCCGGCAGGATCGGCGCCCTCTCCTGCGAGTATCCTCGCACTCTCGGCCAGGCTCGCCGCGTCGGCCGCGATGGCTGCGCGCTCCTCGCCCGACGCCCGCGCCGCTTCGCCGAGCTTCGATGCGGCTTCCTGCAGCTCCGCTGTCGCCTGGCGCAAATCGTCGAGCGTGGCCTCCTTGCGTTCTGCGCGCGTCGCGTTCTCGCGCAGCTTTGCGTATCTGCCCTTGGTTCCATCGGCGTTTTCCATACGCTACCTCGACCTCCCGGCGTCGTGGTTGTGCTGTTGGCAATCGTGGTGCAGCGAATCCGAACTGCGGTGGCGGTCGTGCTCGTTGTGCATGAAGCCGCTGTCGTGGCCCCGGATCCTCTCCGCGAGCCGCTTCTCGGCCTCGCGGAGGTGCTTTTGGTAGGCGTTCCCGTTGACCGCGTGGCGGACGTCTTCGGTGGAGAGCCTCGCCGGGCGCATCGCCCGGTCGGTGAACGTGCGCTCCTGGCCACGGGCGTTTCTCACGGTGTAGGTGAGCCCCCGCTTCGTCTCGCGCACGCCGTAGCCCTTCGCCTTCAGCTCCTCCTTGTACTGCGAGAGCGTCGTCGCTCCCCTCATGGCCCGCGCGCAGTCGCGGAAAAGCTGCTGCTTGTAGCTGCGGCCCTGCTTGGCGGCCATGCGCTCGGCGTTGACCTCGCGGCTGCGAGCGCGCACGTTGGAATACGACACGGGCCCGTAGACCATCTGCTCCTCCTTCTCGCGCAGGTTCATGACGTGTTCGAGGCCGAAGCGGTCGTCGAGCTCGTCCTTCACCTGCCGGCGCCGCTCGAGCGCTTCGGGCGCGCCGCGGTCGTGGCGGCGCCCGGTGGAGAGGTCTGTGCGGCCGACGATCGCGTGCGCGCAGTAGCGGTCACCCTCGTCGTGCAGGCAGACGAACACCTCCTGGGCGGGGTAGACGCGCGTGTAGTACTCCCACGCGAACGCCATCGCCTCGCGCTCGCCGACGGGCCCGCCGTTCTGCGAGCACTCGTCGGGGAGGAAGGCGAGCTGCTCGTGGTAGGCGAGCGTGGGCTCGGTCCCCGCGCGCCCAGACACGTCGTGGCCGTAGGCGGCCATCGTGCGCCGCATCTCGTCGTGCCAACGTGCGGGGTCGATGTTCCACCCGGCCGTCATGACGGCCTTCTCGTTCTCGAGGTAGCCCGCGCAGGCGGCCAGGTGCCCCGCGGTCTTCACGGGCGTGCACGACACGGTCGTCATCGCAGTCCCCTCCCGCTCTCGAGCATGGCGTTGAGCGCGGCTCGCAGCTCGCGCACCTGCCCGTCGAGCTCCTCGATGGCGTCAACGATGGCGACGACGTCCTCCGCCTCGAAGCCGTACTCGTTCAGGCGCCGTGCCACTTGGTTGAGGTTTCCGGTGGCGTTGGCGAGCAGCCTGTTCGCCTCGCGCACGGGCTCGGCGTCGAATGCCGTCACCTTGAGCTCGCATCCGAGCGCCGATGCGATCATGAACCGGCTGCGCGAAAGCCCCGTCGTCCTCGCTTTCCGGTTTATGGCGGAAAGCTCGGACGGCGTTGCCCGCATGTGTATGCGCTTCGTAGCCTTCTCGGCCATCCGTTCCCCCTTCACTTCGGTGACGGCAAGTTACGCCAGTGACGGCAAATATCACAGTGGGTTTTGCCGTCACTGCCGCATTTGCCGTCACTTCGACAATGTCAGCGTCACCACGCGCTTCGAGTTCGTGGCGCGGAAGCGATAATCGACCCCGTGCTCGGAGAGGAAGTGGCGATGTTGCGAGAGCCACTTGCCGAGGACGGCTGCGTTGGGTGCGTCGAGGCGCGCCTCATCCAGCAGTTCCGAGCTGCTTCCCTCCCAATCCTTGCCGCGAATTTCCATGAAGCGCACGACCTCCACGATGCAGTTGGGCACGGATTGGGCCCGTATCTGCTCGTCGTCGAGGCTGTCGATGAGCACCCATCCCGCATCCTTGTGCTCGATGACCTTCGCGCAGTGCTCGACGTCGCGTCCGGTGGCGGTGAGCGTGAAGCGGCCCGAGCCGCGGCCCTGCTCCTTGAGCACGATCATCGTGTCGACGGCACCTGAGATGCCGGTCGTGCCGGAGATGTCGGTGAAGCTGTCATTGGGGTCCTCCATCTTGCGCAGGTGGTGCACGAGCAGCACGCACACGTCGGCTTCCTCCGCGAGCTTCTTGAACAGGCGCAGGTCCGAGTAGTCGGCCGAGTACGAGTAGTCTGTCGAGGCCTCGCGCACGACCTGCAGCGTGTCGATGATCACGAGCTTGGTGGCGGGGAACGCGGCGAGGTGGTCCCGTATCTGGCCGATCAGCCCCGTCTGCAGCGTGCCGGCGGCGACGACGAGGCGAAGCGAGTCGGCCGCCTCGTCGCTCAGGGCCCACAGACGCGTCTGCAGGCGGCGGCGGTTGTCCTCGAGGCAGAAGTAGACGACGTCGGCCCGAGACGTCTCCATGCCCAGGAACTCCTCGCCCATGGACACGGCGCGCCCGAGCTGCAGGCACATCCACGACTTGCCCTTCTTGGGGCGCGAGGCGAAGATGGCCACCACCCCGGTGTTGAGCAGCCCCTTCACGAGCCACGTGGCCTCGGGGAGCACCATCTCCATGAGCGTCTGTGCGCCCACCCACTCGAGGGTGGCGGCACCAGGTTCGCTAGGCTGATTTCTTCGCGTCATCGGCGTCGCCTCCCTGCGCCAGCCCGAGCGCGCGGTTGAGCGCGCTCTCGGCGATGACCCAGTTCGCGCCCAGCTTGATGAACGGCAGCGTGCCCGCACGCGCTATCTTCGCGGCCTTCGAGTACGAGCAGCGCATCACCTGCGCCGCCTCCTCCAGCGTCACCAGCTTGTCGGCCATCATGCACTCCTTTCGTATTTAGGGCTGCTAATTGCGTAACAAGATAGCATGATGGGCTCGGGCCGCCAGATGCGCGCCTTCCCCTTCATCGAATGAACATAACGATTAAAGATTTGCAAACAAGAATGTTCTTGTGCGATAATGGGCCAACGTTCACGCTAAGCGAAAGGAAGGCCCATGGGCATCGCCGTCGCATACGATCCCAGGCAGAAGCTTCACTATGTCGTCAGGTCGGTGCCCGCCGACCTGCTCGAGTGGGACCCGGGCGCGGACTGCACGCCGCAGCTGAACGCGCTGCTCGCAGCCAAGACGCCGACGGCGTTCCTGCGCGCGGTCGGCGGCATGCCGAGCCTGTATCCGGGCGGGCGCTTCTCCAGGACGACGCGCGCGGCCACGCGGAGGAGCGAGGTGAATTACGCGATCGTGCGTCTGGGCGAGTGCGACGAGGACCAGCTGCGCGCCGAGATGTGGATGGACTCGGCCACGCCGCTGCGCTCCGACACGGCCAAGATGAGCAAGTTCGCGGCCGACTTCGGCTACGAGGAGGTGCGCTTCGCCGAGCTGGTCGACGGCGCGCTCGAAGGTGGCGGCGCGGTCGTGGTCGAGCACCTGCAGGACTGGATGACCATGCGAAACTCGCTGACGCTGTGCGCCCGGCTGCTGGCGCAGCTGCAGGACGGCGGCGGGGTGGCGAGCCTCGAGGAAGCCGGGTTCTACCGCCGCGAGAACTCGCGCCTGAAGGACGGCTTCTACATCATCCCGTTCAAGTTCAACCCCTTCTTCGCGCGCGCGAGCGCCGACTGGGAGGAGAAGGACCCGCTGTACAACTCGCTCGTCACGCAGAGGAAGCTGGCGTCACGTTTCCGCTTCCTCGACGAGCCGCGCGGGGATTTCCCCGACCCCTCCGAGGACGACGTCTTCTTTGTTACGAGCCCCGTGGCCACGCAGGAGTACGCCGGCGTCTTCGCGTCGCGGCGCCTGGAGCCGGCGGACAAGACGCTGTACATGATGGTGAGGGACTCTGGAGACCACGCCGCGATGGCCTCGAAGGTCGTGCTCGCCATGACCGAGGCATTTCGCACGTTCGAGGACTGGGAGGACGGTATGCGCGGCAAGGAGGCCAAGCGCGGCACGGGCCGCCCCCTCGGCTGGGAATACGACGCAGCGGCCGCGCTCGCGGGAGTCGACGACGCGCGCATGGTCCCGCGATCGTTCGCGTCGGCGCTGTGGTACCGGCTACTGTACCACCACGCGCGCAGGTTCACCATCTGCGCCCATTGCAAGAACGCGGTGCTGTCGAGCGAGAAGGGCACGCGCCGCGAGTACTGCAGCGACACCTGCCGCGTGCAGGCGGCCGTCAAGGAGCGGAAGCGGGGCGGCGGCGATGCGGGTTAGGCGCAACAAGGGGCACTTCGTCGAGCGCAAGAGCGGCAGCTGCCAGGTGCGCTACCCGCTCGGATGGGACAACGCGAAGAAGCGCTACACCTACTACGCCGAGGATGCCGCCGACGCGGTGGAGGCCGCTGCCGCGCTGAAGGAGATCAACGACTTCGTCTACCACGGCGGCAAGCCCGCCGACATCGCGGCCTTCCGCGGGAAGTCCAAGATCGCCGAGGGTGACGTGCTCACCGTGGCCGAGTTCGCCGAGCGCTTCCACGCCGCCCGCGAGAAGGGCAGGCGCTTCACCCCGCGCACGCTGGAGAGCGACCACGACTGCCTGAACCGCGCGATGCCCTACATCGGCGCCATGCCGATCGAGCGCGTGACGAGCGGCGACATCGACGACATGCTGTGCGCCATGCAGGGCGACGGCGCCGACAACCTGAACGGCCGCGCGTACAGCGGCACCACGGCGCTCAAGACCTACGCGACGCTGAACAAGCTGTTCAAGTACGCGGTGAAGAAGGGCGTCATAGCCGTGAACCCGTGCGTCGACGCCGACGCGCCGAAGGCCGACACCGAGGAGAAGGAGGCGCTCTCGCTCGAGCAGATCCGCGAGCTGCACGCGCTCATCGAATCGGATGTGAACGCGCGCAACGTGGGCATCGCCATAGGCTTGGACGCCGGACTTCGTCTCAGCGAGATGCTCGCGCTCACGTGGAAGGATTACCGCAAGCACGAGATCTCCGTGTCGAAGAGCCTCGAAAAGGAGCGTCAGACGGCCAAGAAGACCAAGAACGACGACACGCGCGTCGTCCCCTGCGGGCTGTTCCTGGTGCGTGTCCTCGACAGGTGGAAGAAGCTGCAGAAGGCCTACTTCGCAGACAAGGGGCTGGAATGGAGCGAGGGCGCGCCCATCGTGAGCAGCCTGCGCGGCACGCACATCACGCAGCGCAACTACACGCGCTGGTTCGAGGGCGTGCGGGAGAAGTACCCGGTGCCCGACGACTGGGGCTTCCACGGGTTTCGGCACACGTACGTCACCATCATGAACCGCGACGCCATGATCGACGACCGCACCGTGCAGGAGCTATCCGGCCACAAGGACGAGCGCGCGTTCCGCAAGTACCGGCACACCTCGACCGAGTGGCAGCGCGAGGCCGCGCGCCGCTTCGACGCGCTGACTGCGCCCGACA
>SUUF01000109.1:5428-6833 GCA_015062635.1 Coriobacteriaceae bacterium | reverse complement strand
TCGAACACCTTGCGGTGGAACTTGTTGTAGTTGCCGAAGCACATCACGAACCACACGCCATCGGCGGTGACGTAGCTGTTATTGGTGGGACACGGCGCCTTGCGGCGATCTTTCGGATGCTCCTGGCCCTGCTGCTGGGCGCAAATCGCGCTCATCATGCCCCAGTTGCTCACGTGGTACAGGCTGGTGACGACCTTGTCGCCCACACCGGTGCGCTGCGCGTTCCACAAGGCCGCGAGCACGCCCACCGCCAGGGCATTCGAGCTGTTCCAGTCGCCGAATGCCACCGGCGAGTTGCCCACCTCGAAATTCGGCCCCGCATTGGGGAAGCTCATGGTCACGCCGCCGCGGGCAGAATAGGTGATGGCATCATATCCCTGCTCATCGGCCATTTTCCCGCGCTCGCCATACCCGCGCAGCTGCGCCCATACCAACCGCGGGAACTTCTCGTGCAGGGTCTCGTAGTCGAGCCCCATGCGCTTCAAGGCCGGCGTGCGGTTGCTCGTGATGAACACATCCGCTTGCGACAACAGCTGCAACATGGCATCCATGCCGCGCTTGGTCTTCAGGTTCAAGCTCACCCATTTGCGGTTGAAACCGCCGCAATCGAATGCCGCGTCGTCGATGTCGGTCTTGAACTTCATGCCCCACGACACGCCTTGGGTTCGCTGGTCATCGCCAGTTTCGCGCTCTATCTTGTAGACGGTCGCGCCCAGCTCGGCCAGCAAGCGAGCACACCCCGGCGCGGCAGCGAAAATAGTAAGATCAACAACCTTCAAACCCTGCAGACCAGCCATCTCAGCCTCCTTACCGTGCCTATGCGTACTATCTCATATATCGAGCCATACAGGCGCCGGGGCGGGCGCCTTCTTACGTGGCCCGTGCATGGCCGTTACGCCGGGCGCGTTATAATGTGGCTTCCAAAGGAGGACGATTATGGCTACATCCGAAAAAGACCTGGTGCTGTACGTGAAGAACCTTTGCCCGTACTGCCGCAAGGTAACCACCTACATGCGCGACCACGACATCGAGATCCCCATCAAGGACGTCTATTCCGACGTTGACGCGATGGTCGAGCTGGTGACCATCGGCGGGAAGAACCAGGCACCGTGCCTGTTCATCGATGGGAAGCCGCTCTACGAATCGGACGACATCATCGCGTTCCTGCAGGAAGAGTTCGCGTAGGGAGGCTTTGCAGCCGATTGCGGCGCGCGGGTCGATGCGGGGCGTTTCCCCACGGTATCCGCACAAATTGATACTTGCACCAGCCACCTGACCAGTGTAATATACTGCTTCGCTTCCAAAGAAGCGCACTATTGCGGGTGTGGCGGAATTGGCAGACGCGTACGGTTCAGGTCCGTATGAGAGCAATCTCATGGGGGTTCAAGTCCCTTCACCCGCACCA
>SUUF01000109.1:0-5328 GCA_015062635.1 Coriobacteriaceae bacterium | reverse complement strand
TCGCGGGAAAGGGGCAACAATGGAGACCAGGCCATACGTTCCATGGGAAACCGTCATTCCGTTCATGACCGATGTGTTCGCGGCATGCGGGGTGCCGCGCGAAGACGCAGAGATTTGCGCCGATGTGCTCGCAGAATCAGACCGCCGCGGCATCGAGAGCCATGGATGCAACCGGTTCAAGCCCATCTACATCGACCGCATCGCGAAGGGCACGTTGCTGCCCGTCACCAATCTGGAAATCGTGAAGGAAACGCCCACGACTATCGTCGCCGACGCGCATGACGGCATGGGCATGGTCGCAAGCCATCATGTGGTGTCGCGTCTCATCGAGAAGGCAAAGGAATTCGGCATGGCCGGCGGCGCCATCCGCAACTCCACCCATTACGGCATCGCCGGGTATTGGACTGACATGGCCGCCAAGCAGGGATTGGTGGGTATTACCGGCACGAACGCGCGCCCGTCGATCGCGCCGACATTCGGCGTCGAGAACATGCTCGGCACGAACCCGTTGACCATCTCGCTGCCCACCGACGAGGAGTTCCCCTTCTGCCTGGATTGCGCGACCTCCATCGTGCAACGCGGCAAGATTGAGTTTTACGCCCGCAACGGCAAGCCGACTCCGGCCGGCATGGTGGTGACGCACGACGGCAGCGCGGTCACCGATTCCAACCTCATATTGAAAATGCTGGTAGACGGCACGGCGGCGCTCGCCCCGCTAGGCGGCGGGCCGGGCGATGAGATGGCTGGCTACAAGGGATACGGCTACGCGACAGTCGTCGAGATCCTCTCGGCGGCGCTGGCTGGCGGCAAGTTCATGAAGGCCCTTACCGGCGTAGCCGAAGACGGATCGTCGCAGATGTACGGGCTTGGCCACTTCTTCTTCGTGGTCGACCCCGATGCTTTCTGCGGGCAAAACACGTTCCGCAGCATCGCGGGCCAGATTTGCCGCGAGCTGCGCGCCTCGGCCAAGGCGCCGGGTTGCAATCGCATCTACACGGCAGGTGAAAAGGAGCATCTGGCCTGGCTCGACCGCAAGGACAAGGGCGTGCCGGTGGGCGAGGCAGTGCAGAAGGAATTCGTCGAGCTCCGCGACAAGTTCGGGTTGGATTACCGATTCCCGTTCGAATAGGGAGCGCAGCGGGCGGCGGAACGCACGTTGCCGCGTAGCCGCCGGACATCGGGGCCGAATCTGACCCTGGTCGCATTCGGCCAGGTCGGATAAGCTTACGCAATACCGGTTGTCTATCAGGAGGTTATCCGTGAAGAAGACGTACCTTATGGCCCTTATCGCTTGCCTGTTCGCGCTGTGCTTCGCCCTTGCCGGCTGCGGTAACGACGGCGCGAGCCAGGAAGCATCGTCTACGAACGAGCCCGCAGCTGAATCGCAGGCTGCAACGCAGGAAGCCGACGATCAAGCCGCCTCCGAAACCGGCCTCTCGGCTGCCGACTTCGCGAACCCCGATATCGTCATCGAGTATGGCGACTACGATTCCATGGCCGAGCTTTCCGCCAACATTCAAAATGCCCGCAGCGAGGGCACGGTCGTGCAGGTTGACGGCGACGTGGTGAGCTACGGCATGTCCTACAGCATCGTCGAGGCCAACGCCGACGGCACGAAGCGCATCGGCACAGTGTTCGTGATCGAGGGTGCTTCCGAGGCCGATTATCCCAAAGACGGCCAGCGCGCGAAGATCACCGGCATCGTCGGCTCCGACGAGACCGGCTACACCTACCACATCAAGACCCTTCCCGAATTCGTCGAGGTGGTCGGGTAGTCAAGGGAACCGGGACGGGTTGGAGGATGCCTCCAACCCGTCCTGCAGCTCCTCCCGTTAGATACGCCTTATCTGTTCCCCCTTTATAAACGCCGATTGTCCCGCATATATGCAAATACACACGACATTTCGACGTATATATCTATGCGTAACATTTTTGTAATAGGTAAATGACCAATTCTTTATGCAGCCGCTGGTGGTTTTTCTTCATCTGGAGGGTTAAAGCCGGGATGCTATTGTCCTATACTTTGAAGGTCAATGACATTTGGTCTACCGAGTGATGAGGGGTTTCAAGTGGCTAATCGGCATATCGGTTTTACCGAAACGGTGCTGCGCGACGCGCAGCAAAGCCTGATCGCGACGCGACTTCCATTCAGTGAAATGGAGCCCATCCTGTCCAAGCTGGACGCGGCTGGGTACCATTCCCTTGAATGCTGGGGCGGCGCGACGTTCGACGTCTGCATGCGGTTCCTGGACGAGGACCCGTGGGAGCGCCTGCGCAAGCTGCGCGCGGGGCTGCCCAACACCAAGCTGCAGATGCTGCTGCGCGGGCAGAACATCCTGGGATACAAGCATTATCCCGACGACATCGTCCGTCGTTTCGTGAAGGCTGCGGTGAAGAACGGCATCGACATCATCCGCATCTTCGACGCGCTGAACGACGTGAACAACCTGAAGGTCGCCATCGAGACCGCCGTCGAGGCGGGCGCCGAGGCTTCTGGCGCCATCAGCTACACGACGAGCCCGGTGCACACGCGCGAGATGTACGTGAACCTGGCCAAGGAAATGGTGAACATGGGCTGCCAGTCCATCTGCATCAAGGACATGGCCGGCATCCTCACGCCGAACAACGCATACGGCCTGGTCGCCGCTTTGAAGGATGCGCTGCCCGACAACGTGCCGGTTATCATGCACACCCACAGCACCGCTGGCATGGCGTTCATGACCTACATGAAGGGCATCGAGGCGGGCGCCGACGTCATCGACACCGCCATCAGCCCGTTCAGCGGCGGCACGAGCCAGCCCACCACCGAGAGCCTGCATGTGGCCCTCACGCAAATGGGCTACGACACCGGCCTCGACGAGCCGACGCTCTACGAGATCGCCGACTACTTCAAGGGCGTGCGCGCCAAGTTCATCGAGGACGGCACGCTGAACCCGATTTCCATGGGCACCGACACGCAGTGCCTGAACTATCAGATTCCGGGCGGCATGCTTTCCAACCTGCTCTCGCAGCTGAAGAGCCTGAACGCCAGCGACAAGTTCGACGAGGCGCTGCTCGAGACCCCGCGCGTGCGCGAGGATCTGGGCTTCCCGCCGCTGGTGACCCCCACCTCCCAGCTCGTGGGCACGCAGGCCGTGCAGAACGTGCTGGCCGGCGAGCGTTATAAGAACGTCGGCGCCGAGGTGAAGGCCTACTGCCGTGGCGAGTATGGCCGCACCCCCGCCCCCATCAACCCCGAGATCCAGAAGCTCATCCTCGGCGATGAGAAGCCCATCGAGGGCCGCTACGCCGACACGCTTCCCACCGATACCTTCGAGAAGGCCCAGGCCGAGCTCGGAGAGACCGCCCGCAGCGAAGAGGATGTGCTCTCGTACATCGCCTTCCCGCCGGTCGCCGAGAAGTTCTTCGAGACCCGCAAGGCCAACGAGGAGAAGGTCGCGAAATACAGCATCGAGAAAATCGAGGACTAGCCATGACTATGACCATCCTCGACTATTGCTTCTATGCCTTGATGGGCATGACGGTCGTCTTCGTCGCCCTCATCTTCCTGATGATCATCCTGTACATCATGGGAAGCATCGAGATTGGCGGCAAGAAGGAAGACGCGCCGGCCAAGGCTAGCACCCCGGCTGTTGCCGCGGCTGCACCTGCTGGCAAGCCTGCCCCGGGCACTGCAGGCGAATTGAAGCTTTACGACACCGACCCGCGTGACGCCGCCATGATCATGGCCATCGTCGCTGACGAGCTCGGCAAACCGCTGAACGAACTCCGCTTCATCTCGATTAGGGAGGTCCAGAGATGAAATACGTTGTAACCCTTCGCGACAAGACCTACGAGGTCGAGGTCGAGCACGGCGAGGCCATGCTCATCGACGAGTATGAAGCCAAGGCTCCGGTTCCGCCCGCTGCCGCCGCCCCGGTTGTTGCCGCCGCACCCGCTGCCGCCGCTGCCACCCCGGCTCCTGTGGCCGCTGGCGATGGCACCCCGGTTACCGCACCAATGCCCGGCAACGTGCTGAAGGTGCTCGTGAAGCCCGGCGAAGCCGTCGCCGAAGGCCAGACCGTCGTCATCCTCGAGGCCATGAAGATGGAAAACGAGATCAACGCGCCGTGCGCCGGTACCGTCAAGCAGATCGTGGCCGACGTTGGATCCGTCGTTGCCACTGGCGACACCCTGGTTCTGATTTAGGCGGTCTCGCATGGATAAAGTAATCGAGATCCTCCAGAACCTGTGGGTTAGCACGGGTTTCTACCAACTGGGGGCAGACCCCCTGCAGCTGGTAATGATTTGCCTGGGCGGCTTGCTGCTGTACCTGGGCATCGTGAAGAAGTTCGAACCGCTGCTGCTCGTCGGCATCGCGTTCGGCATGATCCTCACCAACATCCCGGGCAACGGCCTGTACCACCCCGAGATGTGGGACGGCTATATCGCCGGCACGGTCACCATCACGGAAATCTTCCATAATGGCGGCCTGCTCGACATCCTGTACATCGGCGTCAAGTCGGGCCTGTACCCGTCGCTCATCTTCCTGGGCGTCGGCGCAATGACCGACTTCGGCCCGCTGCTGGCCAACCCGAAATCGCTGCTGCTGGGTGCAGCCGCCCAGTTCGGCGTCATGGGTGCGTTCATCATGGCCGGTGCCATGGGCTTCGCCCCGAACGTCGCAGCCTCCATCGCCATCATCGGCGGTGCTGACGGCCCGACGGCTATTTGGCTCACCAGCAAGCTGGCTCCGGAATACCTGGCCGCCATCGCCATCGCCGCGTACTCCTACATGGCCCTCATCCCGCTCATCCAACCGCCGCTGATGCGCCTGATGACCACCGAGGAAGAGCGCAAGTGCAAGATGGAGCAGCTCAAGCCCGTGTCGAAGGAGAAGAAGATCATCTTCCCGGTCATCGTGGCCATCGTGGTTATCTTCCTGCTCCCCTCGGTCGCACCGCTGCTCGGCTGCCTGATGCTCGGCAACCTCTTCCGCGAATGCGGCGTGACGGACCGCCTGTCCGACACCTCGCAGAACGCCTTGATGAACATCGTCACGATCTTCCTGGCCGTCTCGGTTGGCGCCACTTCCGTGGCCGACCGCTTCCTGACGCCCGAGACCCTGATGATCGTCGTCCTCGGCCTCATCGCGTTCGAGTTCGCCACCTTCGGCGGCCTGCTGCTCGGCAAGATCATGTACTACGCCACCGGCAAGAAGGTGAACCCGCTCATCGGTTCCGCCGGCGTTTCCGCCGTACCGATGGCCGCGCGCGTCTCGCAGATCGAGGGCGCGAAGGCCAACCCGAGCAACTTCCTGCTCATGCATGCCATGGGCCCGAACGTGGC
>SUUF01000108.1 GCA_015062635.1 Coriobacteriaceae bacterium | reverse complement strand
CGATATGTTCTTGCGGTATTTGCGTAGGGGTAAATGTGCAGTTGGTATTGGTAAATCTTTTTGCTATTATGTTCGGCTGTGCGCTGGGAACACCCCTGTGCCCAGTGCAAATGCGCTGCAAGCGGGTGTGGCGGAATTGGCAGACGCGCCAGATTTAGGTTCTGGTGGTGAAAACCGTGCAGGTTCAAGTCCTGTCACCCGCACCAGTGCAAGAAGTAATGGTACGAGTAATGCAAGATTATGGAGGCAGTCTGTGAAGACTAACGTTGAAGCCCTCGAAGGTGACCGCATTCGCCTGACGATTACGGTCGAAAAGGAAGAGATCGATCGCCGTATCTCCAACACCTACCGGGACTTTGCCCGCAAGTACAAGTTCCCCGGTTTCCGCCCTGGCAAGGCTCCGCGTCCGGTCATCGATAGCGTGCTCGGCCGCGAGGCCATTCTCGCCACCGTCACCGACGAGGCCACCAACGAGAATTTCCCGCTGGCCCTCGACATCGAGGACCTCATTCCCATCGACGACCCGGACTTCGATAACGCCACCGAGCTCGTCAAGGAGCACGAGGACTTCGTGTTCTCGGCCACGATGACCCTTCCGCCGACGTTCGAGCTGTCCAGCTACGAGCCGGTCGAAATCAAGCTCCCGTCCGACGAGCCCACCGAGGAAGAGATCGCCGAGCGCCTCGAGGTGTTCCGCGAGTACTACTACGAGCTCGAGGACGCTGCCGAGGGCGAGGCCATCGGCGAGCGCGGCTGCGCCGAGCTTTCCCTCGACGTGAAGGACGACAAGGGCGAGCCGGTCAACGTGCTGTGCACCGACCATCGCCTGTACGAGCTTGGCATGGGCCTGTATCCGGAGGAGCTTGACAAGGCCCTCGTCGAGATGAAGACCGGTGACGAGAAGACCCTCGACATCAGCCTCGACTCCACCATGGGCTCGCTGCTCACGCGTGCGCTCGACGGCAACCCCGAGTCCCTGACCATCGGCGTCACCGTGCATCAGGTGAAGAAGAAGGTCCTCCCCGAGATCGACGAGGAGTTCGCGAAGGAGAAGGCCGGTTTCGAGAGCCTTGACGACCTGCGTCGCAACATCAAGGACAACATCGTGCGCGAGCGCAAGGAGCTTGAGCCCCGCATGAAGGAGAACGCCTGCCTGTACAAGCTGGCCGAGCGCCTTGACGGCGAAGCGCCCGAGCAGATGTGCGCCGACGAGCGCCGCACGCTGCTTTCCGGCTTCTTCCAGCAGCTCACGCAGCAGGGCATCACGTTCGACGCCTACCTGAACCAGCGTGGCCTGACCAACGAGCAGTTCCAGGACGACATCAAGCGCCAGGCGCGCGACGTCGTGCTGCAGAACCTCGCCCTCGATGCGTATGCGCGTCACTTCGACATCCCGGTGACCCAGGAACAGATCGACCACGAGTTCGAGCAGTCCGGTGCCGAGGACGTCGAGGCCCTGAAGGCCGACTGGATCGCCAATGGCCGCATCCGCATGCTGCGTCAGAGCCTGCGTCGCGCCAACGCCGCCGACAAGCTGATGGAGGAGGCGACCGTCGAGCGCGTGACCGCCGAGGAGTATCGCGCCCAGACCATCCTTGACGAGATCGTGACCGACGCGAAGGCCGAGGAGGCTGCCGCCGAGGAGCAGGCTGAAGCTCCTGCCGAGGCCGCCGAGGAGAAGAAGGTCACCAAGACCGAGCTCAACAAGATGAAGGTTGCCGAGCTTCGCGAGAAGGCCGCCGAGGTCGGTGTCGAGGCCGAGGGCCTGAAGAAGGCCGAGCTGGTCGACGCCCTGTACGAGGCGCTGAACAAGTAACCCGAACATTCAACGGCTTGAAGGCCCTGCGTGCGTTGCGCGCGGGGCCTTTTGTTTTCTTGGGGGCGTTCGCCGCTCGGGACGGGGGAGGTCTCTCGCTGCGCTCGAGATGACGGGCGGCTTGTGGGCATGTGGCGGGGCAAACCACCATATTTCGTGGTGAGTGAGTGGGCGTGCGAGCAGCTGCGGGGGAGTTGACCGTTGTTGTCATATAATGGCACGTTGAAATTACTGAACCCGCCGGCACGTGCCGGGCGGGAGGGAGAAAGAGGTACACATGGGACTCGAACGAGTGAACAATGCGCTGATCCCCTATGTCATCGAGCAGTCGCCGCGCGGCGAGCGCAGCTATGACATCTATTCGCGCCTGTTGAACGACCGCATCGTCTTCCTGGGCGAGCAGATCGACGACAACGTGGCGAATTCCGTGGTCGCGCAGCTGCTGCACCTGGAAAGCGCCGACCCCGAGAAGGACATCTCGCTGTACATCAACAGCCCGGGCGGCTCGGTGACGGCTGGCTTCGCGATTCTCGACACGATGAACTTCATCAAGTGCGACGTCTCGACCATCTGCATCGGTTGCGCCGCGTCGATGGCCGCCGTGCTGCTTTCGAGCGGCGCGAAGGGCAAGCGCTTCGTGCTTCCGAACTCGATGGTGCTCATCCATCAGCCGCTCGGCGGTGCACAGGGCCAGCAGACCGAGATTCAGATCGTCGCCGACTTCATGCTGAAGACCCGCGCGCGCCTGAACAAGATCCTGTCCGAGAACTCGGGCCAGGACATCGAGCGCATCCAGCGCGACACCGAGCGCGACAACTACATGAGCGCGGAAGAGGCCCTCGAGTACGGCCTGGTCGACAAGATCGTCTCGTCGCGCGACCTCATGGCGTAACAGAGTTATTGGGAGATTTCCTTCATGCCGAAGAACGATAAGGATCGGGCGAACGTCTGCTGTTCGCTCTGCGGAAAGACGCCCGATCAGGTGGCCTCGATGATTCAAGGCCCGAACGACATTTACATTTGCGACGAGTGCATCGCCATCTGCGCCGATGCCGTGATGACCGATCTCAGCCGCACGGCGAGCAAGGCCATGCGCGACCAGCACGCGATGGGCAATCCGGCCATCGGCTTCGACGAGCTCGACGACGCCGACGAGGCCGAGCACGGCAACCCGCTCGCCGACCTTCCCACGCCGCACCAGCTGTACGACGAGCTTTCGGAATACGTGGTGGGCCAGGAAGAGGCGAAGCGCGCCCTTTCGGTGGCGGTGTACAACCACTACAAGCGCATCAGCGTCGAGGAGGTCGACGACGACGGCGTCGAGATCGCGAAGAGCAACATCCTGCTGCTGGGGCCGACCGGCTCCGGCAAGACGCTGCTCGCGCAGACGCTCGCGCGTTCGCTCGACGTTCCCTTCGCCATCGCCGACGCCACGACGCTCACCGAGGCCGGCTACGTGGGCGAAGACGTCGAGAACATCCTGCTGAAGCTCATCGTCGCCGCCGATTACGACGTCGAGCGCGCCGAGGTGGGCATCATCTACATCGACGAGATCGACAAGATCGCGCGCAAGGCCGAGAACCTGTCCATCACGCGCGACGTGTCGGGCGAAGGCGTGCAGCAGGCGCTGCTGAAGATCGTGGAAGGCTGCGAGGCGAGCGTGCCCCCGCAGGGCGGGCGCAAGCATCCGCAACAGGAGCTCATCCACATCGACACGACGAACATCCTGTTCATCCTGGGTGGCGCGTTCGTGGGCCTGGCCGACATCGTGGCCGACCGCGTGGGCAAGAAGGCCGTCGGCTTCACCGCCGACATGCCCGAGAGCAAGAAGCGCGAGGAAGCCGAGCTGCTGCACCAGGTGCTGCCGGAAGACCTGAACAAGTTCGGGATGATTCCCGAATTCGTCGGGCGCATCCCGGTCATCCGCACGCTCGACCGCCTGACGCGCGACGACTTGGTACGCATCCTGACCGAGCCGAAGAACGCGCTGGTGAAGCAGTACAAGCGCATGTTCGCCTACGAGCAGTGCGAGCTCGTGTTTGAGCAGGAGGCCCTCGAGGCCATCGCCGACGAGGCGGTGGAGCGCGACACCGGCGCCCGCGGCCTGCGCTCGATTTGCGAGACGGCGCTCATCGACGTGATGTACGACCTGCCCGAATACGGCGTGCCAACCCGCGTGACGGTGACGAAGGACGACATCGTGAACAAGACGGCGCCGAAGATCGTGAAGTTGGAAGGCGACAACGCCGAATAGGCGGACCGACCCGGCGGCCCGAGCGCCGAAGCCGGGCGCGCCCGCAACGCGCACGATATGCCATCGGGTGCCCGATGGCTGGTTTGAAGGACGAGAGGATAGAAATGGCCGAGAAGAAGGTCGACTACGATTTTGCGGCGCACGAGAAGCCGCTGTTCGACAAGTGGATGGAGTCGGGGTGCTTCCAGCGCACGACCGGCTTCGGCGAGCATGCCGACGACACGTACACCATCGTCATCCCGCCGCCGAACATCACCGGCATGCTGCACATGGGCCATGCGCTCGACGACACCATCCAGGACGCCGTCATCCGCCACGCCCGCATGCAGGGCTACCAGGCGCGTTGGGTGCTGGGCACCGACCATGCCGGCATCGCGACGCAGACGAAGGTCGACAAGAAGCTCGCCGACGAGGGCATCTCCCGTCTGGAGATCGGCCGCGAGAAGTTCATCGAGGCCTGCTACGAATGGCGCGAGCACTACGGCAACACCATCGTCGAGCAGATCAAGGGAATGGGCTGCTCGTGCGACTATTCCGATGAGCACTTCACGCTCGACCCCGACTACATCGAGGCGGTGCGCCGCCTGTTCGTCGAGTGGTATCACGACGACCTCATCTACCGCGGCAAGCGCATCGTGAACTGGTGCCCGCATTGCACGACGGCCATCGCCGATGACGAGGCCGAATACGTTGACGAGACCGGCCATCTGTGGCATCTGCGCTACCCGCTCGTCGAGCCGGTCGACGGCGTGGAGTACATCGTCGTGGCCACCACGCGTCCCGAGACGATGCTCGGCGACACCGGCGTGGCGGTTTCCCCGAAGGACCCCGACAAGCAGAAGTTCATCGGTGCGAAGGTGCGCCTGCCGCTGGTCGACCGCGAGATCCCCATTTTCAGCGACTTCCACGTCGATGCCGACTTCGGCTCGGGCTTCGTGAAGGTCACGCCGGCCCACGACCCGAACGACTGGGCGATGGGCGAGACCCACGGCCTCGAGAAGATCAACATCTTCGACGAGACCGCCCACGTGGTGGAAGGCTATGGCAAGTTCAGCGGCATGGACCGCGACGAGGCCCGCGTGGCCGTCGTCGAGGCGTTCGAGGAGCTCGGCCTGCTCGACCACATCGAGGAGCACGAGCATTCCGTCATGACCTGCTACCGCTGCCATACCAAGCTCGAGCCCTGGCTCTCCGAGCAGTGGTTCGTGGCCGTCGAGCGCCTGAAGGAGCCGGCCGCCCGCGTGGTCGAGGACGGCAGCGTCGAGTTCCACCCGGCGCGCTGGAAGCAGGTGTACCTCGATTGGCTCGAGAACCTGAAGGATTGGTGCATCAGCCGCCAGCTGTGGTGGGGCCACCGCATCCCGATGTTCTACTGCGACGCCTGCGGCTGGGAAGACGCGAGCGTCGAGGACGTGCACGAGTGCCCGAAGTGCGGCGCGGCCGTGCGTCAGGACGAGGACGTGCTGGACACCTGGTTCAGCAGCCAGCTGTGGCCGTTCGCCACGATGGGCTGGACGAAGGAAGGCACGCATGCCCGCGAGATCGAGCATGCCTACCCGACGCAGGTGCTGGCCACCGCCCGCGACATCATGGGCCTGTGGGTGGCGCGCATGGTGATGTCGTCGATGTACTGCATGAACGACATCCCGTTCGAGCACGTCATCATCTACCCGACGGTGCTGGGCGCCGACGGCAAGCCGATGAGCAAGAGCCGCGGCAACGGCGTCGACCCGCTCGAGCTGATGAAGGACTACGGTGCCGACGGCATGCGCTTCGGCCTGTTGATGCAGGTCACCGGTGCGCAGGACCTGCGCTTCAACGTGCAGGCCATCGAGAGCAGCCGCAACTTCGCGAACAAGATCCGCAACGCCGCGCGCTTCGTGAACATGAACCTCGACGGCTACGAGCCCGGCGCGCCCGAGCCCACGACGGCCGCCGACCTGTGGATCTTCTCGCGCCTGGCCAAGCTCGTGAAGGCGATTGACGACGCCTACGAGGTGTTCGATTTCGGCGCGATGACCCGCGCGCTGTACGCGTTCTTCTGGAACGAGTTCTGCGACTGGTACATCGAGCTTTCGAAGGTGCGCCTGCAGGCCGGCGGGGAAGACCGCCTGGCGTGCCAGCGAAACCTGGTGTTCGTGCTCGACACCGCGCTGCGCCTGCTGCATCCCATCATGCCCTTCGTCACCGAGGAGATTTTCGACAACCTGCCCGGCAACGACGGCAAGATGCTGATGATGACCGAATGGCCGAAGGCCGCCGACTACGAGGGCTACGTGAACGAGGCCGCCGAGCGCGCGATGGTGCTCGCGACCGAGACGATTTCCGCCATTCGCGCGACCCGCGCCCGTTATGGCATCTCGCCGAAGAAGGGCCTCGAGGTGCTGGTGAAGGCCGAGGGCGCCGATGCCGATGCGCTCGCCGAGCAGGCCGGGCTCATCGAGGGCCTCGCGAACCTCGATTCCTTCACGGTAGGCCCCGACGTGGTGAAGCCGGCCGAATCGAGCGTGTCGCTCGTTTCCGGTGCCGAGGTGTATGCCGTGCTTTCGGGCCTGGTCGATTTCGACGCCGAGCGCACGCGCCTGGCCAAGCAGCAGAAGGACCTCGAGAAGGACGTCGCCAAGCTCGAGAAGAAGCTCTCGAACCCCGGTTACCTGGCGAAGGCCAAGCCCGAGATCATCGAGAAGGACCGCGCCAAGTTCGAGGATGCCAAGACGAAGCTGCAGATGGTATGCGCGCAGCTCGCGGAGCTCGGCTAGCGGCCGTTTGCTACAATGATGTGGTCGCGCGGG
>SUUF01000107.1 GCA_015062635.1 Coriobacteriaceae bacterium | reverse complement strand
AGCCCCGGCTGGCACGGGCCGGCAACCGACGTGAGCGGGGCTCACAAGTCCAGACTTGTGGGCTTCAATAGGAAATCAAACAGCCCCATGGTGACAATGCCGTCCGCATCGCGCGTGACATTTACAACATCCTTCACCACAACGATCTTCTTGAACGAGTCGCCAACGCCCAGGAGTGGCGCCTTCTCTTGCGCGCGCTTGGCATCGTCGGGAAGGGCGTAGGCCGACTGCACGTAATAGCGCTTACCCGCGAGGTTGGCCACGAAATCGACTTCGAGTCGCGACTCGACATCCCGGCCGCCGGCATCCCGCGAGCGCTTCCTCACCACGCCGACGTCAACCGAAAAACCCCGGTAGCGCAGCTCGTTGTAAATGACGTTCTCCATGAGGTGGGTTTCCTCGACTTGCCGGAATCCCAGACGGGCATTGCGCAGGCCCACGTCCTCGAAATAGTACTTCAGCTGCGCGCCGATGTACTTGCGCCCCTTGATGTCGTAGCGCGCCGCCGGGCTTATAAGGAACGCCTCCTGCAGGTAGCCGATGTAGCTCTTCACCGTGTTCAGGCTGATGCCCGAATGCAGCACGCTCTTGAACGTCGCTTGAATCTTTGAGGGGTTTGTGAGCGAACCGGTGGCCGAAGCGAGCACGTTGACAAGGTCGTCGAGCTCCTGGGTGCGTCGCAGGCCATGACGCTCCACGACGTCCTTCAGGTAGGTCTCCTCGAACAGCCGCGTCAGGTAGGCCGACTTCTGCTCGGGCGTGCGCATCGTGGCGACAAGCGGAAGCCCCCCGTACTCGATGTAATCTGCCCAGGCATGGTAGACATCATCGTCCCGAGCCTGCATGAACTCCGAGAAGGCGAGCGGCAGTACATGCACCTCGTCGCCACGCCCGCGGAACTCGGTCATCACGTCGCTCGAAAGGAAACGCGAATTCGAGCCGGTGACATACACGTCCACATCGTTGCGGCGCAACAGCCCATTGAGGACGCCATACACGCGGGGAGGGCGGCCATCCCTGATTTCCTCGTCCGATATGGCGAACTGCAGCTCGTCGAGAAACACGTAATAGGCGCTCCCATCCGGGGGCGTGAGCTCCTTGAGGCGGGCAGAGAGCGCTTTGGGGTCGCGCAGGCTCTCGTTGTCCTCATCGTCGAGGGCGATTCCCACGATATGCGAGCTGTCCACGTCCAGGGAGCGCAGACGCTCCGCGAAGAGGTCGAACAGCAGGTAGGACTTCCCGCACCGGCGAGCGCCGGTGATGACCTTGACCATGCCGTTACCCATGCGCAGCTCGAGGTCGCGAACGTATTTGTCCCGCCGTATCCTCATGCCGCCCTCCTAATGACACTTTTGCCCACATGCGGGATTTTTTGTCATTAGAATTCTATCACATCTACGAGGAACCATACCGGCAGCCAGAGGCGCGTGGCATTCAACGTGGGGCACCCAGCGTCATTCCGGGCACCCAGCGTCATGCCGGGCACCCAGCGTCATGCCGGGCCGCCCCCTCTGTCATTCCGAGCGCAGCGAGGAATCTCCCGCGTCGCTGCTCGGGTTGGGACGCGGGGGATCTCTCGCTGCGCTCGAGATGACGTTTGGGCCCCCACGTCATTCCGGGCCGTCCCCACGTCATTCCGAGCCGAAGGCGAGGAATCTCCCCCGCCACAACCATGGTCGGAACGAGCCGCTAACCCGCGTCCGCGTAAATGTACGTGCGCTGCCAGACCTTGGTCTTCTTGTTGACCATCATCACCTGGACCGTCGACGTGCCCTCGGGCACCTTCGCGCCGTTCTTGATCTTCGTCGGGGTGGCGCCGTTATAGGCGTTGATGGCCTTCACCTTCCAGTTCTTGGCGGGCACGACCTTCACCTTGCCCGTGATGTGGCCGTAATAATCGAGGCTCTTCGTGCTCGAGACGCACTCGCGCTTGAAGCCCTTGAGGCAGCTCTTCCCGCCAACCGAGATCGCCTTGAAGGGGTTCGCGTACTTCTTGACGATGATGGTGGCCTTGTGGCTCTTGCCGCCGATCTTGTAGGTGATCTTGGTCTTGCCGGCTTTCTTCGCGTGAATCGAGAAGAAATTGTTGCCCTTGAACGTCACCGACGCGACCTTGGGGTTGCTGCTCTTCACGTTCGTGACCTTCTTCTTTGCCTCGAACGCGTATTTGCTCCACCAGTCGTCGTGCGGGTCGTAGGAAAGGCCGACGGTCTTGCCGTCGATCTCCTTGACGTCGAACCACACGGCGCCCGCGTACGCGCGCCCGGCGCCAAGGCTCATGGACAGCACCAGGGCCAGCAGCATTGCCGCAGCCACGGCAAGCGCGCGCGAGGTGGTCTTTGTTGTGGTGGATATGGTGGATGTCGCCAGCATTGGGTCCCCCGTCCTCTCCCGTTGTGGAATCGCCCTTTTAGTTTACAGAATGACGGAGGGCGGGCAATAGAGTGGCCATCAGACGTGGGGGTTTGGCCATTTGGGTTGATGGCGACGTGCGGGATTGGCTTGTAGGGATGCGATAGTAGCTACTTGATTAGCCATCGTTCTTGCTGCTTTGTATGTTTTTGCGCCGTAGGCAGTTCTCTGCTGAGCATGAAAAAGCCCGGGGTTGCCGGGCTTTGGGGCGCTCATTATTTGGAATGGCTCAGTACGACGCATACCTATCGACGCGGCGAGATGGGTCATACAGCACCAAATCGCTTTCCACCAGGCGGAATCCATCACCCTCGGATTCCAGGACGCTGATCGAGCAGTTATACGGCACATGTCCTTGCCAGAAGTCGTTCGAGTTTCCGTACAACCCGTTGAGCATGGCCCGCAAGGCGAAACCGTGGGTCGACACCAGCACGTTCCCGTAATCAGCCAGCGCCAATTCCCGCAAGAATTCCTGCGTACGGACGCACACCTGGCGGGCGTCCTCGCCGTTCGGAAACCCCGGAAACGCAAACGGGTCCTCAAAAAACAGGCGCGTCAACTCTGCATCGACCTCCGATTCCCCCGGCCGGAACCGCTTGCCCTCGTAATCGCCCATGTCAATCTCAATGAGCCGGCGGTCCACAACCGCGCGCTTGCATGTCCCGCAGTTCGATTCCAAAACGGCGCCGGCAGTATCAACTGCCCGCGTAAGGGGGCTCGTGTAGGCGGCGTCGAACGGCACATCGCGCAGCGCCTCGCCCGTCACCCGGGCGAGCTCGATTCCCTCGGCCGTCAGCATGCCGTCGGTCTGGCCCTGGAAAATGCCCAGGGCATTGGAATCAGTCTCGCCGTGGCGGATAACGTAAACGCGCACTTAGTCAATCTCCCCGTATTTCGCCTGGTAGCGCGGCATGCACCACTCAGCCAGCTTCTTAGACTGCTTGAAGAAGAACAGCATCCAGTCGCGGCTGCTCTCGCCAATCGACTCCTTGTACAGCGCCCAACCCACGTAATACCAGTTGTGAATCGCGGAATACGCCATCCAATGCAAGTGCTCGGTCTCGGTTGCAGGCCGCCCGAAGTACGCCTCGAGGATGTCGAGGATCTTCGGCTCGTCAACGTCATATTCCAAGCCGGCGATGACGCGTCCGAAATCGTAGCCCGGGTCGTTGTAGCCGGCAAACTCCCAGTCGATGATGTCAAGCGTGTCGTCGGTCAGCAGCACGTTGTCGATGTTGATGTCGTTGTGGCACATCGTATGCTCCACGCCGTCCATGTCGGCGTAGCGCTGCAGGCGGCGCATCATCGCCCATTCCTTCTCGAACACCTTGAACAGGTCGCCCTTCATCTTGGACGCCTCTTTGAACAGGCGCTCGGTCTGGTAGATGGGATCGTAGTCGTACTCCTCCCAGCCTTCCATACCACGCCCGGCATCGTGGAACGCGCGGATCTTGCGCGCAATAGCTTTCATCAGCTCCACGTCCTCGTAGTACACGCCGTGAATATCCTTCACGTTCTCGCGGAACTTCGAGATCTTGTTGCCGTCCTCGTCGATGTACACGTAGGTGTCGTCAGCATGCGAAACGGCGCCCAGCCGCTGCGCCACGCACTCGTTCTTGCGGTAAATGAAGAACGCGGTCGAGTCGCCCGGGTAGCGGAAGATGTAGCGCTCGCCGCGCACCACGAACGTAAACAGGATGTTCGAGAGGCCCTTCTCCAACACGTTGATGTCGGAAATCTCGTCCTCGGCGCACTCGAGCACCTTGCAGATGATGCCGTTGATGCGCCCGCTGACGTTGCCGAGGAACAGGCCCTCGATGTTCTGGATCTGCTGGATCTCGTCGAACTCGAACACGACCTCGGGGGAATACTCGCGCGTGTACATGTCGAGGTCATCGGCGTGCAGCGACACGAACTCCTCCCAGAACAGCTTCGTCAGGCGGAAGTCGTCCATCTCGGATTCCATGAAGCGCACGAAGCGCGCCGAGAATGCCGGATCAACGTAGGCGTGGCCGTAGATGCACTCGCCCGATTCCGCATTGCTGAACACCTCGAGGATGCGCCCGCTCTCGTTCTTGCGCACGACCAGCTCGTTATGCGCGTCTTCCTTGAAGACGGTGGCGTGGAACGAGTTGTATTCGTAGGACGAGAACGGGTTCTTCTCGAAGTAGTTGTCGCAGTTGCAGATGTAGGTGCTGCCCAGGTATTGGCGCACCGTGTACAGCGAATAGATGTTGTTGTTCTTCAGATTGGGGTTGATCTCGAGGTTCACGCCCCACTTGTCCTGCAAGAAGAAGTACAGCTCCTGCTTGTAGGCGATGACCACGGTGATGTCCTCGATGCCGGCCTCGCGCAGCTGGCGAATCTGGCGCTCGATGAGCGTCTCGCCGTTCTTCATGAACAGGCCCTTGGGCATGGAGTAAACCGATTTGGCGGTGATGTCTTCGCCGCCGGCGGCCAAGATGATGGCATTGTTCACGCGGCACGGCTCGATTTCCTTATGCGCCAGGGGCGTGAGCAGCCCATCCTGAACGTAGCCCTTCGCCTCCAGGCTCGCAAGCAGGCCCGCTACCTCGTCGGCGTTCTTGAACACGTAGTGGCGCGTGCGGTCGTAGATTTCCTGCGGGGTCAAGACCTCGCCGCCCAACAGGGCCTTCACTACCTCGAATTCCTTGTATGCGATCATTGTTGCCCTCCTCTAGGCTTCGATTCCGGCATTCCCGCACGCAGCTTCGCGGCGGCGCTTCTCCTGCAGCAGCAGGTACCCCTCGAACAGGTCGAGGTCCGATTTCTGGGTGATCTTCACCTGGCTTGTCGTGCACTTCGAGAACCACAGGCGCTTGCCCAGCGCCAGGTACAGCGACGTGGTATGCGGCTCGAGCTCGTCGAGAATCCCGCGCTCAACCGCGGTGTCATAAGCCTCAAGCAGCTCGCCGTATCGGAAGGTCCACGGAGCCGCGAAGCCCTTGAGCGTCTCGCGGATGATGTTTTGCGTGGTCGATTCCTCGTCGTCCTTGATGCAGGTGCACAGGCTCATGTCGGCCGAGCTGATGCCGTTGCCATGCAGCTCGCACACACGGATGGAATCGTCGATGTCCTCGTGCGGAATCATCGGCCCCGCGCCAAAGGTGATGACGGCGATGTCATCGGATGCGAGCTCGTTACGCAAGTTCACGACGCCGTTGTAGGTTGATTCTTGGAACGTGGTACCACCCAGGCAAATCCAGCGAACCTTGTCAATCCCGTATTCCGAAACGATTTCCTCGGCCTTGCCCACCCAATCGCGATGGCATACAACTTCGATGGCGTCGATGTTGGGGTTGGCCTGAAACACCTCCAGGGTATACGCCAGAACCGGCTTGCCCAGCACCTCGATGAACTGCTTGGGGACGTTCGCCCCCACGCGGGTGCCGGTTCCCCCGGCGAGTACGATGGCTACGTTCATGACCCTCCCAAATACATGGCTCTCACGAGCACGGAATAATAATTTGGCAGCGTGTCCGCTTCGGAACCGCTTGATGAGCTGCGACAGCGACAGGAGCAATGGTTGGAATTGGTGACCGGCGGGAAACGCTGCGTCCCTGCGGGGAACGCCTCTATAGGCGACGCTTCAGCAGGGCAGCGGCCACGTCCACGTCTTCCTGCCGCACGATTTTCACGTTGTTGCGCGGGCCGTGGCAGAAGTGAAGGGGCAGCCCCAGCTCGTGCATGAGCATGCCGAGGTTGCTTTCGAGGCATGGATGCGACTGGGCATCGGCCAGCTCGAACACCTCGCGCAAATGCGAGATGCTATGGGCGTCGGGCGATTGCAAATCAACCACCCGTTCCCTGTCCAAGCTTTTGAACCCGCCGTCGGACGTGCGGTAGAACTGCACGTTGTCGGCCATGGAACTGCCTGTGATGGCGCTCCCCCACTCCCGCGCCGCGCCGACGATACGCGTGATCATCTCCTCGGTGACAAGCGGACGGGTCGACTCCTGGAACACGATGATGTCGCTGTGGCGGTACCCCGCGTGAACGGCCTGCTCGAAACCAGCACGCACGGATTGCACGCCGGTGGCGGCCTCGGGCAGGATGCCCGCGAGCTTGCCGATGCCGAACCGCTGCGCGTAAGCCGCCAACACATCATGGTATTCGCGCAGGCACACCACGAAGATGTCGTCTATCAGCGGGTGGCGCTGGTACGCTTCCATGCAATACCCGATGACAGGCTTGCCCAGGATGTTGACGAATTGATTCGGGATATTCTGCCGGTTGCGAGTGGAATGCCCACCGGCAAGAATGACGGCCGCGACGCGGGGCCCCTGGCCGTAGGGAGTCAGGCGCCTGCCCGCTTGGTTGCGCAGCGCATGGTCGCCTTCATATTCAAGGCCTTCCAACAGCCGCTCCACCGTGGTATCGAGCGCCTGCGCGAACGGCACCAGCTTGGACAGCGGTACCTCGCTTTCGCCAGCCTCGATCTTGGCGATGGCCGA
>SUUF01000106.1 GCA_015062635.1 Coriobacteriaceae bacterium | reverse complement strand
ATGATGAACATCCTGAACGGCGGCGTGCATGCCGACAACAACGTGGACTTCCAGGAGTTCATGATCATGCCGGTGGGCGCCTCCTCCTTTGCCGAGTGCCTGCGCTGGTGCGCCGAGATTTACGCGAAGCTGAAGAAGGTCCTGCATGATGCCGGCTTGGGCGGCGGCATCGGCGACGAGGGTGGCTTCGCCCCGAACTTCAAGACCAACGAGGAACCGCTGCAGTACCTGATGCAGGCCGTCGAGGCTGCTGGCTTCAAGCCGGGCGAGGACATCATGTTCGCCATGGACCCGGCATCCTCCGAGTTCTACAACGCCGAGACCGGCAAGTACGTGCTGGCCGGCGAGGGCCGCGAGCTCACCGCCGACGAGATGGTGGACTACTGGGAGGCCCTGGTGAACAAGTACCCGATCATCTCGATCGAGGACGGCATGTCCGAGGAAGACTGGGATGGTTGGAAGAAGCTCACCGACCGCATCGGCGACCGCGTGCAGCTCGTGGGCGACGACCTGTTCGTCACCAACTCCAAGCGTCTGGCCAAGGGCATCGAGCTCGGTTGCGCGAACGCCATCCTCATCAAGGTGAACCAGATCGGCAGCCTCACCGAGACCCTCGAGGCCATTCAGATGGCCAAGCAGGCCGGCTATGCGTGCGTCATGAGCCACCGTTCCGGCGAGACCGAGGACAACACGATCGCCGACCTCGCCGTGGCGTGCAACACCGGCCAGATCAAGACCGGCGCTCCGGCCCGCTCCGACCGCGTTGCCAAGTACAACCAGCTCCTGCGCATCGAGGACGAGCTGGGCGATGCTGGCCAGTATGCCGGCATGTCCGCGTTCTACAACATCAACCGCTAGTCTGTCGCGAACACGCAACATGCAGGGGGCCGTCCTTCGGGGCGGCCCTTTTCCGTTGGGGAGGGTTCGACGGGCTGGCTGCGGTATCATGTGCCAATGCGCATTCCGCAGACATACTACCCGCGGGAAAGCCCCGTGCATGAACTCGACCCCCGCGTGAAGCTCGTGCTGCTCATCGCGCTTACCATCGCGCTGTTCGTCGTCACCACCTGGCGCGGGCTCGGGGTGCTGGTTGCGGCGGTGGTGCTCGCACTAGCGGCATCGAGGCTGCCGCTGGGCGTTATCGCCCGCTCGCTCATTCCGTTTTACGTTTTGATGGCGTTCGCCGTGGTGGTGAACTCGTTCACGTTGAACCCCGACGTGTTGGCAACCGCATATGGCGTCGGCGGCGTATCGGCGGGCGTGTTCGAAGGTGCGGCGCCCGTGGCCCTGGTGGCGGGATGGCATTTCATGCCAGCGAGCCTGGTCCGTTCGTTGTTCTATTGCGTGCGCATCCTCTGCATGGTGGTGGCGAGCCTGCTGGTCGCGTACTCCACGCCCGCGACGCGCCTTACCGAAGGCCTCGCATGGTTCATGCGTCCGCTGGAACGGCTTCGCGTGCCCGTCAACGATATCGCGCTCACCTTCACGTTGGCGCTGCGGTTCATTCCGCTCGCGTTCGAGGAGCTTCAGGAGACGAAGCTTGCCCAGATGGCGCGTGGGGCGTCATTTGGCGTGGGAGGTTTGTGGCGGCGCGTGAACGCCTGGGTGCCGGTGATGGTTCCGTGGCTCGTGAGCCTGTATCGGCGCGCTTCGCGCATCGCAACCGCGATGGATGTGCGTGCGTATGGCATGGGGGAAACCCACACGACGCTTGCCTTGCTGAAAATGCGCCCCGCCGATGCCGTCATGCTGGCTTTCGGACTCGCCGTATGCGTCGTTCCGTGCGTGCTGTTCGCCTAGCGACCGAAAGCCGGGGCCCGCAATAAGCGCACGGGCGCTTCTCCCGCCCGTTTTCCCCAGCGGCTAGAACCAATAGCGCGGCATGCGCAGGCTGTAGCCGATCGCGATTTCGTGCTGGATGGTGCCGCAGATGTCGGCCTGCTCGTCGATGGTCACGAACGCGTCGCCCTCTGCGCCCACGAGCGTCACCACGTCGCCGATGCGCGGGTCGACGCGGCGCATTCCGCCCTGGCTGCGCAAATCGACCTCGAACATGCACTGGTCCATGCAGATATTGCCCACCTGCGGGAACCGCCGGCCGGCCAGCACCACGCTCACGCGGCCCGAAAGCCCGCGCCGGTAGCCGTCGGCATACCCCACGGGCAGCGTGCAGATTTTCACCGAACCGGGCGAGCGGTAGTGCATGCCATAGCTCACGCCCTCGCTCATGGGCACGGTCTTCACTTCGGTGATGCGCGCCTTCACCGTCATCGCGGGGTACAGCTTGATGAGCCGGCGCGTTTCCTTGCACGGGTGGAAGCCGTACAGCGAGATGCCCAAGCGCACCATGTCGAAATGCGTTTCGGGGTAGCGGATGATGGCGGCCGAATTGGCGGCATGCACGATGCCGGGGTTGATGCCCGACGCCTTCATCGCGTTGATGGCCTCGGTGAAGCGGCGCACCTGGATCTTGAAGTCGAAGGTTTCCTCGCAGTCGGATGTCGCGAAATGCGTGAACGTGCCCTCGAGGTCGAGCGCGCGGTGGAATGCCACCTGCTGCATGAAGTCGAGCACCTCGTCGTGCCGCACGCCGATGCGGTTCATGCCCGTGTTCACGGCCAGGTGGAAGGGCGCGCGCATGCCATGCCGGTCGGCGGCCTCGCCATAGGCGATGGCGAACTCGGGATGGAACACAGCCGGGGTTATCCGGTAGCTCAGCAGCAGCGGGATGGCTTCCATCGGCGGCTCGGCGAGGATGAGGATGGGCGCGTTCAGGCCGGCATTGCGCAGCTCGATGCCCTCGTTCACCGTCGAGACGCCGAGCCAGTCGGCGCCCGCGCTCAGGCTCGCCTTCGCGCACCGCACGGCGCCGTGTCCGTAGGCGTCGGCCTTCACCACCGCCATGAGCTTCGTGTCGGGGCGCAGCAGGCGCTTGATGTTCAGCGTGTTCTGCTGAATGGCGCGCAGGTTGATTTCCACCCACGACCAGCGGCGATCGCGGTCGTCGATGCTCTCGAGCTCCTGTTCGCCGAAGGCCACGACGGTCCCTTCGGGCGTGCGGGCGTTCTTCGGCATCGTGAAGCCGGAGTTTTTCTTGGCGAAGCCGGTGAAGCCGTTGAGTATCTCTTCCATGCGCTGCAATTCCTCTGGTTCGGTTCGATATCCGAACCATTATAGCCGTGTATGCCCAAGCGCATGCCCTTTCCAGAATGTTACGTTTCCTCGGAGCCTTCGTAACATCGTGCGCGATGCAACAAAGGCTCCGAGGAAACGTAACATTCAACCCCAGCTGGCGTATACTCTTGGCGAAACCGAAGGTGGGAGCTGCGATGGTACAACACGAGAAAATTCCTCTGGAAACGCTGTACGACCAGGCGAGTCGTTGTCGCGGGTGCGAACTGTGGCAAGGCCGCACCAACCTCGTGTTCGGCGTGGGCAACCCCCATGCCGACGTGCTCATCGTGGGCGAGGCGCCCGGCGAGCAGGAAGACCTGCGCGGCGAGCCGTTCGTGGGCCGTGCCGGCCAGCTGCTGAACGAGATGCTCGGGTATGCCGGCCTGAAGCGCGAGGATATCTACATCGCGAACGTGTTGAAGTGCCGCCCGCCGGGAAATCGCAACCCGCAGGCGCCCGAGATTCAAGCGTGCTCGTATTTCCTGCGCGAACAGACCCGCACCATCGACCCGAAGTACATCGTCACGCTCGGGAATTTCGCGATGAAGTTCATCCTGAAAACCGATAAGGGCATCACGAAGATGCGCGGGCAGGTGCACCAGGCCGGACGCTTCCAGGTGTTTCCCGTGTATCACCCGGCGTATGTGCTGCGCAACGGCAGCCAGCGCCCTGTGCTGCAGGCCGATTTCGAGCGCCTGGGTCAGCTGCTGAACGGGTAACGAGCGCACCGGTTGGCCGCATGGGCCAATCGCAAGGTGAAGCATCCCCCGCACATTCGATGCGCGATGCGAGTGCGGCATGCACGAAACTGCCCCGATAATCGAAACAAGGAGCTCTTCTGCCGATAGCGGGGATGCAAAAATCTCGAAAACAGGTATTATATCTAATTTGGTGTGCCCAAAAATACTTGGGAGACATGGAGCAATTCAACGCAATCGGAGGAGTGAGATGTATCCGATTATCGAAGTTCAAGACCTCAACCCCGAGGTCGTGCGCATGGTGGTTGAGGCGCCTGCCATCGCGCGCAAGCATCAGCCGGGGCAGTTCATCATCTTGCGCATTGACGAGACCGGCGAGCGCATTCCGCTTACCGTGAACGAAGTGGATGTCGAAGCCGGCACCGTGACCGTGGTGTTCCAGAAGGTGGGTGCCACGACGATGCAGCTGGCGGCGCTTCATCCGGGTGATGCCCTGCTCGACCTTGTGGGCCCGCTGGGCAAGCCGACCGATTTCGGCGATGCCAAGCGCGTGGCGGTGATCGGCGGCGGCTTGGGTTGCGCTATCGCGTATCCCGAGGCCAAGGAGCTGCATGACAAGGGCATCGAGGTCGACCTCATCGCGGGCTTCCGCACCGCGAACCTCATCTTCATGGGCGAAAAGCTGCAGGCGGCCTGCGATAACCTGATCATCGTCACCGACGATGGCAGCAACGGCCGTCGCGGTTTCGTGACCGACGCCCTGCGCGAGCGCCTGAATGCCGGTATCCGTTACGACCTGGTCATCGCCATCGGCCCGGTGGTGATGATGGACTTCGTATGCCGCTTGACCAAGGAATACGGCATCCGCACGCTGGTTTCGATGAACACGGTGATGATCGACGGCACGGGCATGTGCGGCTGCTGTCGCGTGAAGGTGAACGGCGAGTACAAGCATGCGTGCATCGACGGCCCCGACTTCGAGGGGCACGAGGTGGACTTCACGAGCGTCATGGAGCGCAGCGTGCAGTTCCGCCAGTACGAGACGCAGGCGCTGAACAACTACCGCCGCAACCATCCTGAAGCCACGATGCGCCGCGCATAGCAGCCCGCAGATAGAGGACGAATCATGAGTGACACCAAAGAACGCGGCGTGCTTCCCGACGGAAGGCATCGTCCGAGCAAAGACCAGATCAACCGCCAGACCACGAAGACCCCGATGCCCGAGCAGCCCGCTCCCGGCCGCATCGCCAATTTCAACGAGGTCGCGCTGGGCTATACGCCTGAAATGGCCATCAACGAGGCGAAGCGCTGCCTCGACTGCCCGAAGCCCTCGTGCATGCACGGCTGTCCGGTGAGCGTGCCCATTCCGCACTTCATCGAGGCCGTCGCCCATGGCGAGTTCGCGAAGGCGTATTCCATCATCAAGCACCGCAACGCGCTGCCCGCCATCTGCGGTCGCGTGTGCCCGCAGGAAACGCAGTGCGAGTCGAAGTGCGTGCTGGGACGCAAGGGCGAGCCGGTGGGCATCGGCTACCTCGAGCGTTTCGTGGCCGACTGGGCGTTCGACCATCCCGACGAGCTCGAACCCGTGACCGACGAGATGACCCGCGCCTACAACGCGCCTATCGCCCGCGAGCGCGGTGCGGCGGCCATCATGGCGAACGTGGCCGAGAATGCCCGCAAGAACAGGGAGCACGACCCCGATTTCCACGATGCGCATGAACCCGATGATGAAGAGCCGCTCTTCGATTACGACGCCGCCAAGGAGCGCGTGCGCGGCAAGAAGGTTGCTTGCATCGGCAGCGGCCCCTCGTCGCTCACCTGCGCCGACGAGCTTGCGCGCGAAGGCGTGGACGTCACCGTGTTCGAGGCGCTGCACAAGGTGGGCGGCGTGCTTTCCTACGGCATCCCCGAATTCCGCCTTCCGAAGCGTTTGGTGGCGCGCGAGGTCGCGACGCTCGAGGCGCATGGCGTCAAGTTCGAGCTCAATGCCGTGGTGGGCCGGCTGTATGACATCCCCGAGCTGATGGAAGACATGGGCTTCGACGCCGTGTACATCGCGAGCGGCGCTGGCGCACCCATCTACCTGGGCATTCCCGACGAGATGTACGACGGCGTGATGATGGCGAACGAGCTGCTTACGCGCACGAACCTGATGAGGGCCTACGAGTTCCCCGAGTCGGCGACCCCGCTGTTCATGGGCCGCACCTGCGTGGTCATCGGAGGCGGCAACGTGGCCATGGACGCGGCGCGCACCGTGCGCCGTTTCGGTGCGGACGTGACCATCGTGTATCGTCGCAGCCGTGAAGAGCTGCCCGCCCGCGAGGAAGAGGTGCTGCACGCCGAGCAAGAGGGCATCAAGTTCCGCTTCCTCACGAATCCGGTTGAGATCATCGCCGACGACCGCGGTTGGGTGCGTCGCCTCGACTGCGTGAAGATGGAGCTTGGCAGCCCCGACCTTTCGGGCCGCCGCCGTCCGGTCGAGATTCCGGGCTCGCGTTTCCCGATGACGGTCGACATGGTTGTCGTGGCCGTGGGCAACCGCCCGAACCAGTTGGTGCAGGAATCGACCCCCGGCCTGGCCGTAGACGACCGCGGGCGCATCCGCACCGACAAGGAATGGCACACGACGAACATCCCCGGCGTGTTTGCCGGCGGCGATGTGACCACCGGCGCCGCGACGGTCATCCAGGCCATGGGCACCGGCAAGGAAGCCGCGCGTTCCATCCTGGGCTACCTGGGAAGGTTGTAGCGAATCGTATATGAAACAAAGGCGAACCGCTTATTGGATGCAGGCCGGCAATGCGCTGGCCTGCGCCTTTTTCGTGGTGCTGGCGGTGTGTCTGCTGGCGGCACCAGCCCTCGCCACCGAGTACCGATACGTCGCCCACCAGGGGAAAGTAAGCTCTGACTACCGGGGGAACACGATACCGGCCTTTGAGCAGGCTGCCGCTGCCGCGGGCATTTACGGCATCGAGACCGATATCTGGCGCACGGCCGACGGGCGCTATGTGTGCCTGCACGGCGAGGACAC
>SUUF01000105.1 GCA_015062635.1 Coriobacteriaceae bacterium | reverse complement strand
CCACATACGTTTTCTGCCATGGTCTGAACGGCTGCGGCCAGTATGACAAGGAATACCAGAAGAAGCCCTACTGGGGCGGAAGCGCGGGCGACGTGATCGCGAAGCTTCGCAGCCTGGGATATGATGCCTATGCCGCAAGCGTGTCGCCGCAGGGCAGCGCCTGGGACCGCGCCTGCGAACTGTATGCCCAAATCGCCGGCACCAGAACCGACTACGGCGTGTCCCACAGCGATGAATACCGGCACGAGCGGTTCGGGCGCGATTTCACGGGAAACGCGCTGATTCCCGCATGGAACGAGAACACGCGGCTGGTGCTCATCGGCCACTCGTTCGGCGGCGTCACCATCCGCCTTTTCGCAGAGCTGCTGGCACACGGCGACGCGGTTGAACGCGCCGTCACGCCTGCAGGCAACCTCTCCCCCCTCTTCGCCGGCGGCATGGGAAACCGCGTGCACGCGATTGCGACGATCGCCGCCCCGAGCAACGGGACAACGGCCTACGACCTGGCGTTCGACCCGAAATTCGACACCAAGCATGTTCAGGTATCCCTGAAGCACAAGCTGCTCGACCGGCTGATGAAATCCCGGACGAAGATAAAGGGCGACGGCCGCGACGAGCGCGACTGGGCGAGCTTCGACATGCGCGTCGACAACGCGCAGGCCATCAACACCCGCATCTCCCTCCTGCCGCACGTCTATTATCTCTCGGCAGCATGCGATGCCACGATGCCCGGCGAAGGCGGCACACGCGTGCCCGACCCCACCCTCGCAGAGCCGCTGTTCTTCAAGTCCTCCCTGCTCATAGGCCGCTACAACGGCACGACGAAGGCGGGGCAGGCACTAGACGACGAATGGCATGCCAACGACGGGCTCGTCAACACCGTGTCCGCGCGAGCACCCTTCGGAGACCCCCAGCAACCGCTCGACCGCGCACACATCGCGAAGGGCATCTGGAACGTCATGCCCGACGTCCGCGCGAACCACAGCTACTTCCAAGGCGGATACTTCAAGAAGCAGGACCCCTTCCCGTTCTTCCAAGACCTCATGGAACTGCTCGCCGGCTTGGAGTGAAGCTTGGCGCAACTCTTTGGGCTCGCCGGCTTGTCGCGTTAAGCGCGCAGCCTCGCTTCGAGCGACAGGATGGTTATGTCGTCGGACTGTTCCGCGCCTTGCGCGAAGGAGGCGACGCTGCCGCGCACCGTTTTGACCAGGGCCTCGGGACATTCGTCGGTTGCCGTGTTGGCCACGGCCTCAAGGCGCTCTTCGCCGAAAAGCTCCTCGTCGACGTTCATGGCCTCTGTCACGCCGTCGGTGTACATCAGAACCTTGTCGCCGGCACCGCAATCAAACGAGTAGGCGTTGTACAACCCGACGTCCATCAGGCCGAGAGGCAATCCGGAGCGCTCCTGCAGCCAGCGCCAGCCACCTTCCGCCTGCCACAACAGCGGTGGGTTGTGCCCCGCGTTCACGTATTCGACGTGCCCCGTTGCGTAATCGAGCACGCCAACCCACATCGTCACGAACATGCATGCGTCGTTGCCCTCGGCCAGCTCGACATTGGCCCGCTCGATAGCCCGGCTCAAATCGGATCCGCTCTGCAGCTCGCGGCGAATGAGCGTCTTGGCCTTCATCATGAACAACGCCGCCGGCACGCCCTTGCCCGACACGTCCGCAATCAGGAAGACCAGCTTGCCCGAACCGGGACCGCTATCTGGAAGGAGGAAGAAGTCGTAGAAGTCGCCGCCAACCTCACGCGCGGCATCCATGGTCGCGTAAAGGTCGAATTCGGGGATGTCGGGGAAAGGCGGGAACGTGGACGGCAGGGCGGATCTCTGGATAGCCCGCGCAGCGGAAAGCTCTGACTCCATGCGCGCCTCCGCTTCCGCAATCCAACCTTGGAGCGCTTCGACGGTCACGTTGATGCCAGACGCCAGCGACCTGAACTCACGCGTCCCCTCCGCTTCGACGCGGGTCTCGAGTTCGCCCGACGTGATGCGCTGAAGCGCTTCGTTGGTCTTGTCGATGCGGCGTGCAACCAAAAGACTGAGCAGGCGATCCACGATGAGAGATACCAGTATGAACAGCACGATGCTGACGACGGTCTCGCGGGCCATGATGGCATTGCGGTCCCTGAAAACCATGCTCGTCGGCTCTATGATCGCCACGGTGTAGCCGCTTTGCTGCTTGGCCAGCAGATACGCATCCTCGTCTCTGCTGCCATAGGCGCCCTCGCCGCCTGGCTCGTCGAATACGCCGTTATACGGTATGAGCTGCAGGCCACCGCTCTTAAGGCTTTCGCCTATCGCGCCATGCACCTCGTCTCCCAAGAGCGCCCGTATGTCGGCGCCAGCGGGAACGCGTGCATCGTCGCTCGACACGACCGTATCGTCGGCGGAAATGAAGACCGTGCCGGTCTCGGCGAGCGTATAGCCGGAAAGCACATCGCCAATGGGGTCGGAGAGCAGGTCGTATTCATCGGGGTTCTTCGCCCGCAGCGCCTGCGAATCGGATTCCGTCGAATCAGCAATGCGGCCAAATGCATCCGCGCGTTTGCCAAGGGATTCCAGCTGCAGGCACAGGTAGTTGGCCTCGCTGAGCATCGATGCTTCCGCCCTCGTCCGCTCGGCGCTGGTGACGTTCGTGAAGCTGATGGTGACAAGCGCGATCGACGCGATGGCGACGACCACGAGAATCGCCACTCTGAACAGCCCGCGAATGCCAAGCCCCCTTGCCTTCAAAGGCTCGGAAGACTTCATGAGTCCGTCGATGCTGAAGGGATTGGAAGCTTCCATAGTATGCTGGCCTTTCGCGCCGAGACCTCGGCCTCCGAAGACGAGTGGGAGGCAAAGCGTTGACCCTAGTGTACCATCCTGCCCGAATCTGGCAGAGCTCTAGCAGAACCACTTGTCCACGATGGTGGGCTCGGCGAAGCCCCAGTCCTCCTCGACGCCACGGGCCGTGCGGATGAAGTCGGCGTTCTCGAGCACATGCGCGGAAGCCTCGTTCTCGACCATCGTCGAGGCCGTGATGATCTCGATGTCGGTCTCGCCGTACAGGTACCCCACCATCAGGCGCGCAGCCTCGGTGGCGAACCCCTTGCCCCAGAAGCACTCGCGCAGGCGGTAGCCGACGCTCACCTTGTGAAGCTCGTCGCGCAGGCCGTAGAACTCGGCCAAGCCCGCGAGCTCGCCCGTCTCCTTGTCGCGAATGGCCAGGATGAGCGATTCCCTGTTCTGGAACAGCTCGCCATAGAGCTGCGCGATGGCCTCGTGCGCGTCGTCGAACTGCTTCTCGAATAGGTAGGTGGGCAGGTAGCGCTGCACAAGCGGGTTCTCTATCAGGTCGCGCAAGGCGTCGGCATCGGCGTCGACGACCCGGTCGAGCACGATGCGCTCGCCCTCGATGCGCGGAATCTCGCTGAAGAGCCTCTTGCGAGCCGGGCCCTGAGTTGGCGTTTCCGGCGCCGCCTCGGGGAAGCGCGCCCGGTCGTAGGCGGCCGCGATAGCCTCGCGCCGCTGCGCCCGGCGGTCCTTCAGGCCCTCCACGATCCGCGCATCACGGCGATGCCTCTTCGCCACGTGCGCGCCAACACGCTCGACCAGCAGCTTGTCCTCGGCATAGGCCTCGTACGCGAGCCGGCGATCTCGGCGCTGCCGGTACACCAGGTTCAGGCTCTCGGGCTCTATGAACACGCGGGTCGCCTGCGGGAACTCCCCCATCACGTCATCCTCGATGCGGTCGATCGCCATGAGCACCTCGCCTTCCGCAAGGTGCTCCTTGAAGGTCACGTCCAGGTTGATCAGCAGGTCCTCGGGACCCAGGTACAGCGACAGCACGCGCCCGCACTTGATGACGGCCGGGTCGCTCTCGACGAGGAAGATGACCTCCTTGACCTCGTCCACGCCCATGCCCTCGCCGATGACCAGGCTGCGCGTCTCCCGCAGCAGGATTATGGCGATGAACGCCATGATGCCGCCGATGACGACCGATGCCCATGCGTCTATCACGTAGTTGCCCGTGGCCGTGGAAAGGATGTTGCCCACAAGCGCCACGGCCATGCCGACCACCGCCGCTGTGTCCTCCAAGAACACGGTGATGTTCGTGGGGCTCTTGGATTCGCGTATGTAGGCCATGATGCGCATGTCGCCACGCGCCTCGTTCACGGTGCGCACTGCCACGGAAAGCGAGAACCCCTCCACCACGATGCCAATGCCCAGCACGATGTAGTTGATGAGCGGATTCTCGATGGGATGCCCGCCCGCCATGACGTTCTGGAAACCCTCGTACATGGCGAAGCCGCCGCCCAGCACGAAGATGACGAGCGCCACCGTATGGCTGTAGAAGTATACTTCGGAACCGTACCCGAACGGGTGCTTCACGTCGGGCGGGCGCTTCGACAACTTGTTCCCCACCAGCAGCAGCGAGTCGTTGATGGCGTCGACCATCGAATGGATGCCCTCCGAGAACATGGCCGACGACCCTGTGATGGACGCCGCGATGAACTTCACGAGCGATGTGACCACGCCCGCGATGACCGCCACGACCACGGTGGCATTGCTTTTCAGCTTCTCGGACGCCGATAGGTTGGCTTGTTTCTCGCGCCGGCGTCGAGCCCGGGCTTCGGCGCTGTCCGTATCGGTCAGGTTCGCGCTCACGGTAGGGGTATCGGCCATGTCTTACCTTCCTGAAGGGGGGGCGCGACGGGCGCCCCCTGTCGAGTCGCCCGCCGTCGCCTCACTTATGCAGGCGAGCCTCGAGTGCCTCGTTGATGGCGCGCAGGGCCTGGATGCGCGCGTAGTACTTGCTGTCGCTTTCCAGCACGGTCCAGGGCGCGAACTCGGTGGACGTTAGGCGGAACATGTCGTCGACAGCCGCCTTGTACAGCGGGTACTTCTCGCGGTTGCGCCAATCCTCGTCGGTAAGCTTCCAGGTCTTGGCGGGGTCGGCCGCACGCGCCTCGAACCGGGCGAGCTGCTCGTCGGGCGTGATGTCCACCCAGAACTTCAGCAGCACGGCGCCCCATTGCACGAGCTGGTGCTCGAAGGCGTTGATCTCGTCGTAGGCCCGGCCCCACTGTTCGGGCGTCGCGAAGCCCTCGACGCGTTCCACGAGCACGCGGCCGTACCAGCTACGGTCGTAGATGCCCACCTTGCCCGCCTCGGGCAGGCGCGTCCAGTAGCGCCACAGGTGCGGGTGTGCCAGCTCGGTCTTCGAGGGGGCCGGCGAGGGGAATATCTGGTAGGCGCGGGCGTCGATGGCCTGGGCGATGCGCTTGATGTTGCCGCCCTTGCCTGCCGCGTCCCAGCCCTCGTACATGATCATCAGCGGCACGCCCTTGCGATACATCTCCTCTTGCAGCTTGCGGAAGCGCCCTTGCTCCTTCTTGAGCGCTGCGCGGTATTCTTCCGCATCGTCGATGCGCGGCTTGGGCTTCGCGTGGTCAATCTGCGGGTAGCCCGCCATTATCAGGTATCGGGATCCGCGCGGTGCGAGCGCGCGCTGCGTGGCGGCCTTCTCCTCGTATTCCCTGACCTGCGCTTCCGCGTCGTCTACCTGCTTGCCTTCGGCGCCGCCATCGGCACCGCCGGCCAGCGCGGCAGAATTCTCGGCGGCCTTGGCCTTGGCCTCCTCGGCGGCGGCGTCGGGGCCGGCGGCCAGCGCATGCTCGAGCGCGTCGACGAGAGCCTGCGCTATCTGGATGTTCGCGGCGCGGCGGTCCTCGCCGTTCACGACGGTCCAGGGCGCCTGCGCGAAGTCGGTGCCCTCCAGCAGACGGTCGTAGACCTCGTAGGCATCATCGTAGTACTTCGTCAGCGCGAGTTTGCTCTTGCTCACGCGCCAGGCGGTGTCGGGGTTCTTGCGAAGGGCCTCGAGGCGCTCTTTCTGCGCCTTCTTGGAAACGTGCACGAACAGCTTCACGACGGCATATCCGTCGTCGACGAGCATCTGCTCGAAGCTGCAGGCGATATCGCGGTAGGCTCCGACGGCGTCTTGCACCAGCGCATTACGCGCGGCGGCGGCACCGCGTTGGCCCTCGGGCAGATCCTTCAGCTTCTTGGTGAGTTTCTTCAGCTCCTTGGGGTCGGCGCCCGTCAGCCCGAACAACATCTGCTCGGCAGCTGCGGTGTACCAGCCGCGGTCGTAAAACGTTATCTCGCCGCGCTCGCCGAGTGCCTGCCAGAACTGCTTCATCAGCGGGTCGGGGCCGGTCACGCCCTGCTTGATCCCGGGGAATTCGCTGGCGGCCTTCGGGTTGATGTCCTCGGTCACGTGCACCTTCGTGGCACGTGCGTCCAGCTCGTACACGAGCTCCGAGATGCGGCTGCCCTTGCCGGCGCCGCTCCAGCCCTCCACGAGCACCACGAGCCCCACGCCCGCAGATCGGGCCTGCTGTTGCAGCACGACGAGTTTCCCGATGAGCTCGTCGTGGATGGGCTTGTATTCCTCTTTCGGCATCTTCTTTGCCTTGAGGTCAACCTTTTCGAGCATGTCTGTCCTTTCTCCGCTGCTGGTGGCACTCGCTTCATGAGCGCGGCAGTCCCCTGTGTTCAATTATTTATACCCCAAACACTTCACGCTTCGTATCACCTGTTAGAGCCGGTTGACGTCGGTCGGTTTGAAATTGCCGATGCATCACAAGACCGTGAGGAGCATGATGAGCTGGAACGCGGCGGGTTCAGGAGGCCATCGCACCTTCCGCCAATGCCTCACGCGGCCCCGGAAGGGGTTGGCGGGTTACGCGAGCGCGCCGTGCCAAACACGAGCTCCGATTCGCCAAAAATTCGCCATCGTGAGGCCAAAAATTCGCCATCGTGAACGATTTCCCCTGGTAGAAAGCCAATAAATTCGCCATCGTGAACGATTATCGGCTGAACGAACCGTTCACGATGGCGATTTTTTGGCGAATCCGGCTGGGTTCGTGGCACGGCAGATCCGCCCACA
>SUUF01000104.1 GCA_015062635.1 Coriobacteriaceae bacterium | reverse complement strand
GTCTCGACGTCCAGGTCGTTCGTCGGCTCGTCGAGCAGCAGCAGGTTGCCGCCCTGCTTCAGCGTGAGCGCCAGGTTCAGGCGGTTGCGCTCGCCGCCGGAAAGCACGTTCGCGGGCTTCTGCTGGTCGGAGCCCTTGAAGCCGAAGCTCGCGATATAGGCGCGCGCGGGAATCTCGGTATCGCCCACCTGCAGGTAATCGAGCCCGTCCGACACCACCTCCCACAGGCGCTTCGAACCGTCGATGCCGGCGCGCGCCTGATCGACATACGAGATGCTCACGGTCTCGCCCACCTCGAGCGTGCCGCCATCGAGCGGCTCGAGCCCGACGATGGCCTTCAGGAGCGTGGTCTTGCCCACGCCGTTCGGCCCGATGATGCCGACGATGCCGTTGCGCGGCAGCTCGAACGAGAGGTCGTCGATGAGCACGCGGTCGCCGTAGGCCTTGTGCAGATGCTGCGCCACGAGCACCTTGTTGCCCAGGCGCGGCCCGACGGGAATGCGGATGTCGGTGTAGTCGAGCTTCTTCGCCGCCTCGGCCTCGGCGACCATCTGCTCGTAGCGTTCCAGACGCGCCTTGTTCTTCGCCTGGCGCGCCTTCGGGCTCGAACGCACCCATTCGAGCTCGCGCTCCATGCGCTTGGCGAGCTTCGCGCGCTGCTTGCCCTGCATGGCCACACGTGCGGCCTTCGTCTCGAGGTAGGTGGAATAGTTGCCCTTGTAGGGGAAGAGCTGCCCGCGGTCGACCTCGCAAATCCACTCCGCCACGTTATCGAGGAAATAGCGGTCGTGCGTGACGGCGAGCACCGCGCCCGGATAGCTTTTCAGGAATTGCTCGAGCCACAGCACCGATTCCGCATCGAGGTGGTTCGTGGGCTCGTCGAGCAACAGCAGGTCGGGCGCCTCGAGCAGCAGGCGGCACAGCGCCACGCGGCGCCGCTCGCCGCCGGAAAGCACGCTCACCGGGGCATCGGGGTCGGGGCATTGCAGCGCATCCATGGCCTGCGAGAGCTGGCTTTCCAAATCCCAGCCGTTCGCGGCGTCGATCTCGGTTTGCAGGCGGCCCATCTCGGCCATGAGCGCGTCGAAATCGGCATCGGGGTCGGCCATCTCCTCGCCGATCTGGTTGAACCGCGCCACCTTCGCGAGCACGTCGGCGAATGCGAGCTCAACGTTTTCCTGGACGGTCTTGTCCTCCTCGAGCGGCGGCTCCTGGAGCAAGATGCCCACGGTGTAGCCCGGTGTCAGGCGCGCCTCGCCGGCCGAGCATTCCTCGAGGCCGGCCATCACCTTCAGCAGCGTCGACTTGCCCATGCCGTTCGGGCCCACCACGCCGATTTTCGCGCCGGGGAAGAAGCTCAAGGTCACATCGTCGAGAATGACCTTATCCCCCACCGCCTTGCGCGCGCGGTACATCTGATACACGAATTCTGCCATGGCGCCACCTGTGCTTTCAAGCGATTGAACGACAATGCCGGTTTCGGGCATTGTGCCATGAAACGCCCGCTGCGCCACCGACCGCGCCCGCTATCCATCTGTTTTACGTATAGCCATTTTTTGCATAGATTCCTATGATTATACCGGCAGGCAGTTTTTTATACGAAATGGTAATAATGACTATTCTAATAACCAGCGCTTCCCCGCACCCTCTTTAGACTTGCACACATGGAAGCGGAATTCAAATATCAACTCGGTCGGGCCATCGCGTTGCGCCGCAAGGAATGCGAGCTCTCGAAGCAGCGCTTCGCCCTGATGATCGGCATCAGCCGGGTCACGTTGCGCCGTATCGAGGACGGCACGGGCAACCCCACGGTCGACATCTTGCTGAAAGTGGCCGAGGGCCTCGGCACCGACCTCTACACCCTCATCCACCGGGCCGAGGGCATTGACGACAGCGTCGAATACCGCATCATCGATATCTGAGGCCGACAGCGAGGCCAGCTGCTTGCGAGCATGCCCGCTGTACGCAAACCGCCCGGGACGGCACGGCGCCGTCCCGGGCGGTCCATTTCATGGGCTGTTTCCCTCTTACTTGAACTGGCTCGGATGCGCGGGGAAGAAGTCCACGCGCGGCAGCAGCTCCTTCACCGGGTGCATCCCGGCCGCCGTCGATTCGGCGGGGCACAGCTCGTCGAGGCCCGAGAAGCTCGCATCCCAGCTGAAGAACCGCGCCGGATCGAGCTGGAAGTATTCGCAGATCATCTCGCAGCCGACCGGTGCCACCGGATGCATCAGCAGCGTGCACACGCGCAGCAGGTAGAAGCAATCCACCAGCAGCTGGCGACGCTCGGCCTCGAGGGCCTCCACATCGGCGCCCTCCTCGGCCAGGCCGGTCTCGACCCGCTTGATGCCGGCGCTCCAGCGCTTGTTCGACCAGCGGATGAATTCGTCCATGATCTGCATGATGGTATGCAGCTCGGCCTTCGCCATCGTGCGCTCATAGCGCGCGAGCGTCTTGTAGGCCATGCGGCGAACGTCATCGGCGGGCGTGCCCAGGGGCATGCAGCAGTCGAACTTGTTCTTCGCCTCGTAGAAGCAGCTGCGGGCCAGGCGGTTGAACACCTTGGTGAGCAGGCTCGCTTCCTTCAGCACCGGGTCTGAGATACGCGGGTTGTCGCGCACCTCGGGGTCGGGGTCGAACACCTTCGGCTTGAAGGCCACGGCGCGCTGGTCGAGGGCCAACGCCAGGAAGTGCGCGCGCAGCTGTTCGGCCGTGTAATGCTCGAGCAGCTCGTCGGCGCTCGGCGGCTTCACCGCACCCGAGCTCGATGCCTTCGACTTGCCATACAGGATATGATGGTTCGCGATGAGATGCGCCTGCTGCAGGTGCCCTTCCTCGGGCTGCAGCTGCCGCGGGTTGCCCTCCTGCAGGCCCACCCACAGCGCCGGCTGCGCCACGCCGTAGAAATACAGGTTGTCCTGCCCGATGAATTGGTACACCACGGCGTCCTTCTGCGTCCAGAAGCGCTTCCAGTCGTCGGGACCCAAACCGCGCTTCTCGGCAACGGCCTGCGTGAAGCTGATGGGCGCCCACAGGCTCTCGGGCCAGCACCACACGGTGAGGCCGGCCATGTCGGGGTCGAGCTCGGGCACCGAAATGCCCCAGTCGATGTTGCCGGTGATGCGGAACGGCACGAGCGTCTTGCCCGTTCGGATGCGCAGGCCCGCCGCCATCAGCGCATCGCGGGCGACATCGCGCTCGTCGATGCTCGCGAATTCCAGCTCGAAGCTCGCCTTGCCCTTCTCGGGCGCGCGGAACTCATGCGGCGGCAGCGTGTCGGCCACCTCGCGGTAGCGTTCCTCGGCCTCGTCGCGCGTGTTCACGAAGATGATGGGCTTCGCCAGGAACTCGGAAATCGTCTGCCCGACGAGCGGACGCGCACCCTGGCGCTCGCACTCGCGCACGTATTCCTCGACGACGTCGGCGAAATCGGGCAACGTGAAATACCAGTTGGGCGCCGGGCGCAATTCGGGAACCTCGCCCGTTATCGTCGATTTCGGCGCGATGAGCTCGGCCGGGTCGAACTGGTGGCCCAAGTCGCATTCGTCGGCGTAGGCCTTCTCGCCCTTGCAGCCCTGCACGGGGCAGCGGCCCTCGACCTGGCGGCCGTTCAGGAACGTGCCCGCCTTGGGGTCGTAGAACTGCAAGGTCTCGCGCTTCTCGAAGTAGCCGTTCTCGTACAGCCGCTCGATGACGCGGCGGGTGAATTCATGGTGCACCTTGCCGGCCACGCCGATGTTGCTGCCCTCGTAGATGTCGAGGCCGATCTCGAAGGCGTTGAGCGTCGCCACCTGGGCATCATGGTTGGCCTGCACGTAGTCTTCGATGGTGCCGGAAAAGCCCTCGGACTCGACCTTCTTGCGATAGCCCTCGTTGATGGGGCTGCCGAAGCAGTCGGTGCCCGAGACGAACCGCACGTTGTCGGCGCCGATGCGGTCGCGCAGGAAGCGCGCATAGCAGTCGGCCGGCACGAACACGCCGCCCACATGGCCGAAATGCAGCGCCTTGTTGCCGTAGGGCATGCCCGCGGTCACGACGGCGCGGGCCGGCCATTCGACCCCGCTGCCCGGCCAGGCGGCCGGCGTGGCGCCCCTGTTGTCTGTCTTGTCAGCCATAGTCAAAACTCCTCTATGACAGGTCTGCGCACGCGCGAGCCCGTAGCTGCCGTGCGCGCCTCCGCTTCGCTTCGAACTCCGGCGATGCGGCTCTGCTCGTGATGTGCAGAAGCCTATCACGGAGACAGCCCCGCGATAGGCTTGCATGTCACGCTCAGGGCTATGACCCTTAGAATTCCACGATGTCGCTTGCGGCGCGGCCCTGCATCTTCTTGGCCGTGCGCAGCAGGAACTCGGTGTTGTTATCGGTTTGGCGCAAGCTCTTGATGAGCATGTTCATCGCGCGCTCGGTGTTGTTGAGGTTCGCGAGGATGCGGCGCACCGCCCAGATGAGCGGGGCCTCCTGCGGGTCCATCAGCAATTCCTCTTTGCGCGTGCCGCTCGAGACCGGGTCGATGGCCGGGAAGATGCGGCGGTCGGCCAGGTTGCGGTCGAGCTTGAGCTCCATGTTGCCGGTGCCCTTGAACTCCTCGAAGATGACCTCGTCCATCTTCGAGCCCGTGTCGATGAGCGCAGAAGCGAGGATCGTGAGGCTGCCGCCGTGCTCGATGTTGCGGGCGGCTCCCAGGAAGCGCTTCGGCGGGTACAGCGCCGTGGAATCGACGCCGCCGGAAAGCACGCGGCCCGATGCCGGCTGCGCGAGGTTGTAAGCGCGCGCCAGGCGGGTGATGGAGTCGAGCAGGATCACGACGTCGCGGCCGTCCTCGACCATGCGCTTCGCACGCTCGATGACGAGCTCGGCCACGGCGATGTGGTTCTCGGAGGGCATGTCGAAGGTGGACGCGATGACCTCGCCCTTGATGGAGCGCTCCATGTCGGTGACTTCCTCGGGACGTTCGTCCACGAGCAAGCACATCAGGTGCACCTCGGGGTTGTTCGCCGAGATGGCCGCCGCGATGTCCTTCAGCACGGTGGTCTTGCCGGCCTTCGGCGGCGAGACGATGAGGCCGCGCTGGCCCTTGCCGATGGGCGCCGTGAGGTCGATGACGCGCGCGGTGAGCTGGCTCTTGCCATGTTCCATCGTCAGACGCTCGTCGGGGAAGACGGGCGTGAGGTCGGCGAACTTCACGCGGTTGCCGAGTTCCTCGGGCGATTTCCCGTTCACGGTGTCGAGGCGCTGCACCGCACCGAACTTCTCGTTCTCGCGGGCGGGGCGCATCTGGCCGGCGATCCAGTCGCCCTTGCGCAGGTGGTTGCGGCGAATCATGCTCTGGTTCACGTAGGCGTCGCCCTCGCCGGGCAGGTACCCCTTCGTGCGCACGAAGCCATACCCGTCGGGTAGGATGTCGAGGATGCCCTCGACCTCGCGGAAGCCCTCGCGTTTCACGAGCTCCTGGAAGAGCGCCTCGACCAGGTCGGCCTTCAGCATGCCCTTCACGTCCATATCGAGCTCGGCGGCCTTCTCGCGCAGCTCGGCCACCTTCATGGCGGCGAGCTCGTCCTTGTTCGTCTTCGGCTCGACCACCTGGTTGCGGTTGCGGTTGTTGTTGTTGCGCTGGCGCTGGAACTTGTCACGGCGGTTGCGGCGGCGGTTGTTGTCCTGGTACGCGTCCTGCTGCTTGCCCTGGCGCCCCTCGCCCTGCTGGTCGGGGCGGGAATCGGCGGACTTGGCATCGCGTTCCTTCGAGGGAGCGTCGGCGGCATCGGAGACCACCTTGCGCGGACGGCCGCGGCGCTTCTTCTCGGGCTCGGGCACACCGGCCGCAGCGGCCTCGGGCGCTGCTTCCTGCACCGGGGCATGCGCCTCGGCGGCGGATGCGGCGGCTGCAGCCTCGACGTCCACCTTGCGCGGACGGCCGCGGCGCTTCGGCTTCTCGGCCTCGGCGGCGGGCGCGGTCTCGGCGGCGGCACCTTCGGCCTGCGGGGCCTCTTCGGTCGTCACCTTGCGCGGGCGTCCGCGGCGCTTCGGCTTCTCGACCTCGGCGTCGGCGGCGGGCGCGGGAGCGGCACCGTCCGCCTCGGGCAGCGGGTTCTTGCGCGGGCGTCCGCGGCGCTTCTTCTCGGGTTCCGCCGGAACATCCGGGGCCGGGGCGGCCTCGGGTGCGGCGGGCATCGTCGTGTTCAGCTCTTCTTCGGCCATTTACGCGTTCTGCACTTTCTCCCAGTCTTTCATGAAGCTATCGAGACCGCGGTCGGTCAGCGGATGCTGCACCATCTTCTTCAGCACGCCGAAGGGCACGGTCGCGATGTCGGCGCCCATCAGCGCGCATTGCGTCACGTGGTTCGCGCTGCGGATGGACGCGGCGATAATCTCGACCTGCTCGCCGTTGACGGTGGCATCCGAGAAATCGTAGTTGCCGATTGCGGCGATGATGTTGCCGACCTCGGCCAGGCCGTCCTGGCTGATGTCATCGAAACGGCCGATGAACGGGCTGATGTAGCGGGCGCCGGCGCGGGCGGCCAGCAGCGCCTGCGGCACGCTGAAGCACAGCGTCATGTTCACGGGCACACCGTGCTTGGCGAGCTCCTTGGTGGCGGCGAGGCCCTCGACCATCGTCGGGATCTTCACGACGATATTCGGGGCGATTTCGGCGAGCTTCAAGCCGTCGGCCACCATTTCCTCGCGGGTCATGGCCACGGTTTCGGCCGAAACCGGGCAGTCGGGACCGACGATGTCGCAGATGCGCTTCATGTGCGCGTGGAAATCGTCGAGCTTGCCGCCGATTTTCGCGTAAAGCGACGGGTTCGTGGTGACGCCGGCCAAAGCGCCCCAGCTCGCTGCCTCTTGAATCTCGTCAAGGTCGGCGGTGTCCAGGAAAAACTTCATGGTTGCCCTCCTACAGGCTTGTCGTTGGGACATGCGGGCACACTGGCCCGAGATACCTCACTCTGAACAGGAACATCCC
>SUUF01000103.1 GCA_015062635.1 Coriobacteriaceae bacterium | reverse complement strand
CGCAGCGCACGGCGCCCCGGTTTCAGCGCATCGACGCCCCTCGCCTCGCACCAGCGCAGATAGGCATCGAGGTCGGCGGCATATGAGCGGATGGTGTGGGCCGAGGCGTTTCTCTCGACCTCGAGCGCTTGCAAGAACCGGTCGGCGGCATCGCGGGCGGCGCGCAGTCTCTCCGCTTCCGTACATTCACGTTCTAGCGCAACCTCACGCGTCTCGCTCATCGCTCGGAGCCATCCCGCATGCCGAGCGCATCGAGCAGCGCCGTCCATTCACGGTGGCCTGCATCGTCGCCATCGAGGATGCCGGCTTCGGCGAGCTCGTCGACATATGCCTTCATGTCGGCCCGTTCACGTTCGAGGAAGGCGCGATACCGCTGGCCCTTGTTGCGTATGGGCGGGTCGATAGGCGGAAACACGCCGAAGTTCACATGCATCGGCTGGTAGTCGACGGTGCGGGGGTCGGTGGCATAGCGCACGAGCGCCCCGAACGAGGTGGTACCGGGCAGCGGGCGCATGGCGGTCTCGATGAGGCGCGCATAAACGCGCAGCGCCACATACAAGCCCGACATGATGGCCTCGCAATACCCTTCCGTGCCGGCGACCTGACCGGCGAAATAGATTGTCTCGGAACCGCGGAGCCTGAACGAATCGTCGAGCAGGCTCGGCGCATCGAGGAAAGTATTGCGGTGCATCACGCCGTACCGCGCGAACTCCGCATGCTCGAGTCCCGGGACGAGCCGGAACACGCGCCGCTGCTCGGGGAACGTGAGATTCGTCTGGAAACCCACGAGGTTGTAGCTCGACCCGTGCGCATCCTCGGCGCGCAACTGCACTGCCGCATACGGGCGCCGGCCGGTGCGCGGGTCGATGAGCCCGACCGGTTTCATCATGCCATGGCGTGGGGCGTCGAACCCGCTGCGCGCCACCTCCTCGATGGGCTGGCAGGCGCAGAACAGGTCGCGCGTCTCGAAATCGCGGGCTATCACCCGGTCGGCTTGCAAGAGCTCAGTGATGAACCGCTCGTATTCTTCTTTGGTGAACGGCGCGTTCAAGTAGTCGCCGTCGCCCGAGTCGTCGTAGCGGCTCTGCCGGAACAGCACCCGCGAATCGAGCGAATCGGCCATGACGATGGGCGCTGCGGCATCGTAGAATGCCATATGGTCGGACCCCGTGATCCCGCGCACCTGCTCGGCGAGGGCATCGGAGGTAAGCGGACCCGTCGCCACGATCGTCGCATCGGCAGCATCGAGCGCCTGCTCACGCCCATCCGCGTCGATGTAACGTACCTCGCTTCCAAGCGATATGGCCTCCCCCACGACCCGGGTGATGTTCGGCTCGGCCGCCACCATCGCATCGACGGCGGAGCTGAAAGCGGTGCGATCGACGGCGAGCGCGCCGCCAGCCGGCACCCGCGCCGCAATCGCGCAGTGCAGCAACCGCGAGCCGAGCAGGGCGAGCTCGTCCTTCAACATGCCTGCGGGCTTGTCCTCCTTCATGCTCTTGAGCGAATTCGAGCACACGAGTTCCGCCAGGCCGCTGCCGGCATGGACCGGCGTCTGCTTCGCCGGGCGCATCTCGAGAAGGTTCACCGACACGCCGCGCGCGGCAAGCTGGAGGGCGGCTTCCGAACCGGCGAGACCGCCCCCGATTATGTTCACGAGTTTCTTCATGGGCACAGGCTAGCATATCGCGCCGCACGCTGCACCAAACCCACCATAACCCCAGCTACCGCGCTATCGCGTCGAAGCCCGACCCATACCGGCCATCGGGATACCGCGAGATGAGCCCCTTGCGCTCGTACCCGGCCAAGGCGATTCCCAATGCCGCCGCATTATCGGCGAACCCTGCGGAAAGCAGTTCGTCGGCGCGCATCGGGTTGGCCATCAACGCAGCGAGCAACGGGTCGTCCCGTTCCTCATCGATGCGCCCCGGCTCCTCATGGCGCAGCGTGCCGAATATCATGCTCAACGCCCCCTCGAACGTCTCGTCATCGATGATGGGGAGCGCACCTTGCGCGATGAGCCGATTCGCGCCCGCAGACGTGGGCGAGGTTATCGCGCCGGGCACGGCGAGCACGTCCTTGCCGGCAGCAAGCGCCTCGTCCGCCGTGCTGAACGTTCCCGAGGGCACCCCCGCCTCAACGACGAGCGTCGCCTTCGCAAGGCCCGCGATAAGGCGGTTTCGCTCGCGGAACATCCACGGAAGCGGCGGCTCGGCCCAATCGCGCTCCGACACGATGGCCCCGCCCGCATCGACGATCTGCTGGAACAGGTTCACGTTGCGCGCGGGGTACGGTCGGTCGCATCCGCCGCCGAGGAACACGACGGTCCTGCCGCCCGAATCGAGCGCGCCGCGATGGGCTTCGGAATCGCAGCCGAGCGCACCGCCCGATATGACGCATACCCCGAGCGCGGCGGCGATGCGGGCGAAGCGCCGAGCGCACCCCCGGCCATAAGGCGTCGCCTTCCGGGCGCCGACCATCGCGATGCCCTCTTCCAATGCGGCGCAATCGCCCACGACGTGAAGCACCTGGGGCGGATGCGGTATATCGCGCAGGGCGCCCGGGAACCGGGCATCTTCGCACGAAAGCACATGACGCGGCCCTTTCAACACGGCATGGCCGCCCGCTCCTGCACGCCCGGTCATCGCGCCGACTCCCTCAAACGCAAGGCGAAGGCCTCCGCCATATGGGCTTCCCGCACCTGTTCCGACTCCCCGATGTCGGCGATCGTGCGCGCCACTCCCACCGTGCGCACGATGCTGCGCCCCGATAGCGCATTCGCCGTGGCGGCATCGCGCAAGAACCGTTCTCCATCAGGTGCGACCTCGTTTCTCGATAACAGATCCGGAATCTCGATTCCATCGCCCGCATCTGCACCGACTTGGGGATGCCGCCGCATGCGCCACGACCGGAATTCCCGCGCGCGCAGAACGCCTTCCCGCAATTGTGCAGAGGAAAGGTCGGAACCGGCGTGCACGACATTGTCGAACGAGGTTCGCCATACATCTATCTGCATATCGATGCGGTCGATAAGCGGGCCGCCGATGCGACCCTGATAGGAGATGATGTCGGTCTGCGAGCACTTGCATCGGACCTCGGGATCGCCCAGGTACCCGCACGGACACGGATTCGAGGCCGCGATGAGCATGAACCGCGCCGGCATCGTGAAGGCCCCTTCTGCACGCACGATGGTGATGCGGCCATCCTCCATCGGCTGGCGCAAGCCTTGCAGGGTCGCACGGGGAAACTGCGACACCTCGTCGAGGAAGAGCACGCCGTTATGTGCAAGCGACACCTCGCCCGGCCTCACCGGCGAGCCGCCCCCGAGCAACCCCGCCGTGCTCACCGAATGGTGCGGATGCCGGAACGGCCGGATGCCCGCGACGATAGCGGACATGTCTTCTCCCGCCGCAGAATACACCTGCGCCGTCTCGAGCCGTTCCCCCTCGTCGAGCGGCGTGAGGATGCTCGGCAGCCGTTCGGCGAGCATCGTCTTGCCCGAGCCCGGAGGTCCCATCATCATCAAGCCGTGGTTTCCGGCAGCCGCCACCTGCAGCGCCCGCTTCGCCATCTCCTGGCCGCCGACTTCCTGATAATCGCTGATACGCCCGGAAATCGACTTCACGCCATGGGGGATATCGAAGAGCCCGGTCTTGAAATCGGCGAGGCGGGCGATCCCGATGAGCTCCACCCCCTCGATCGGCATGACGTCAGCGGTATCAGTCGGGCACATCAGGCTGAGGCCCGTCTCGCGGGCGCACAACTCGAATGCGAACATGCCCGGCACATCGCGCAACACGCCGTCGAGCGCGAGCTCGCCCACGATGAGCTTTCCCGCCAGTCCCTCGGCGGGAATCTGCCCGCTCGCCGCGAGTATGCCCAGGGCGATGGGCAAGTCGAAGCCCGACCCGCTCTTGCGCAGGCTTCCGGGCGCGAGGTTCACGACGATCTTATCGCGCGGCATCGTGAACCCGCTCGCCTTGATGGCCGAGCGAACCCGCTCCTTCGCCTCCTGCACGGCGGTATCAGCCATGCCCACGATCGCGACACCGGGCAGGCCGGTCCCGATGGAAATCTCGACCTGAACGAGCTTCGCCTCGACGCCGCGCAAGGTCGCGCCCGTCAGGCGGCATCGGCCCAGCATGGCTCAGCACCCCACGTAGAACGCGTTCGGCTCGAAACGCAGGAATCCGCGGTCGGGCGCCGTCACCACAATCGCCACCACGTCGAACCGCACCGCGATGTCGGTGGTCTCGTAATCCCTCAGGTAGTATTCCGCGATGCATTCATAGCGGTGCCGTTTCCGGCTGTCGACGGCCTCCTCGGGGAATCCGCTGCCCGTCCCGCGGCGGGTCTTCACCTCGACGAAATGCAACGCACCCGGACTCTTCGCGATGATATCGACCTCGCCGGCTGGGCAACGCCAATTCCTCTCGAGGATGTCCATCCCATGCGCGATGAGGAAATCGCATGCCGCGTTCTCGCCCCTGGTTCCCAAATCCACATGGTCGCTGCGCTCCTCGCTTTTCCGCTTCGCGCAATCCTCCGATATCTTGATCTCTATGGACATGATGCCTCCTTTCCCGTTATCGACAGGCTAGGAAAGCAACCTCAGAAATAGTTCCGAAGAATCTCAGAAATAGCTCAGGTAAAGCTCAGAAATACCTCAGGCAAACCTCAGATAAACCTCAAAAGAGCGTTTCTTGAACCTCAAAATGGCAGAATGACCTGCGATGGATCGGCGATAGCCCGAACTGCGCAATCGCGTCGATATGCGCACCGCTTCCGTATCCCTTGTTTTTCTCGAATCCATATTCCGGATACAATTCCGCATATTCGCACATGAGGGAATCACGCTCGACCTTGGCGATGATCGATGCCGCCGCAATGGAAGCGCATTTCGCATCGCCTTTCACGACATTCACCTCACGCGGATCGAGATGCAGCGGGTTGCCGTCGAGCAGAATGGCGTCCACCTTCACGCCGCGCGCCTCGATATCGTCTATCGCGGCCCTGAAGGCCTGCCGCAGGCATGCCGACATCCCGAGTTCGTCGATGCGTTCGGGCGGTATGTGCTGGATGGTCCATGCAATGGCCGTCGCGCGCACCTCGTCGGATATCGCGCGGCGCTTCGCTTCGGGTATCTGCTTGGAATCGTTCAACCCCAACACCTGCGGTTCATCGGGAAGCACCACGCCCCCGATGGTGAGCGGGCCGGCCAACGGACCGCGGCCCACCTCGTCCAGGCCCAAGATGACCCCACTGCCAACGCTCGCCTGGAACGAATACAGCGCAGCCACCCTGCGGCGTTCCTCGGCGTCGGCGGCAAGTCGGCGGCGCGCAGCCTCAACCGCCTGAGCGACCCCTTTTCGGGTGTCGGCCTTGAGCGCGCGTTCGAGCACGGCGAACTCGGCGGCATCGGCCGCCTGCAGCATCGCCCGTATTTCTACCACCGTTTGCATGCCCTGAGCATAGCACGAGCACCCGCGTGACGGCAAAAAGAAGAGGCCCCGCAGGGCCCCTTCAACATATGCATGCTCGCAATTAGTTGCGGGCGGCTTCCTTGATCTTGGCAGCCTTGCCCACCTTGTCGCGCAGGTAGTACAGCTTGGCGCGACGCACCTTGCCGCGACGGGTGACCTCGATGTGGTCGATCTTCGGCGAATGCACCGGGAACGTGCGCTCGACACCCACGTTGAAGCTAATCTTGCGGACGGTGAACGTCTCGCGGGCGGAAGCACCCTGACGGCGAATCACGACGCCCTGGAAAACCTGGATGCGCTCGCGATTGCCCTCGGTGATGCGGTAGTGCACACGCACGGTATCGCCGATGTTGAAATCGGGAATGTCGGTCTTGATCTGCTGCTGTTCAATGGCGCGAATGTAATCCATTGTTGTATCCTTCTGTTTCCAGTTCCAATTAACTCTTGTTTGGACGCGAAATAGCAGTATACCCGCCTACCCCACAGGTTGCAAGGAAAAACTTCGCCCCCACGTATGCTGCACATTTCGCCATATATTGCGCTTCACGAACCGCATATCGCCGCATCTTGCGACAAGCACCTCAGAGTCCCACCATCATCAGAAGCACGTAGGCGAGCACGCCGACGATAACGCACGCAAGGAGGTTCTTCGTCTTCAACGCGACCGCGACGACGACGACCGATGCGATGAGCGGCATGCAGCCATCCCACAGGCCCGCGGCGAACAATTCCGGCTTGAAGAGGTCGTTCGCGACGAGCGCCGCGAACGCCGCAGGCGGGATGAGCTCGAGCGCGCGCTGAGTCGACGCCGAAAGCTCGCGCCCTTTCAAGACGAACAGCGGAACGACGCGGCACACGAGGATGGTCGCGAAGCAGCACCCGTACACGATGAGGAACTCGGTCATCGTCATGCCTCATCACCCCTGCGCAGGTAGAGGATTCCCGCAACCACGCCGAGCAAGGCCCCGATGATGATCGCCGGGCCGGTGACGCCGATTGCCTTGCAGGCGACAACGCCCGCGAACGACACGATGATGACGACCACGTTCACCCGTGTGAATTGCTGCCCGCAGAGCAGGCAGATGAAGATTGCGGTCATCGCGAACGAGCCCACGGCCACCGGAATCGACACCATCTCGCCGAGCAGGACGCCCACCGCATTCGCGAGGGCCCAGCACGAGCACGAGAACAGGTTCACGAGCAATGCCTGCGACACCTTCCACGGTCCCGATTCGAAGCGCTGCACGTTAACGCCAAACGTCTCGTCGGTCACCGTTCCCGAGTAGAGGAACGACAACCGCTTCCCCACGTTTTGGCAATACTTCGAAAGCGACGCGCTGTAGAGGATCTGCCGCGTGTTGACGGCCGAGACGCTCGCGATGACGGCAGCCATCGGCGCGCCGCCGATCCACATGCCGGGAATCATGAACTGGCCGGCTCCCGAATAGAAGAGGCATGAAACCAGGAACGCCTGCAGGGCATCGAGCCCGATCTGCTGCTCCATGATGCCGCAGGGCAAGCCGATGCCGACATATCCCGCCATGATGGGAAATGCCGTCTTCAGCGCATCTATGACCTCGTTCCGTGAAAGCATAGTTGC
>SUUF01000102.1:5459-7102 GCA_015062635.1 Coriobacteriaceae bacterium | reverse complement strand
GCCCGGAGCGCCCAGGCGGCCGCAACCGGAACGGCTTCGACAACGGCGAAGGCGGGCGGGACCAAGGTCCTGGCCGCTACGGGCGCGTCTTCGTTCGGGCTGCCGGTGCTCGGCGTCATATGCGGGATCATCGCGTCGGTCATAGCGATCATGGCGGTCGCCCAGCTCGTGGGCGCCCTGTTCGGCTTCTGGGAGAACGAGGAGGCCAAACGGGCGGTGGCGGGGCTCCCGCCCTACATCACCTACGAGATGGTCGAGACGGCGCTCGAATGCCAGGAGGAGTACGGGCACCCGGCCGGCTGCACCATCGCGCAGATCATCTGCGAGTCCGGCATGGGAGACCACCTGTCGGGACTCGCCACGCAGGACAACAACCTCTTCGGAATCAAATGGGCGTCGAGCTTCGCGAGCTGCCCCGAGGTGTCGGGCAAGTCGTCGTACGCGACCCAGGAGGAATACGGAGGCGAGACCGTGACGATCATGGCGGACTTCACGAGCTTCAAGTCGTACAAGGACTGCATCGTGTTCCGCTCGCGCGTGCTGCTCGCCAACGACCGCTACGCGGGAAACGCGCTCATACAGGAGGCCATCGCCAACCACGACTCGGACAAGATGGCCGAGGGCCTGAAGGACGCGGGCTACGCCACGTCGTCGGCATACGTCGACAGCCTGAAGTCGATCATGAAGACCTACAACCTCTACCGATTCGACGGAATGACGCTCGATCAGTTCAAGAGCGGCACGGCATCCGGCAACGCCATCGTCGAGGCGGCGCACTCGCAACTCGGCGTGCCGTACGTATGGGGCGGCAGCACGCCGAACGTCGGGCTCGACTGCTCGGGGCTGACCCAGTGGTGCTACGCGCAGGCGGGCATCTCGATCCCGCGCTACTCGGAGGACCAGGCATCCGGGGGAACCAAGATCCCCCTGTCCGAGGCGCGCCCGGGCGACATCCTCTGGAGACCGGGGCACGTCGCCATCTACATCGGCGGCGACCAGTACATACACGAACCGCAGACGGGAGACGTCTGCAAGATATCGAACGGCATCTCGTACTTCACGTGCGCGGTGCGCTACCTGTAAAGGAGGAAGCGAATGGAACGCAAGAACAAGCTCATGCTCATCGCGGCGATCGGCGCGGTCGTCGTGCTCGTCGCCAGCAGCGCCGTGCGCTGCACCGTTGCCAGGCAGTCCGATTCCGGAACCGCGGCGGAGCAGCAGCAGTCGCAGCAGGCCGAGGAGGCCCCGGAGGCGCAGGTGGGCAACGCGGGCGCGATGGAGATCCTCAGGTCCCACGTGTGGCAAGCCGAAGGCGAGCCCAAGGACACCTGCACATTCAAGGAGGGCAGCTTCGTCGAATCGAAGGACGGTAAGCTCTCGGCGACGCCGTTCACGGCAGGCGACGAGACTTCCTCGGAGAATCAGACGACCCTGACAATCACCCCGCTGAGGGAAGACTCTCCCGACGGGGCGAGGGCCACGATCATCATCGACGGCAAGGAAGGCTCCTACACCGTCACGTGCGACGCGTTCCAGCTGCACAAGACGTACGTGCAGGGAAAGGCGCCCGACGTCGAGTTCTCGGTCACCGGCATCGCCGACGAATACGCGGACCTGATCGACGGGAAGACGGCCGAGCTCGA
>SUUF01000102.1:3657-5359 GCA_015062635.1 Coriobacteriaceae bacterium | reverse complement strand
GGGACTGCTGCAACTGGATCTTCGAGAGCCAGGTGAGCGTGCTCTCGTCGATAGGCGTCGACGGCGTGCTGTCGGCGGGCTTCGAGCAGATGCTCGGCAACGCCGGCACCGTGACGATGTACTCGGTGGCAAGGGGCGTCTGGGAGGTAGCCATCCTGCCCATCGGCTGCGGCGTGCTCTCGTTCGTGTTCACCGTCCAGCTCATCAAGATATCGCAGAAGATGGACGGCAACGCGAGCATGCCCGGCGTCAAGGAAGTGGTGTTCCTGCTCGTCTTCTTCGCGGTGTTCCTGTTCATCATCCAGAACAGCTTCGACATAATGCAGTCCATCTACGAGGTCACGAAGCTCGCCATAGACCGCGTGGCCGGGATGTTCGGGGCCGGAGGAGCCGTCGATCTATCGCAGGTCAGCATCGCGACGACCGAGGACGACGTCGCGGCCCTCATCGGCATGATCGTGATCGCGCTCATAAGCTGGCTCGTGGTGCTCGTCGCCTACATCGTCGCGCTCGTCGTCTGCTGGGCGCGAGCGATCCAGCTCTACATCATGGCGGCCTTCGCGCCCATCCCTCTGTCGCTGATGGCGCTCGACGAGACCAGGCCGATGGGCGTCAACTACATCAAGAACTTCGTCTCGGTGTGCCTGGCGGGAATCATCATCCTGGTGCTCCTCGTGAGCTTCCCCATCGTGCTCGGCGGCCTTAACGCCGCAAGCGTCGGCGTGCCGGTCATCGATTCGGTGATAGGCGGCCTGAGCTACGCGCTGCAATACCTGGCGATGTGCATCCTGCTCATCCTCGCGCTCGTCAAAAGCGGGTCGTGGGCGCGCGACATCATGGGCGGATAAGAGAGAGGAGGAGACAGATGGACCCACCATAGGCAACCGCGGAAGGGCGCCTTCCACACCAAGCCCGAAAGCCAAACGAAAGATGCAAAGGAGAAAAGAAAATGGCAGAACAGGCAGAAAAGAAAAACACCTACATCTCGCTTCACAAGAACTTCGTGCGCACCGATATCGAGTACACCGACCCCAGAACCGGTGAGAAGAAGACGTTCAACTCGGTGACGCTGCCGCAGGGCACGGTCATCGACGGCAAGGACGTTGGCGGATACCAGTTCAGCCCGCTGTACGTCAACGAGTCCAAGTTCCGCGGCGAGAACTGGCGCGACATCCCGCTGCTGACCGACCGCGAGGTCTGGCTGCAGAAGAGCGTGCTCGACCCCGAGGGCAATCCCGTCATCGGCGAGGACGGCAAGAGGCTCAAGGAGACGGTTCGCGTCATGCCGCAGCAGATCAAGGACGCGCTGGCCGAATCCAGGCGGGCCTACGCCGAGGCGCACAAGGACTCGCTCGCGGAGCGCGCGAAGGACGTGACCGAGGCATCCCGCGCCATGGAGGCAGAGCAGCGCCCCGTGCCCGACGCCCAGGCCCGATAGGGGGCGCCGGATGAAAGCGAAGACAATGAGGCCGGCCGCCAAGAGAACGGTGGCCGTCCTGATGGCGGCCCTGCTCGCCGTCACCGCGCTCTTGGGGGCGCTCAACAGCGGGCAGACGGCCTACGCCGCCCAGACGGCGACGCTGGTCGACTCGGGAGAGCGCTTCGACTTCCGCCAGTACGACAGCAACACTGGCAACAGCTGGGCCGATTCGCGGTTCGTCATCGACGGCGAGGACGCCTACTGCATCGACATCACGACCAC
>SUUF01000102.1:0-3557 GCA_015062635.1 Coriobacteriaceae bacterium | reverse complement strand
ACCAACGCGAACAGGCCCGAGGGCGCGGCGACGCTCGAAGGAGCGCAGTTCACCGTCCGCTACTACGACGGGTACTACGACAGCGCCGAGGCGGCAGAGGCGTCCGGCGGCGCCACCCGCACATGGGTCTTCAAGACCGACGCGGACGGCTTCGCCTACTACTCCGACGAGTACAAGGCCTCCGGCGACGCCCTCTACCACCAGAGCAACGGCGACGCGTCGATCCCGCTCGGCACCGTCGTGATCGAGGAGACGAAGGCCCCGCAAGGCTACAACCTCGACGACGGCGCAGGCGGCGACCCCGAGAGGTTCTGCATCCAGATCACCTCTGAGGGAGCGGTCGGCGAGAGCGTCTACACGTACAACTCGCCGACGCAGCCCGACACCGTCAAACGCGGCGACTTCCGCCTCGTGAAGGAGGTCCCCGTCACCATCTACGACGATGACGGCAACCCGCAGGAGGTGGAGCGCGTCCTCGCCGAGGGCGTCCAGTTCCAGCTCATCAACGACAACGAGGGCGCGGTGGTCTCCCCGGAGACCGGCGAGGAAGTCGCCCAGGGCGGAGTCGTGTGCACGATCACCGTCGATGAGAACGGCCTTGCGACCACCAAGGCGATCGAGCTGCCCGACGGGTGGACCGGGGCCTTGGCCTACGGGACCTACACCGTCCACGAAATCGTTCCCGACGACGTGGCGGCGGCCTTCAAGGCCGAGTACGGCAAGGATCTGCTCGCAGTGCCCGACTGGAAGACGACGGTATCCGCCGAGGGCCAGTACGACGCGCCCGCGCTCGTGAACGACCACATCCCCCAGACCCCGCTCAAGGTGGTCAAGGTTGACGCCGAGACCGGCAAGCAGGTTCCCCTGCAGTGCTCGTTCCAGCTGCTCGACGCGAGCGGCGCCACCGTGACCTACGTGTCGCACTATCCCGAGGAGTCCGTGATGGACACCTGGACCACGAACGGCAACGGCGAGGTGACCCTGCCGATGCTGCTCGAAGAGGGAAGCTACACCATCACCGAGGTGCAGGCTCCCTATGGCTACGCGATCAACCTCGAGGGCGTCGGCTTCGAGGTCGGTGCCGAGTACAACGGCTGGGACGACCCCGTCACAGTCGAGTTCGCCGACATGCCCCAGAAGGGAATCATCAAGATCGTCAAGCACGACGCGACGACCGACGAGCCCGTCGACGGGAGCACCTACATCGTGAAGGCGGCGGCGGACATCGTAACCCCCGAGGGCACCGTGCGCGCCAGCGCCGACGACATCGTCGCCACGCTCGTGACGGACGAGAACGGCGAGGCGGAGACGGAGCCGCTCTACCTGGGCACCTACACCGTCTACGAGGCCAAGGCCAAGGACGGGTTCGCGCTCAACGTCGACGAGGTGACGGTCGAGCTCTCGTACCAGGGCCAGGAGATCGAGGTGTTCGAGCACGAGGAGCCCGTGGCCGACACCCCCACCGAGATCAAGCTGCACAAGGTCGACGCGACCGATCCCGAGACCCCCGTCGCGGGCGCGACCTTCCGCGTCTGGAACGACGAGGGGACCTTCGACGAGGAGCTCGCCTCCGATGAGGAAGGCAACATCTCGGTCAAGTACATCAAGCACGGCAGCTACCACGTGCAGGAGACCGCGGCGCCCGATGGCTACGTCGTCTACGACGTCGACGAGGAAGGCACGCCTGCCGTCCACGACTTCACCGTCAACGACCAGGGCATGATCGAGTTCGACGGCTACGACGGGATGACCGACGTGTTCGCATGGACCGTCGAGAACATGCCGAAGAGCATGAGGACCACGGCGATCGACAAGTCCAGCGGCACGCACGAGGGCCAGGCCCGCGGCCAGATGGCAATCATCGACACCATCGAGTACACCGGCTGCATCCCCGGCGAGGAGTACACCGTGTCGGGCACTCTCATGGACAAGGAGACCGGAGAGGCGGCGCTCGACGCATCCGGCAAGGAGATAACGGCGAGCACGACCTTCACGGCCGAGGACTTCACCGGAACAGTCGAGATCGAGTTCACGTTCGACGGCGTGGAGCTGGCGGGCCATGACGTCGTGGCCTTCGAGGCCATGGAGCACGAGGGCAAGGAGTACATGGTCCATGCCGACATCGAGGACGAGGGCCAGACGGTCCGCGTCGTCGACATCCACACCACCGCGACCAACCCCGAGACCGGCGACAACCTGGGCAGCGCGTCCGAAGAGCTGGAGCTCGTCGACGCCGTGGCCTACGAGAACCTCACGCCCGGCAGCCCCTACAGGCTCACCGCGACGCTCTACGACTCCGAAACGGGCAGCGAGATCGTCGATTCCGAGGGCAAGGTCGTCACGGCCGAGGTCGAGTTCACCCCCGAGGAGGAGAACGGCATCGCGGAGGTCCACGTGACCGTCGCGACGGAGGGGATCGCAGGACACACGCTCGTGTTCTTCGAGAGGCTCGCAGATGCCGAGGGCAACACCATCGCAACGCATGCGGACTCCGAGGACGAAGGGCAATCGATCCATTTCGCGGACATCCACACGACCGCCGTCGACGGCGATGACGGCGACAAGAACGTCGTCGCCGACGAGAAGGCGAAGGTCGTCGACACCGTCTCCTACGAGAACCTGATCCCCGGCAAGGAGTACGTGCTCGAGGGCAAACTCGTGGACAAGGCCACCGGCGAGACGCTCAAGGATGCTGCTGGCAAGGAGATCACCGCGACCACGACGTTCACGCCCGACAAGCCCGACGGGACCGTCGACGTGACGTTCGAGTTCGACGGCAGCAAGCTCGCAGGCAAGACGGCAGTCGCCTTCGAGAAGCTGACCAGGGACGGCATCGAGATCGCCATGCATGCAGACATCGAGGACGAGGCGCAGACGGTCGAGCTCGCAACCCCCGAGAAGGACACCCCCAGCAAGGGGTATCCCAAGACCGGGGGCAGCGTCCCCGTGGCGCCCATCGCGGCCAGCATCGTCGTGATCGCCGGGTGCGGTGCGGCGGGAGCCGCCTACGCGCTCGGGAAGCGCCGCAAGGTCCGCGAGGCTGTTGCGGATGCAACCGACGCCGGCGATGAGTAAGCCAAAGCACGGCGGGGCGGGCGCGAACCCGCCCCGCGACGCCAGGAGGAGACGATGAGAAACGCGAAACTGCTCTTGTTCCCGTTGGCCACGGTGGTCCTTGCGGTGATCGTGGCCCTCATCCTCACGTGGATGACGGCCACCCCGGACGAGCGGGACGAAATGTCCCAGTGGATATCCGAGCACACCGGGCAGGAAGAGCCCGAAGGCACCCGCCAGATCGAATGGGACGCCCTGCCCGACGCGGTCGTCGCATGGGTCGAGGTCCCGGGGACCGCGATAGACGAGCCGATCGTACAGGCCGATTCCGGATACCCCGACTACTACCTCTACGCCGACGTCTTCGGGGAGGGAGGCTACGGGACGCCCTACATCGACTGCGACTGCAGCCTGGAGGGACCGCTCACGATCGTGTACGGCCACCACATGGACGACGGCAGCGTGTTCGCCGACTTCGCCCGCTTCAGCGACAGGGATTACGC
>SUUF01000101.1 GCA_015062635.1 Coriobacteriaceae bacterium | reverse complement strand
CAAGCGTTCATCAAGCCCGTCACGATTTCCGGCGGGGAGATCTTGAAATGAACGAACGGAATGCGGATACGCAGCATAGCGACCGGGATGGACGGCTGGATGCCACCGTATTCGCGCTTCAGGAATGCCATACTTCTAACCTCCTTCAAAGAGATTTATAAGGCCGCATCACCGAAACCGACTGCACGCGAAAGGACGCAACACACAGCGCCCCTCTCAGTACAGCTTCGGTTAAGCGGTCCGTGCGATCTTCCGACGGTCATTCCCCCCGTCCGCAAAGCCGCACTGCCTATAATGCGTGTCTTACAATATGGATATATTGTGTGCCGAACCATACCAAAACTGGTTATATATCGTTCACCCAATAGTTAATAAACTATCTACCTGGTGTTTCGTTTAACCAGATGAAAGATGCGGCCATCAAATCGAGAAACTTGTCCCATAGATGACATCAATCATTTTGAGGTCAATGTATTCGCGACGTTTCTAAGTCGGTATCGACCACCTCATATCCGGCGACTTGTGCAGAATCGACCGTCACATTGAACGGCAGCAGGAGGTATTCCAGCTGTTTGAGGTGGCGGGTATAGAACCCGACGATGGTGCCGCAGCACAGGGCGACGATCACGGTTCCCTCGCGCACCGAGAGCAATTCGCCGAACCACAGCAGGCACAAACCCACGGCGATGAGCAGCATCGTGGTATCGGATATCACGCGCGTCACGGCGAAGCTCTTCCCGATTTTGCCCGAAAGCGCCCGGGCGAACCCGTCACCGGCCATAAGGCCCACGCGGCAGATGAGCGTGAGATACACGCCGAACGCCATGACAAAGCAGCTCGCGCCCACGACGGCCAGGCGCTGCCAATAGGCATCGGGCTCCAGCCACCACAGCAGCAGCATCGTGAGGTCGACCACCGAACCGAAGATGAGCGCGAAGACGAACTGCTGCACGACCTCGCGCCTCGGCATGTCTGCGCGCAGCATCGCCCACTCGAGGCCGATGAGGAATATGTTGAACAACGCGACCCAGGTGCCATACGAAAGCTGCGGGAACTGCAGCGAGAGCGTGAGCGGGATGACCGAGATCGCCGAGGTGCCCAAACCCGATTTCGTGAACATCGACACGCCCAGCGCGATGAAGAAGATGCCGAGGAGCAAGATGAGATAGCGGCGGAAAACCTCCATGCGGTTCATCTGGCACCTCCTGATCGCGTTATCGGACGGGAGCACATGGTACACCCCAGCAGATGCACCGCTGGGAAAAAAGCACGGTGCGCACACGCAGCCGACGAGGCGGAAGCGCCGCGCCTACCCCAACTCGATGACGCGCGTCGCGATGCGCTGCACGAGCGCCGGGGAATGCGAGACGAAGACGAGGCCCATGCCGGCATCTGCGGCCTCGGCGAGCAGGAAGCGCCACAGACGCGCCTGCGTGACGGCGTCGAGCATCGTCGAGATCTCGTCGGCGATGAGGTAACGCGGGGCAACGGCGAGGGCGCGGGCGATGCAGAAACGCTGCAGCTCGCCACCCGAGAGCTCGTGGGGATACCGCGCGAGCCAGCGCGTCTCGATTCCGAGCGCATCGAGCATGCGCGCGGGCACCTCCCCCGCCTCGGCGAGCGTGTCGCGCATGCGCATGCGCGGGTCGACCGCAAGCTCGGGATGCTGCCCGACGAGCTGCACGGGACATGCTCCGCGCTGCGGCAACGGCTCGCCATCGACGAGCACCCGCCCCGACTGCGGCTCCTCATAACCGGCGAGCAGGCGGCACAGCGTCGTCTTCCCGAAACCCGAGGGCGCCTGCAACGCGACGCGCTCGCCCGGCGCGACCGCAAGCGAGAAACCGTCGTACAACGGCGCGGCATGAGGATACGAGAACACGATGTTCTGGGCTTCTAGCATGAGCCGCCCCCTTCCGGCACAAGGAACCCGTGCTCGGGCAGGGCGTGCCACAGTTCCCGCGTGAAGGGATGCTCGAGCAGCTCGGGCGAGGCGAAATTCGCGACCGCGGTCTCTTCGACGATCGTGCCGTCGCGGAAAACCGCCACGCGGTCGGCCACGCGAAGCGCGAGCTCGATGTCGTGCGTGATGAGCATGACCCCGCCGCCGGCATCGGCAAACGCCCGGAAATCGGCCAGGGCGGTCGTCGCGAGGTCGAGGTCGAGGCCGGGCGTGGGCTCGTCGGCGATGATGACCTTCGGGTCGTCCATCAGGGCGCTGCACAGCAGCACGCGCCGCGCCATGCCGCCCGAAAGCTCGTGCGGGTACATCTGGGCGACCTCGGGCCCCAGGCCATAGCGTTCGAACAGCTGTGCACGTCGTTGCGCGCGCGCCGCATCGGGCTTGCGCCCGCCGGGAAAGCCGTCCACCTGCCGCCCCACCTTCATCAACGGGTTCAGATGGCTCACGCCCTGCGGGACGAGCGATATGCCTCGGCCCCGCAGCGCCGCGAGGCCGGCGGCATCCTGCAGCTCGCCATCGAACCAGATATCTCCGCTCACGTGCGCGTTAGGTTCGAAAAGGCCCATGATGGCATCGGCGAGCAGCGTCTTGCCCGATCCCGATGCCCCCACAACGGCCACGATCTCGCCCACATGCACCGAGATGCTCAGGTCGTGGACGACCGCGCTTTCCACCTGCTGCGCCCGCAGATAAGGCGCCGAAGGGTCGTACATCCTGAAGGCGATCTCGAGATGCTCGACCTGCAACAGGTGGTGCCCACCGCCATGATGCGACGAAGCGGCGTGCGTATGATGGTGGTGCGCATCGCCATGGGTGTGCGGGCCATGGGGCTTGGCATCGTATCCGTTCGTTCCTTTCACAGGCACCCCCTATTCCTGCGCGCTATGCGGGTCGATGATGCGGCGCAGGTTCGAGCCGGCCACGTCGAACAGCAGGATGACCGCCACCAGCGCGAGGCCCGGGAAGAACGCGAGCCACCACATGCCCGCCGAAAGGTACGACATCGACTCCGACAAGATGATGCCGATGGCGGGGATCTCGGGCGGCAAGCCGAACCCCAGGAACGTGGCCGAGGCCTCGTGGAGGATGGCATGGGGGAACAGCAGGATGAGCCCCACGAGGTATTGGGGGAACACGTAGGGCAGCATGTGCCTCACGGCGATGGCAGGCCAGCTTTGCCCGAGCTTGCGGGCATGCGCGACGAACGGCGACTGCCGGCATTGCAAGATCTCGGCGCGCAACACGCGCGTGAGGCTCGGCCAATGCGAGAGCGCGACCGCCACGACGATGCCGAAGAACCCCTTCCCCAACGCATATGAGATGAGGATGATGAGGATGAGCTGGGGAATGCCCATGACGAGGTCGACGATCCAGGTGACGGCGGAGTCGGCACGGCGCCCCCCGAGGGCCGCCACCGCCGCCAGAACGAGCGATATCACCGACGAGACGCCAGCGGCGAGCAATCCGACGAGCACGCTCGTCGAGAGGCCCGAAACGGTTCGGGCGAACATGTCGCGTCCCATCCAGTCGGTGCCGAAGGGATGCTGCAGGCTCGGCGCGAGGCCTTTCGCCGTGAAATCGGCGGTCGTGGCCGCCTCGACGGAAAGCTGGCCCGCCACGACGACCGCGGCGAGCAACGCGGCGGATATGGCGAAGGCCGCCACCGTGCGTTTGCGGTTGGCCACGCGGGCCCGACGCGGCAGGTGCAGGATGGCGGGCAGGGGCGCCATGCGGGCGCCAGTGGAACGCGCGGAGCTATCGGGCATGCGCCGCCTCCCCCCGTCGGATGCGCGGGTCGACCACGCCGTAGAGGATATTCGCGCAGAGGTTTCCCGCGAACACGAGCGCCGCCGAGACGACGACGATGCCCACGAACAGCGCCGCATCGCCGCCCAGGCCGGCCGTCACCACCGCCTGACCCAAACCCGGATACGAGAACACCTGCTCGACGAGCACCGACCCGCCGAAGATCTCGGAAATCGAGGCGAACTGGAGCGTGATGGCGGGCAACAGCAGGTTGCGCATGCCATGACGGCGCAAGGCCTGCCAGGTCGTGAGGCCGCGGGCGCAGGCGAACCGGATGTAATCAGATTCGAGCACGTCGATGGCCTTCTCGCGCGTGTGCAGCGCGATGTTCGCGACGCCGAGCACCGAGAGCGTGAGCGCGGGCAGCACGAGATGATGAACGGCATCGAGCAGCGTGACGTCGGCCGCCGATTTCCCGATGGGCACCGAAAAGCCCACCGGGAACCACCCGAGGCCCACGGCGAACACCATGAGGAACACGAGGCCGAGCCAAAACGTCGGCGTGCCGGCCAGAACGAAGCAGTAGCCCTTGACGGCCTTGTCGACCCACGTGCCGCGCCTCAGGGCGGCAATCACGCCGAGCGCGAAACCGAGCAACCCGCTGACGGCCCACGCCACCGCCATCAGCAGCAGCGTGTTGCCCGCTCGCAAGGCGATGACGTGCGCCACCGGCGCGTTGAATCGCAGCGAGGTGCCGAAGTCGCCCTGCACCACGCCCGACGCCCAATGCAGGTAGCGCTCCCAAAGCGGCGTGTTCGCGCCCCAATACTCGGCAAGGGCGGCCCGCTTTTCCTCGCTCATCGAGATATAGGCCGCCTGGCCGACGTTGGCTTGCACCGGGTCAACCGGCGAGAGCCCCACGAGGGCGAACGCCACCATGCTGATGACGACGAGCAGCAAGAGGAGGCGGGCGATCTGTTTCAAGAGGTACTGCGGCATGGCATACTAATATATATCAGTAAGGGGGCGGAGCCGTGAGCTCCGCCCCATCGTCGGAGGATTATTCGCTCCAACTCCATTGGTCCACGTTGTTCAGCACCGACCAACCATGGCCATGCGGCTGCGGTTTCTGCTCGGCAACCTGCAGGCCGTCTTTCTGGAAGAACAGGTGGTCGACGTTGGCGATCCACACCCAAGGCGCATCGCCCTTCGGCGCGAAACCGGTCTCGCCATCCCATTGCGCCTTCTTCCACAGGTCGAACGACTCCTCGAGCGTGGGCGCGGCCAACGCGTCCGCGATGTACTCGTTCACCTTGCCGTTGTCGTACAGCGCGACGTTGAAGCTGCCGCCGAGCGAATAGAGGCTCTCGATCTCGAAGGGCGCGTTCGAGCCGAAGCCCCACACCACCGGCGTGCTGTAGGCGTATGCCATCGCCTCGCTCATCGACATGCCCTTCAGGTTCACCTGGATGCCGATCTCGGCCATCTGGTTCGCGAACTCGCGCGCGATGCCCTCGCGCACGCTGTCGGTGGTCGAATAGATGACGTCGATGCTCGCAAGCGTGCCGTCCTTGGCGTAGATGCCGTCCTCGCCCTTCGCCCAGCCGGCATCTTCCAGCAGCTTCTGCGCGGCCTCGGGGTCGTAGGCGACCTCCATGTCGTCGGAATACCACGGCATGCCGGTTCCCACGCTGTAGGCGACCGTGCCATAGCCGTTCAGCACGTTGTCGATGAACCGCTGCCGGTCGACGCCCATGTTGATGGCCTGGCGAATCTCCTTATGGCAGGTCACGTCGTTGCCCGCCGGGTAAACGGCATCGTCGGCGTTGACCTCCGCGCCGCTCGTCTGCACGGGGAGCGCCAAGCCACGCGAATCGACGCTCTTGCACGCCAAGATCGAGTAGCCCGCGGGCGTGCTGTTGGCAAGCGTCGCGCTCGTGAACGCGAGGTCGACGTCGCCCGAGGCGGCAGCCGCAAGCGCCGCATCCTCTTCCATGAACAGCACGACCACGCGCTTTATCTTCGGAGCTTCGCCGTAATAGTCGGGGTTCGCGGTGAATATGGCCTGCTGGCCCTGATCCCACTGCTCGAGCATATAACGGCCCGAGCCAATCGTCGCCTCGGGCGTGGTGCCGTAGGCATCGGTGTAGGCGTGCTCGGGCACGATGCCCACCACGGCCAGCTCATAGAGCAGCGCGTTGTAAGGGCGCGCCATCGTGATGACGACCGTCGTGGCATCGGTCGCCTCGGCGCCGTGCACCATCGAAAGGTCGGTCTCGGCATTGGGCGACTCGATGATCTTGTTGATCGTGAAGGCGACATCGGCAGCCGTCAGGGGCTCGCCATCGGTGAACTTCACGTCATCGCGGATGTGGAAGGTCCACGTCATGCCGTCATCGGACACGCCGTAATCGGTGGCGAGGTCGTTGTGGAAGTTGAGGTCGGCATCGGTCGTGATGAGCGTCGACTGCAGCAACGGCTCGTGCATGTGCTCGCCCGACCCCCAGTTGATGATGGGGTTGAACCCCGCCGCCGGTTCGGCCTCGGTCGAAAGCGCGACGACGACCTGCGAGGTATCGCCGGCCGCATCGGTTGCCGCGTCGGATGGGGCCTGCTGGCCCGAGCAACCCGATAACGCGCACGCCATCACGGCCGCCATGCACATGCCGGCAAGCCACATGCGCGCTGTTTTCCACAATGTAGTCATACCTCTTCCCTTTCCCATCGTTGTTACGAATTTCTCTTCGTTAACACTTCCTCCATCATAACGGTTGGTGTTACGAATGTCCATTGTGTGTGAACAGAGATAGGTCAATTGTCCCCTGCTGGCCGGGAACGGTTAAAAATTCCGCTGCGAATCGCGCGGACTGCCACCATACTGGCAGTATCGGAAAAGCGCGATTGGAAGGACATGCCATCATGGAACTCATGGAAGCGATTCGCGGACGCCGCAGCATCCGAAAATTCACCGACCAGAAAGTGCCGCGTGAAACCCTCGAGGAGATACTCGAAGCCGCCAGCTGGGCGCCTTCCGGGCAGAACCTCCAACCGTGGTTCCTGCTCGCGTTGACCGAAGACTCCGACCTCGCCTGGGTGTTCAGCGAACTCGGCACCGGCGCCTTCAGCCACCGCAAGCACCTGGAGTCGCGTTTCAAGAACCATCCCGAGGTGGTCGAGGAGACCATGGAGTTCATGCGCGCCATGGGCGGGGCCCGTACCATCGTGCTCGCGTTCCTCTACAAGCCCGATTACTCCGAGCAAGACCTGCCCAGCTGCATCGAGAGCGTCGCCGCCGCCATGGAAAACCTGTGCCTGGCCGCTTACGACAAGGGCGTGGCCACCTGCTGGGTCGAGGAATTCAAGCGCATCGACGAGGCAGCCCGCGCCCGCTTCTGCCCCGACAAGGGCCAGCTTCTCGGCGGCGTCGTCTTGGGCTA
>SUUF01000100.1:5325-7230 GCA_015062635.1 Coriobacteriaceae bacterium | reverse complement strand
ATTTGAACCAGCGACCTCTGCGTCCCGAACGCAGCGCTCTACCAAGCTGAGCCACGTCCCGATTACGATTACAGCGAGGGAATAATAGCACAACTTTTCGTTTGTGAACCTAATCACCATAATCTGTTGAAAATACTGTGGGAACGGCGGGAAATAGGGCCGATGCGGCAACCCCAAAGGGCTGATGGAACTGCTGCGCCCGCAAGATGTGTGTTATTCGTGCTCGCACAGCTGCCAGAAGGCGACCGCCGTCGCCGCCGCCACGTTCAGGGAATCGACGCCATGCGCCATGGGAATCTTCACTGTATAGTCGCATGCCGCGATTGTGGCCGGCGCCAGGCCATCCCCCTCCGTGCCGAACACGAGCGCCAGCTTCTCACAGTTATTCAACACCGGGTCTGCAAGCGAGATAGACCGGTCCTCCAACGCGAACGCCGCCGTCTTGAATCCGAGCGCGCGCAAGCGGGCAATGCCATCTTCCGGCCAATCGGCCGGTGTCACGCCGATTCGCGTCCACGGAACCTGGAATACCGTGCCCATCGATACGCGCACGGCGCGGCGATACAGCGGATCGCAGCACGTCGGCGTCACGAGTATCGCATCGACATTGAGCGCCGCAGCACTGCGGAACGCGGCGCCTACGTTGGTGTGGTCAACGATGCCCTCGAGGACCGCGACTCGGCGGGCATCCGCCAGCAACGCCTCCACCGACGGCAGCGCTGGGCGCCGCATCGCGCACAGCACGCCCCGCGTGAGGGTGAAGCCGGTGAGTTTCGAAAGCTCGTCACGCTCGCCGGTATACACGGGAAGCGGCATGCCCACGATTTCCTCGGCTTGCGCCACAAGCGGCGCAGCCTCATCGAGCCACCGCCGCTCCATCAAGAACGACTCCGCATGCATGCCCGCATCGAGCGCGCGGGCGATGACCTTCGGCGACTCCGCGATGAATATGCCTTTCTCGGGCTCGAGCTTGCTGCGCAGCTGCCGCTCGGTCAGATGCGCATATGCAGCTACCCGCGAATCGTCGATGCTCGTGATGTTCACAATGTCCATGGCGCCTCCCTCTCGCGTTTAACCTTACTCGTTCTGGGCATCGTTTCGCGCGGAAAGCATCGGCTTTCCCGAAATCGCAGACCGGTTTACAACACGGTTCCGGGCGTATCTCGGCACCTGCAAAGCACCGGTAAATGCGGTATTCTATTGGTGAAGATTTGCGGCGTGATTCCGCGGAATCGCCGTCGGAAATCTGGCCTGTCCCCGATTGCTGAAAGGTGGAACATATGGACATCACGATCACCGGACGCAAACTCACCATCACCCCCGCGCTGCGCGAATACGCCGAGGAGAAGATCGGATCCGTTTCGAAGGCCATGGACATCGAACCGCTGACCGTCGAAGTAGTGCTGAATGCCGAGCGCAATCCTTCCAACCCCACCCCGTGTGTATGCGAGGTCACGCTGCAGACCAAGGGCCACATCATCCGCGTTGAGGAGCGCGATACCGACATGTACGCCGCTATCGACGTAGCCGCCGCGAAGGTGACCCGCCAGATGCGCAAGTACAAGACGCGTGTTCTCGGACGCCGCGAGGTTGGCCGCACCGCCGAGCCCGTCGCCACCGAAACCGATTTCGACAAGCTGATGGCCGAGCTTTCCGCCGAGGACGAAGAGCTCGTCCGCGTGAAGGACGTCGATTTCAAGCCCATCACCCAGGAAGAGGCCCTCATCCAAATCGACCTGCTGGGCCACGACTTCTACGGCTACATCGATCGCGACACCGATAAGTTCTGCATCGTCTACCGCCGCTCGAATGGCGGCTACGGCCTCCTCCAGCAAGCCGACTAATCCCCGATTCGACACCACAAAAAAGGCCCGGTCATCCGGGCCTTTTTTATCTCGTCAATCA
>SUUF01000100.1:0-5225 GCA_015062635.1 Coriobacteriaceae bacterium | reverse complement strand
CGCCGCGGGCGCCCCTATTCTTCGTCGTACGCGCCGTCGTCGACGGCCTCGTCCTCGTACCCCTCATCAGAGTATTCCTCGTCCGAGTATTCCTCGTAAGCCGGCTCTTCGACCGCTTCCTCGACGACCTCTTCAGCCGCCGGGGCCTCGGCAGCCTCTGCGGTGTCCGAAGCCTTCTCGTCGTCCGACTTCTTCTCCTTCTTCGAGGCCTTCCCGGAACCGCTATGGCACACCACGACGGTATCGATATCGGCCAGCTTGAACAGACGCGCCGCATCCTCGGTCGACAAATTGATGCACCCATGAGAACCAAAGCCCTCTTGGTACCGGTTTCCGCCAAATTCATCCTGCCATTCAGCATCATGGAAACCGACGTCATTGCCACGCCAGGCCATCCAGTATTGCACCTCGGTCTGGTATTCCGGACTCCCGGTCGCATTCGCCTCGCCAACCAGCGTCGACGGGCTTTCCTTGTTGTTGATGGAATAGACACCTTGCGGGGTGTCATGCTCGCCATCAGGCGAACCCGAGACGAAATCGGCCTCCCACAGCACCTTGCCCTTGTCGTCGTAGTAGACAGCATGTTGCGCATCGAGGTCTACGTCGATGTACGACTTCCAATCGCGCTTGCCGGCGCCATCGTACACCGCCGCTTCCTGCTGCATCGGCACTTCGACCGTGGTCGCGCTGCCCGAGCCGACAGCGTCATGCAGCGCCTCGTCGACCGCCAGCCAATCGGCCTCCCAGCCGTAGGTGCCGCCTTCGACCGTGCACTCGACGCCGTCTTCGCGGGTCCAGGTGCGTTTCGAACCCACCGTTCCGCACTTGTCCACGAGCTTCTGCACCCAATCGTTCACCTTGTCCTCGTCAAGCGCCAGCTGCACGTTCTCGTCGGTAAGCACCCACGTCGCCGCCGTCGTTCCGTCGAGCGTGCCCACATCGCTTCCGTGCGCGGTGAAGGTGATGTCGGTCTGCAGCACCTTCTGCGCCTCTTCCAGCGCCGTCTGCAACCGCTCATCATCCTGGAAGACCGACGGAAGCACATAGTCGTCCTCGCCGAGTTTCAGCACCGGCTCCATCGAGGCGAGCGCCTCGGTGACATGTGCGACGATCTTCTCTTCATCAAGGGTCGTGCCGCGCTCCTCGGGCGTGATGCTGAACGCCTTCGCATCGGCATCGTATGCAATCGTTGCATCCCTCGGCGCAATGGCATCCTTGTTGTACCAGTTCACCGCATCAGAAATCTTCTCGCGGAAGCCATTGGCATCCGCCGAGGCAACCATGACGTCGGTGTGGTCGTGCGGCAGGAACAGATAGAGGGGCCAAAGGAGCCCGGGATCGGCGTCCATCGCCTGGCGCGCGAGGTCTTCGGCATCGAGCGACAGCCCCGCTTCAGAACCCATGACGGTGAAGGATTCGCCGTTCTCCCCCTCAACCTGCAACGCATAGCCGTCGACGGCTTCCGCCAACGCGCCGGTGGCCTGCGGCACATCCATGCCGCCCACCTGCACCTGCCCGATGGTGGTTACCGGGTAGTAGTGGAACGAGAAGAACACCGCCACGACCAGATACACCGCGATGGCGGCGGCAATGATGAGGGGCTTCTTGCGCAGCGTGCCGTCTTCCGCACGCAACGCAGCTGCCGCACGGCTCCCAAAATCGGACGCGCGCCCCGGCAAGCTCGCCGCCAGGTCCTTCGCCTTGCCTGCCGCCTCGGACTGCTGGAGGTTTTCCAACAATGCGGCACCGGCCTCACCGGCCTTTACCGCCGAACCCCGCAATGCATCAGCGGCGTTTTGCACCGCCGACGATTCCTCGGGGATGACGTCGGCATCCACTGGGGCGGCATCGACCGCGTCCTCGTCCGCGTCGAGCGCGGTCACCCGCCAGGTTTCCTGGCGCGGCGTGTAATTCGGAATCGAGGGACGGGTGCGCACAGGCCGCCCCTGCGCGGGAATCTCGTTTTGAGCGGCGAGCACGTCGTCATCGGGCACGAACACCTGCGGCGGCATCTGCCCGCCCGCGCCGGCGCGGTATTCAGAGGGCACCGCCCTGCTCGCCTGACGCACACGCCATTCCTCGACCTTTGCCGCCGTATCCCTGTCGAGACGACGGCTCGCGGCCGAACTCGGCGTGCGCCGCCGAGCGGCCGAACCCGGCGTGCGAAGCCTCACCTGGGGCTCGCTCGCCTCGGCATCGGCCTCCACCGCGCGCGCATCTTCCGGTTTCCGCGCCTCAACGGCATCCGTATCGTTTATGCCATCCATTCCGGCGGCGGGTACCCCTGCCACCGATTCGGGTAATTCGTTGTCCCGTTCCATATCCCCACCATGTTTCTAGCTATCGTCACGCGAAGCCGGTCTGCCCGTGGTGGACGGGGCGTGCACGAGCACGAGCCCTGCATCCTTCACGCGGGCGAACACCTCGCGGAAATCGTAATTGACCTGATGCTGGTACGCGCGTGCGTCACAGGCAATGCCTCGCGCCTCCAGCCCTGCGCCGCGCGCATCGAAGAGCGCCCGGTACAGGTGATAGGTTTGCGTCGCCACCACGATACGATGCGCGCCGAACACGGCACGCGCACGCCAGGCGCTGTCGTATGTGGTGAGCCCATAAGCATCGCACAGCACATCCGCCTCGGGCACTCCCTGCAGCACGAGATATGCTTTCATGGCCCGCGCCTCGTTATGGGAGTCGTCAGAGTCGTTGCCGCTGACGATGACCTTCGGCGCAATGCCGGCGCGATACAGCCGCGCCGCCACATCGAGACGGTCCTGCAGGATGGCAGACGGCGTTCCGTCGGCATACACCGCCGCGCCCAACACGAGGATGCAATCGGCGCCAAACGATGCCGCCTCCCGCTCCGTCACGATTTCGGACGCGCTGGGCAGGCACACGGCGGCATTCGCCGCCCCGATAACCAGGCCTGCCCCAACTGCCATTCCAAGGAATAGCCGACCTATGCCCTTGAGCATCTTCACCATTGCTGCGTTTACCCTGCGTTTGCGGTTGTTGTGCGGTGTTAAGCGCTATTTGACGACGATGTTCACCAAGCGGCCGGGCACGACGATGACCTTGAAGACATTCTTGCCCTCGGTCGCCTGCGTCACCGCGGCCAGAGCCGCCTCGCGCACCGTAGCCTCGTCAGCATCCGCCGCAACGGTGACGCGCCCGCGAACCTTGCCGTTCACCTGCACGGCAAGCTCGATCTCGGCGGTCTTCACCTGCTCGGGGTCAAACGTCGGCCATGGCTGGTCGTGCACCGAACCCTCGCCGCCGAGCACCTCGTGCCACAGCTCCTCGGCCCAATGCGGGGCCACCGGAGCCATCAGCTTCACGATGGTGTCGGCCACGTCGTCGCACAGCGGCTTCGCATTCGCACACGAACCGCGATGCTCGGCGTCGCGCACGCGCAGCAGGTCGGACGACGCATTCGCAAGCTCCATGATGGCGGCAAGCGCCGTATTGAAGTTGTGGCGCTCGAAGTCCTCGGTGACCTTCTGGGCCACGCGATGACGTTCGCGGCGCATCTTCTCGGCCTTGTCATGGGCGTTCGTCGCGTCGGCCGCGGGGTCGAACAGCGTCTTGTCGCCGGCCACGCACTTCAGGTCGGCAACGATGCGCCACAGGCGGTTCAGGAACTTGTAGATACCGGCTAGGCCGTCCTCGTTCCACATCTTCTCTTTGTCGACCGGGCCCATGAACAGCACATACGCGCGCACGGCATCGGCGCCGTAGCCGGCGATCATCTTCTCGGGCGACACGACGTTGCCCTTCGACTTGCTCATGACCTCGCCATGCTCGTCGAGCACCATGCCCTGGCACAGCAGGTTCGTGAACGGCTCGTCGAAATCGAGCAGGCCGAGATCGCGCAGCACCTTCGTGAAGAAGCGGCTGTACAGCAGGTGCAAAATGGCATGCTCGATGCCGCCGATGTACTGGTCGACCGGGAGCCAGCGGTTGGCCTTGGCCGGGTCGAACGGGGCGGTGTCGTTGTGCGGGTCGGTATAGCGCATGTAATACCAGCTCGAGCACGTGAACGTGTCCATCGTGTCGGTCTCGTGGCGAGCGGGCTTTCCGCATTTCGGGCACGTGCAGTTCACGAAGCCCTCATGCGTGGCAAGCGTCTCGCCAGCCGCCAGGTCGATGTCCTCGGGCAGGCGGATGGGCAGGTCCTCTTCGGGAACCGGCACCACGCCGCAATCCTCGCAATGGATGGCGGGAATGGGATTGCCCCAATAGCGCTGGCGCGAGATGAGCCAGTCGCGCAGGCGGAATTCCACCTTGCGGCGGCCACGGCCCTGACGCTCGAGCTCGGCGACGATAGCCGCCTCGCCCTCGGAATGCTTGCCGCCGCGCATGCCGGTATACGGACCCGACTGCACGAGCGTACCCTCGGCGGCCATGGCGGCTTCCCAATCGACGCTCGTCACGACACGGCCCTGCTCGTCCTTCAGCTGCTCGAACAGCGGGTCGCCGTCCTCGAGGATGATCGGGATGATGGGCAGGTCATACTTCTTCGCGAATTCGAAGTCGCGCTGGTCGCCGCACGGTACGGCCATCACGGCGCCGGTGCCATAGTCGGCCACCACGTAATCGGCCACCCACACGGGCACCTTCTCGCCGTTCACCGGGTTCACCACATAGCGGCCGGTGAACACGCCGTGTTTCTCGCGGTCGCCCTGCGCACGTTCGACGGCCGTCACCTTCGACGCGGCCTCGATGAGGTCGAGCACTTCCTGCTCGTTCGGCATGCCGGCAACCATCTCGGGCAGCGGCTTGTATTCCGGCGCCACCACAAAGAAGCTGCAGCCGAACAACGTGTCGGCACGGGTGGTGAACACCGTGATGTAGTCTTCGGGCTTCGGGTCGGCCGGGGCGTTTCCGTCCTTGTCGCACAGCAGGAACTCCACCTCGGCGCCTTCCGAACGGCCGATCCAATTGGCCTGCTGCTGCTTCACGCGCTCGGGCCAACCGGTGAGCTTGTCGAGGTCGTCGAGCAGCTCCTGCGCGTAATCGGTGATCTTGAAGTACCACTGCGTGAGGTCGCGCTTCTGCACCTCGCTATCACAGCGCCAACAGCGCCCTTCGATGACCTGCTCGTTTGCAAGCACGGTCTCGCAACCGGGGCACCAGTTCACGGGGTTCTCGCGACGCTCGACCAGGCCGCGCTCCCAGAACTTCAGGAAGATCCACTGGCCCCAGCGGTAGTACTCGGGGTCGCA
>SUUF01000099.1:6022-7289 GCA_015062635.1 Coriobacteriaceae bacterium | reverse complement strand
GCATCTTCCACATCGTCGATGCTGCAGCAGGTGGGTTTGTTGCAGTTTATGCGAATGCTGTCGTATAAGCGCATCGTGACGCCGATGCAATCGTATCCTGCCTGCTGCAGCAGCAATGCGGTCACACTCGAATCGACCCCGCCGCTCATCGCGACGAGCACCTTGCCCTTGCCCACGGCCACCTCCTCTTGCTCTCGGCTGCCTTCATCCTAGCAGGAATCGATTCGCTTTCAGCCAGCTTTAAGAAACGCTCGGTAGGCTATGCTCATGGCCAAGAGAAACGGGGGTATTCACCATGGCACAACAGGAACAGGCTGCATGCGGCATCGGCTGGCTCGCGGCGATCGGCGCAACGCTGGCGGCATTCGCGCTTGCGTGCATCTTCGCACTCGCAGGCTGCGCATCGCCCAATGCAAACGCCACGTTATCGGACGCCATCGAGGCTGAGACCGCGCAAGCCACGGTGACCGCCATCGACGGCAATGTCATCACCGTGAGCGTGATGGAGGGCGCCATGCCCGATCAATCTGCATCCACCGGCAACGCACCAAGCGGCGAACCACCTGCAAAACCCGACGGCAACACCCAGGATTCCTCGGCATCAAGCGGTATTACCGCAGATGATGCAGATGCTTCCACAAAGAGCACCCAGCAGGAAGGCGACGAAGCGGAACCTCCTGCCATGCCTGAATCAGACGCTGCGCCGAGCGGAGAGCCGCCTGCCAAGCCCGACGGCGACGCACCTGGCAACGCCCCCGGCGGAACCCCGCCCGAAAAGCCCGGCGACGGCGAAGCGCCGGCCGACATGCCCGCCAGCGGCATGGGCGGCACGCAGATGACGCTCACCGTGCCCGATGAATCCATCGTCTTCACGGATGCAGACGGCACGGAAGTCCCGGCAACGCTTGCAGATATCACCGAAGGCGCTCATCTGCAGCTGAGCGTGGAAAACGGCACCGAAGTGACCAAGATCGTCGTGTCAACCGGCGCATTCGGCGACAACGGCGCCGCAGGCGGTCCCGGCCAGGGATCGGGCACGGTAAACAACGGCACCGGCACCACCACACTCTCATCCGACACGCAAACGACTGGCGAATCGTATGCTGCCACCGAAAGCGACCAGAACGCCCTGCGCGTCGAAGCGGGCGCTTCCGCCAGCATCGCCGATGCCACCATCACGAAAACCGGTGATTCCAGCAGTTCCGAAGACAGCGATTTCTACGGCCTGAACGCCGCCGTTCTTGCCTACGACGGCGCGAAGCTCACC
>SUUF01000099.1:0-5922 GCA_015062635.1 Coriobacteriaceae bacterium | reverse complement strand
CCAACGCCGACGGGCAGCTGCTCGTGGTCGCCGGCAACGACGGCCAATGGGGCACGTCCGGCAAAAACGGCGGCACCGTGAAGTTCACGGCAACCGAACAAGCGCTTTCAGGCGGTATTACCGTCGACACCATCTCGAGCCTCGACCTTGCGCTCGGCGACGAAACGGTATACGAGGGATCCATCAATGCCGATGGCGCGGCGGGCACCGTCAACGTGACGCTCGCGGATGGCGCGCGCTGGACGCTCGACGGCGATTCGTATATCTCGAGCCTTTCCGGTGACACGTCGGGCATCGACCTGAACGGTCATACCCTCTATGTCGACGGAACGGCCTGGAGCGCCTAAGCCGATTTCCCCCCGCCTCCCCTTTTTCGCGCCCGGCAGCCTTCTGCCGGGCGTTTTCGTCTTGCAAACGGCATTCCCCTAGGCGCGCAGCATGCGCACCGCCTGCTCAAGCTGAAGCAGCGCCCGCTCGACCGTCGAATGCTGCGTGGCAATGTTGATGCGGACGAATCCACTGCCCGATGCGCCGAAAATATGGCCTTGGTCGAGCCATAAACGGGCATCCTTCAAGATGAAGCGCTCAAGCTGCGCGTTATCCATGCCCAAGGCGGTGCAATCGAGCCAGGCCAGATACGTTCCCTGCGCTTTCACGAGCTTGAGTTCCGGTATGCGGGTCCGCACGAAACGCTCGAGGAGCGCCCAGTTCTCCTCGAGATAGGCGTTCAGCGCATCGATCCAGGGTGCACCATGGTCGTATGCTGCCTGCGTCGCGACAAGCCCCAAGGTATTCGGCAGGCTATACCCCGATACCCACAGGGCCTTGTTGAAAGCGCGGCGTCTTCGCTCGTCGGAGATGACGGCATGCGCCACCTGCAAGCCGGCTATGTTGAAGGTCTTGCTCGCACTGCTCAGGGTGACGGTATTATCCGCGATTTCCGGGGAAAGGCTCGCAAGGGGCACATGCTTGAACCCGGGACGGACGAAATCGGCATGGATCTCGTCTGAGACGATGGTGATACCGTACCGCATGCAGATATCGGCAATGCGGGCCAGCTCGTCCTCGCGCCACACGCGTCCCACGGGATTATGCGGGCTGCAGAAGAGGAACAGCTTCGCGCCGGACTCGGCAGCCACGCGCTCGAAGGCTTCGAAATCGATGGTGTAACCACCGTCCGCGCCCGCATAGGCCAACGGCGCTTCGGCGGGAACACGTCCGTTATCGCGAACGACCCCCGAAAACGGGTAATACACCGGCGGCTGCAAGAGCACCGCATCACCGGGCTCGGTATATGCCCGCACTGCCACCGCAAGGGCGAACACGACGCCCGGCGTTATCAGGATATGGCGCGGATCTATCTCCCACCCGTGCCTGCTGCGCATCCAGGAAGCGACCGATTGGTAATACCCATCACTTGGCTGCGTATACCCGAACACCCCATGGCGCGCACGGACCTCGATAGCCCGCAACACCTCTTCCGGGGCCTTGAAATCCATGTCGGCGACCCACATCGACAACACGTCTTCGGCAGCCCCTGAAGGCGGTTGCTGGTCGAATTTCAGGGAATCGGTGCCGTGACGCTCAACTGGCGCATCAAAGTCGTACGCAGTCATACGCTTCCTTCCCCTCGCTCATTTCCGGTCCTTGCAATCAGAGTCTATAGCACGTGCATCGCGCGGCGCGCAATACCGCGAATCCGCGCCACCACACGCGAATCGCCACATGGCGGCAAGCCTTCTTGGGGCAAACCGCAATGCCCGTCCAGTCATCCGGGTTGAAAATCCTCGGCGTGCGAATCGGGGGAATGCGGTACCCTAACGAACGCACTGAACGAAACCGGGGAGGAAGCACCATGTTCGTACTCGACAGCCAATACACCTCAAATGAGCTCCTCGACTTCCTGGAATCCTCACACGAGCCCGTTCTGGACAACGACGCGGCCAAGATGTGGGCAAGGAAGCGCACGCTGAACCTCGCCGCCGATCTTAAGCCGGGAGAGCGCATCATCACCACATCGGAAATGCATCTCGACCAGGTCAAGGAAATCTGCGCCCCCGAAACAAGCCGCGCCATCGACCTGTGCAAGGACAAGGCCGCCATGCGCGCCGCCCTGAAGCCGCTCTACCCCGACTACACGTTCTTCTCGTGCACCGCGCGCGAACTGCGGGAGCTCGACCCGAAAGCAATTTCCTACCCCGTGGTGGTGAAGCCGGTCACGGGATTCTTCAGCTTGGGCATCTATCCCGTGTTCAACGAATCGGAATGGCACGAGGCCGTAGCCGATATCGCAGAGCATTCCCATGAATGGCAATCGGGCTACAACGAGAACGTCGTAAATGACAACGCATTCCTCGTGGAATCGTACATCGAAGGCGATGAATATGCCCTCGATGCGTATTACGACGATGCTGGCGCACCCGTGATGCTCAACATCTTCGCGCACGAATTCGCCGACCGCGAAGATACATCCGATCGCCTGTATTACTGCTCGAAACGCGTCATGGACGCGCAATTCGACCGCATGGAGGCGTTTCTTCGCGAGGTCAACGCGCTTCTTGGATTCCGCGGCTTCCCCATCCACGTCGAAGTGCGCGTCACGTCCTCAGGACGGGTAATACCCATCGAATTCAACCCGTTGCGCTTTGCGGGGCTCTGCAACACCGACCTTTCCTGGTTCGCCTGGGGACACAAGACCTATGAATGCTTCCTGCGCGACACCCGCCCCGATTGGCCGCGCGTCCTCGCGGCCAAAGACGGCATCGCCTATGCCATGATCATCTTGCAGAAAGACGGTTTCGACCCCACGCGGCCCTACACGTTCGATTACGATGCCGCATGCAAAACGCTCTCGCATGTTCTTGACCTGCGCGTCCTCGATTATGCAACGCAGGGCGCCTTCTGCTTCATCTTCGCGGAAGTGCCCGAAAACCGCTGGGAAGAGGAACTCGCCCCGTTGCTGCGCAGCACGCTCGACGAGTTCATCGCCTATCCGCCTGAGCGCGAAAGCGACCCCCGGCGCCGCTAGCAAGCCCTCAAACGGGCAGAGTGCAGCCCCGCTGCCATGCAGATGCCTTCAGAATGCCCCGTCGCCACGCAGCGGGGCATTCTGCTCGAGCGATAACGTGCGCACGGAAGTTTCATTACCCTATTTCCCTAGCATTCTAGTAGGTATTCGTGTTTCAATAGCTCCCTAAGATTCAAGAAACCGAAAGGGAGTTTCGTGCAAACAGCAATCGATACGGATGCCATCCGGAAGAACAACCATGACCAGCTTGTCGCGTATTACCGAAGCGGCATCGCCCAACCGGGCTCCCCTAAACGTCTGGGGGTTGAAATCGAGCATTTCATCGTGACAGATGACGGCAATGCGCCCGTCTGCTACGAAGGGCGCGACGGCATCATCGGCGTGCAAGACATCTTGCATCACCTGCAGGCGTTCTACCCTCAGGCCACATTCGGATCGCATGGCGAGCTTTTGGGGCTTGCCAACGAAACCGGCTCGATAACGCTCGAGCCCGCCGCGCAGCTCGAGATAAGCATCGCGCCTTACGAGCGTGTACGCGATGTGGAAACGGCATATCGCGCGTTTCGCGACGCGCTTGACCCCTTCTTGTCCCAACATGGCTGCCATGTGGCATCGTACGGATACCACCCGAGTGCGCGGGCGCTCGAACTTCCCCTCATCCCCAAAGAACGGTACGCCTTCATGGACGCCCATTTCGCCAGGCTGGGAACGCATGGGGCCCGTATGATGAGGGCGAGCGCATCCACCCAAGTGAGCATCGACTACTACAGCGAGGAAGACGCCGTGCGCAAGCTGCGGGTCGCCACCGCCTTGGGCCCCGTGCTCGCGTACATATCCGATAACTGCCCGGTATTCGAGGGATACCCCAACACCGAGCCCCTCGCACGGATGAATCTTTGGCGTGATGTGGATAAAGCCCGCTGCGAGAGCATTCCGGGCGTATTCGACGAGGGATTCGGATTCGCGGCATGCGCCGATTGGCTCCTGCGCACCCCGCCCATCTTCATCACGCGCCCAGCGGCAAACGCGCCCGACGGCCCCGCGCTGCGCCTATTCGGCGACATGCCGGCAGCGGATGCCTATGCAGACGCCCCCATGGAAAAGAGCGATATCGAGCACCTTATCTCGATGTTCTGGCCCGATGTGCGCTTGAAGCGGTTCGTGGAGATCCGCCAGGGCGACAGCCTTCCCGCAAACGAGGCATACGGTTACGCTGCGCTCATCAAAGGGCTGTTCTACGCGGAAGAAAGCCTTTCGGCCATCGAGGCGGCACTCGGCGTGCGTGACGGCATATGGCCCCAAGACGACACGAGCGTCAACGCCGCGCTTGCCGAGATCCGTACGCACGGGGAAAACGCATGGCTGTGCGGCATGGAACTCTCCCGTTGGGTCGAACTGCTCTTCGATGCGGCAGCGGCAGCGCTTCCGCCAGATGAGGTGAAATACCTGCATGCGCTTCGCCACCGAACCCGACGGTAGTCACACGTGGAATTCGCCGCCTGGTATATAATCCCCACCATTCAAGTAGCGAACCCCGGGAGGCCCCGTGAAACCATTGTCGAACCGCACCACGTTCTTCACCGATTCCGTCATCCGCCGCATGACGCGCATCTCGAACCAATACGGCGCCATCAACCTCTCGCAAGGGTTCCCTGATTGGGACCCCCCGCGCGCGCTGCTCGACCGGCTCGCCGCCACCGCAGAAGAGCCGGTGCACCAGTATTCCATCACCTGGGGCGCGCAGAACATGCGCCAGGCGCTCGCCCGCAAGCAGTCCCACTTCATGGACCGCGACATCGATCCCGAGCGCAACATCGTCGTGACCTGCGGTAGTACCGAAGCCATGATGGCGGCGATGATGACCGTGGTGGACCCGGGCGACAAGGTGGTCATCTTCTCGCCCTTCTACGAGAACTACGGCGCCGACACGATCCTCTCGGGCGCCGAGCCCATCTACGTGCCGCTCGTGCCGCCCACGTATGACTTCGACCGGGCGCAGCTGGAAGCGGCGTTCGCCCAGGGAGCGAAAGCCCTCGTGCTGTGCAACCCCTCGAACCCCTGTGGCAAGGTCTTCACGCGCGAGGAGCTCCTGTTCATCGCGGAGCTTGCGCGGAAGTATGACGCCTACGTCATCACCGACGAGGTGTACGAGCACCTCGTCTACGCGCCCCATGAGCACGTGTACTTCGCCACGCTGCCCGGCATGTGGGAGCGCACGATTTCGTGCAGCTCGCTCTCGAAAACCTATTCCATCACGGGCTGGCGCCTGGGCTACACCATCGCCGCGCCCGAGGTGACCGAACGCATCAAGCAGGTGCACGACTTCCTCACCGTGGGCGCTGCGGCGCCGCTGCAAGAAGCCGTCGTCACCGCCTTGGAATTCGGGCAGGACTACTACGACCAGCTGTTGGCGCTTTATACCGGCAAACGCGATTTGCTGTGCAAGGGATTAGACGACCTGGGGCTTGACCATAACGTTCCGCAAGGCGCGTACTACGTGATGGTGGATATCGGGCGTTTCAACTATGAATCAGACCTCGAGTTCTGCGAGGACCTTGCCCGCGTGGTGGGCGTGGGCGCCGTACCGGGATCGTCCTTCTTCCGCGAGCCGGTGAACCACCTCATCCGCCTGCATTTCTCGCGGCGCGACGAGACGCTGGAAGCGGCGCTCGAGCGACTCTCCCACATCGACCGGCTGCAACGGTAGCGTTCCAGGAGGTCCCTATGTCACACCCCTTCACCCGCACGGAAATGCTCTTGGGAGCCGCTGCGATGGAGACGCTCGCGAACGCGCGTGTCATCGTTTTCGGCATCGGCGGCGTCGGCGGTGCGGTCGCAGAGGGCCTCGCACGCGCCGGCGTGGGTACCATCGACCTCGTGGACCATGACACGAT
>SUUF01000098.1:4851-7665 GCA_015062635.1 Coriobacteriaceae bacterium | reverse complement strand
AACCGGTTCACCTGGCGCCAGGAACTGCCCGCGGGCATCGGCATCATCGCGCTCTATTCCCTGGTGGTATATCTCACAACCCATTTTCTCGCCGCTTAGCGCCTTGACGTGCGCCTGCGCAATGCAGGTGTGGGCCCGTGTGCGCCGTTTGAGCACAGCGCTTATCTGACCTCGATATATGCCGACATTCCCCAATCATCGCCACGAAGAATTAGCTCACGGTTAATGCGCCGGTTTGGGCTTTCCCCTATGGTTTCGGGCATCGCCATTCGCGTGAAAAACACGCCCCTTGATGGGGAGTCGATGCGGATAGCCCGAGGAGGCACACGATAACCGAACCACAAGACATGCTCGAACCGGATACCGAGGCCGGGCGGATTGCGCATCCCTCCCCCATTGCTCACAACACGAGACGAGGGGAGAACGCAATGGACGATTCACGGACCGAAAACCTGTTCGGCGAGCTGCTGGCAAGCGCGAACCTGGAAGCCTTCCTGGACGCACATGGGCTCGAAACGCCGAGCTTGGCGGATTATTTACAAGGTGAACTGAGGAAACGCGGCTTGAAGCAATCGGAAGTACTCAAGCGCGCGCAAATCGAGCAGACCTTCGGCTGGTATGTGTTCAACGGCCAGCGCGGCATGGGACGCGACAACGTGCTGAAGCTGAGCTTCGGCATGGGATTCGACACCCGCCACGCGAACCGCGCACTGCAAGCGGCGGGCGCCAATGCGCTGTACCCGAAGAACCGGCGCGATGCCATCATCATCTACTGCCTCGAGCACGGCTATTCGCTGCGACAGGCAAACGATGTGCTGTACACCTTTGGCGAAGAGTGCCTGTAACGACGTGCCGACGGGCTACGGCTTGCAATACCCGCACGGGTCGTAGCCCAGTTCGATGGCCTGCTCACGCGTGCCGCCGAAATAGAGTCGGTTGCGCGCGCTCATGTCCTCGACCGACGGGCAACCGGGGCGATGGAACTTCCGGCTGTTTGCATTGAACACGAAGGTAGCATCCGTCTCATCGGCACGCAATTCCTCGGGAATGTCGTTGGCTGCCTGCGCAGCCGGCGCGGTGGGACGCGCCGTCGCGGTGGTTTCGGCGGCATCGTCGGAATCATCGGCGGCCGCCTCATCGATGGTGCCGTCGGCCTCGCTCTTGCCCGTTGCATAATCGATGCGCACGCCCGGTTCGACGTTGTAGCACCACACGCAGAACTGCACGCCCGCACCACGGTCCTCCACCGATTCGGCCTCCATCAGCACACCCGATGCCACGAGGTTCTTCCCCTGGAATACAGGCGTCACGCGATAGAGCACGTGGTTGCCCGTGCCATTCACATACGCGGCAATCTCGTTCTCGTACGGAAGCATGCCCTGCGTGTTCATAGACCGGGTGCCCGTTATCAGGTTCCGCTCGTTGTCGTTTTCGCCGGCAAGTTGCCAGCCTATGAGGTGGCAGCGGTTATACAGGTACTTCTGGTCAACCCAAGGATATTTGTCGAGCTGCCAGCCGCTCGGGCGCACGTTGCCGATGGCCCCACGCGGTTCGGTGGGCATGGTTTCCGAACCGATGCGGGCAAAAGCCACGCCGCAGCGGCCGAGCTTGTCGAGCTCGGCGTATTCCTCGAACGCATCACGCCGGCGCTCCGTTTCAGTGAACGCGGGAATATTGCCATTGACCTCAACCGATGGATTGCCGGAATACGCGGGAAGCGACGCGGGGTCGAACCACTGCGGCGCATTCACCTGGTATGCGGCGTTACCGGCAAACGGCCATCCAGGCGCCTCGCATGCCGTAAGCGAAAACGCTGCGGCAAGGGCGATGAGCAGCGTCACGAACGCGGCGACGATATGCCCTGCAAACCGGCGGTTCATCATGGACGCCACTTCGCCTTCAGGCCATGGGAATAAGCATGGCATTGCGGCGCGGTATCGGCGGAACGGACAATCTCGGCCACGCGCGCCCCTTTCATCGCCGCAACTACCTAACCCTTTACACGCCACCATCCTATCGCATTCCCGCATGCCTCGCTCGAACAGGCCCGCGGTGGACGATTTCCGCCATCGTGAAGCCATCCGATACCGTATAGTTTGCACCTGACGGGCGTTCGGGGGGCTAATGGCAGAGAGGAGCTGCTATGGATGCAAACGGCGTTGTCAGGTGGGGCATCATCGGGTGCGGCGACGTGGTGGAAACAAAGAACGGGCCCGCCCTGTATCTCGCCAATCATTCGGAGCTGGCCGGAATATGGAACCGTACCGCCGAAAAGGCGCGGGAATGGACCGCTCGGCATGGCCACGGACGCGTATACGGGTCGATGGAAGAGCTCCTCGCCGACCCGGCCATCGACATCGTGTATGTGGCCACGACCCCCGATTGCCATAAGAGCCAGGCGCTTGCCGTCGCGGCGGCGGGAAAGCATTGCTATCTGGAAAAGCCCATCGCGCTGAGCTATGCGGAGGCCGAAGAGATTAAGGCCGCATTCGCCGAGGCGGGAACCCGCTGCTTCGTCGCCCACTATCGGCGGGGCATGCCCCGGTACCGCGAGGCGAAGCGCCTCATCGACGCCGGCGCCATCGGCACCGTGCGGGGCGTGCAGATCATCCGGACACAGCGCCAAACCGCTGAGGAGCTGCTGCCCTATGAGCAGAAACCCTGGCGCGTTCGTCCCGAGGTCTCGGGGGGAAGCCATTTCTACGAAGGCGATGCCCATATGCTCGACCTGGTCGACTATCTCGTGGGTCCCATCGAAGACTTCACGCTCAAAGCCTCGAATGAAACCGGGTATTACCCAGGCGAGGACGTTGT
>SUUF01000098.1:2944-4751 GCA_015062635.1 Coriobacteriaceae bacterium | reverse complement strand
CGATAGCCAACCGCAACGAAACCCCCGCAATCTGGTCCTGGATGGCGGGGGCGGCTTTATATCCGGAGCGTGGGTAATACCGATGCGTCAGCGCGGCTACACGCCGTCCTTTTCAGGCAAGATCTCGATGAGCTGCCCGTCGGGGTCGGTGATGAAGTAAATGCCGAGCGCCTCGTTTCGGCGCAAGATGCACCCCATTTCCTCGTGCAGCGCATAAGCAGCATCGATGTCGGGCACGCGCACGGCAAAATGCACGTCCTTGCCCGCATTCTCGTACGGCTCGGTACGACCGCGGTTCCAGGTGAACTCGATCTCGAAGGGTGCGAGCTCATTGGCCACATACACGTTCACCCAACTGCCGTCTTCCGGACCCATGCGATGCGTCTCGGTCATACCGAGCGCTTTCTCGTAAAACGCAAGCGATGCGTCGAGATCCATCACGTGGATGCAGTGGTGAACCAAACGTCCTTTCATGTAAGACCCTTTCTCCGCGCTTTCATTCCTTCCCGTCATAGATACCGCAGCAGCAAGCACGCCGCAACATGCAGTGTGCGCAATTTAACCGAATGAAAATCGACCATGGATACCGGCAAGACCGGCAGGTGGCGCATCACCGGCAGTAGGCTGGCAAAACCTTAGGGCATCCCTTTGCGTCAAGGCATTTTGCGTTGGTTCATCTCATTATCAAACATCTTTATATTGACTGCACATATTCTTATGTGCATTTCACTGCTTTGCGGTATCATCGTCACAAGGAAGCAAAGTGAAGGAGTTGCCATGGGATTGCATGAAGAGCAGGTAACAAGGTTCGACCGCACGATTCAGCCTTTGCTGGAATTCGTAAACGCCAACTGGTGCTCGTGCTGTTTTTTCGAGCCGCCGATTCAAAGCGCTGAGGATATCGTCAAGGGCATGCGTATCTCACTTGATCTCTGGGAGGATACTGCGCAAATTGACACGTTCCTTGAACGAGCCAAGGTCACGCCCAAAGGATTCGATGTGCAAGCCGCCCAGAATTGGCGGCATGCGCTGCGCGGGCCTTTCTATGTGAAGAAAGCGTCGGGAGATAAAGCGGTCTTCCTCTATGACCGATTTGCATTCGAGGTCTTAAGCATCAACCGAAACTGGGAGAGCGTCATCCCGTGTCAGCCTGATGTCGTGTATACGACGCTTATTCCATTCGACGGGATTATCATCAGCGACGGATTCCTCATGCATCACGAGAGCCAGATATATGGACCTGGGATACAGCGGCTAAATCGAGAGTTGGACAGCGCATTGAAGCGCGGCATCATCAGCTCCGCCGAAGAGTTCATGCCCGTTGCAGACGAACTCACGCGAAAACGCAAGCAGGGAATGCTCGAGCCGAATGCCGCTTTCGTCTGGATGGACTACGTAGCCCGCCTCAACGAGTGCTGCGCTGATTCGTGTTTTCCTTACGAGATTCCCAAGGAGGAAATTCCCCCCGTCCTGAGAAACCAGAGCGTTGCACATGCTTAGGCCTTCGGCACGGGTCAAGCAGCCGTCACTCCTTCGGAAGTTCGATCGCCGAATAGCTCACCGGCGGCTTCGAGGTGATTTCGAAGGGGATGCGGCCCTCGCGCAGCGATTGGCGGACGAACACGTTTATCGCAGTTGTGAAGCTCATGCCCAGCGTGTCAAACAGCTCGTCTGCATCGGCTTTGAGCTGCTCGTCCATTCGTATCGTCACATTGATGTTCGCCATATCGCTCTCCTATGACCCTCACGTAGTTTTACGTGCATTTTATTACAACTGTCCGGCGAAAGGAGCTTCATGACCGATAAC
>SUUF01000098.1:0-2844 GCA_015062635.1 Coriobacteriaceae bacterium | reverse complement strand
AGCATATCGGACAAACTCCGTGAGCAAGGCGTCGAAGACGCAATCATCGAGGAGACGGTTGCCGCCGCGCGCGCCATGCATAGAAGCCATTACCAAGGATAGCCCGCAAGCCTCCGTCTGAAACAAGCATAAAGAAGAGCCCATCGGCATTCGTGTGCCGATGGGCTCTTGCGTGTTTGCGAAAAACGGTGCCTTACGCTTCATTCCTCATATGCGGGAACAGCAGGACGTCGCGGATGGTGGGGCTGTCGGTGAGCAGCATCACCAGGCGGTCGATACCGATGCCGATGCCACCAGCTGGCGGCATACCGTATTCGAGCGCGCGGATGTAGTCGGCGTCATAACCCATCGCCTCGTCATCGAAGTCCTTCGCCGCCACCTGCGCGTGGAAACGCTCGGCCTGGTCAACGGGGTCGTTCAGCTCGGTGAATGCGTTCGCGTATTCGTGGCCGCAGATATAGAGCTCGAAACGTTGCGTGAGCTCGGGCTCGCCGGCCTTCTTCTTCGCAAGCGGGCTCACCTCAAGCGGATGGTCCGTCACGAAAATGGGCTGGATAAGCTTGTCCTCGCATGTCTCCTCGAAGATCTCGGAGATGAGCTTGCCCTTGCCCCATTCGTCCATGACCTTCACGCCCACGCGTTTCGCGATGGCACGCAGCTCGTCGAGGTCGCGCTCGAAGTTCACCGGTTCGCCGGCTCCCTCGGTGGCAAGCTCGATCATCGTGCGACGCGGCCAGTGGCCGGAAAGATCGATCGTCGTGCCCTGGTATTCCACCTGCAGCGTGCCGCAGGCTTCCTGTGCCGCCGCCTGGATGACACCCTCGGCGAGATCCATCATGCCGTCGAGGTCGCTGAATGCGCGATACGCCTCGAGCGTCGTGAACTCGGGGTTGTGCGTGGCGTCCATGCCCTCGTTGCGGAAGATGCGACCCATCTCGTACACCGCTTCGAACCCGCCCACGAGCAGGCGTTTCAGCGGCAATTCAGTCGCGATGCGCAGGAAATAGTCGCGGTCGAGCGCATTGAAGTGCGTCACAAACGGCTTCGCGTTGGCGCCACCCATGATGGAATGCAGGAACGGGGTCTCGACCTCGTAGTAGCCGTCTTGTTCCATGTAACGGCGAATGGCGCCGAGGATCTTGAAGCGACGCTCGAAGGTCTCGCGCACGTCAGGGTTCATCACGAGATCGACGTAACGCTGACGATACCGCAGCTCCTTGTCGGCCAGGCCATGGAACTTCTCGGGCAGCGGGCGCAGCGACTTCGAAAGCAGCTCAAAGTGCTCGACCGCAACGGAGAGCTGGCCGCGGCGCGTGCGCATCATCTTGCCCGTCACGCCGATCCAGTCGCCCACGTCAAGGTCTTTCATCTCGGCAAACGCCTCTTCGCCGAGCGCGTTGATGCGGCAGAACAGCTGCATGTCGCCCGTGGCGTCGCGCAGTTCGCCGAACATGATCTTGCCCTGCACGCGACGCGACATCAGGCGGCCGGCAATGGTCACCTCGTCTTCGGTGTTCTGGCCATCCTCGAGCTCCGCATAGCGGGCATCCAGGTCGGCGACATGGTCGGACACCTCGAAACGATGTCCATACGGGTCGCGTCCGGCATCAAGCAGCGCCTGGCGCTTCGCCTTGCGAACCTCGATGGGGTCGTCTTCCACTACGATGGGTGCCTGTTCGTTCTCGCTCATGGTTTCCTTTCGGTACAGCCCCGCGCTCGAATCCGGGATCTTTGCCGGGGTCAAAAAGAAGCGGCCCTCGGGCCGCCTCGTCGTTTATTGTTCGATTCGCAGGACGGTCATCTTGATCTCACGTCCGGTCGGACCGGTTGCTTCCACCTTATCGCCCTCTTGGTGGCCCAGAAGGGCCGCTCCGACGGGGCTCTCATTCGAGATCTTGCCTTCATGCACGTTGCTCTCGGCGCCGCCGACGATCGTGAACGTGCGCTCGCGGCCACCCCAATCGAGCGTCACCGTGCTGCCGATGTGAATGCGGTCGGTGTCGACCGGCGTGTCGACGATGACGGCCTCGGAAAGGATGCGGTTGATCTCCGCGATACGGCTTTCAACCATCGCCTGCTCGTTCTTGGCATCATCGTACTCGGAGTTCTCGGAAATATCGCCGAACTCGCGGGCAACGCGGATGCGCTCGCCAACTTCAGCGCGCTTGTCGCCTTCCAGGTAGGCAAGCTCCTCTTCGAGCTGTTGCTTGCCAGCTTGGGTAAGTACGTATTCGGACCCTGCCATGCCGTCCGCTTCCTTTCATTCTGCGCGCCCTGGGCGCGACGTTCCCATTGTTCAAACAATGCCATCCGATTGGATGGCATGTTCGTGAAGCTTATCTCGTTATCGTATTCGAACCGAAAGACGTTACTCTTCGGAACCGGTTGCCGCGGATTTCGGGGCAGGCTTGCCTTCAACCACGACTTCGGCCTCCTCTTGGTCGGCGGGAGCCGGTTTGGCTTCCTCGGCCTCGGCGCTCGCTTCAGCCGCCTTCTTCTCGACGTCCGCCTTATCCTTCTTGCCGGAATCCAAGCCTTCACGCAGGTTGCGCACCGACTTGCCGATGGCGCTGCCAAGCTTTGGAAGGTTCTTCGGGCCGAAGAGGAGCAGCACAACTACGAGGATGACGACGAGCTCAAGAGGACCAAGCTTAGGCATGTATGCCTCCCGTACGTTCTTCGCCTTGCCATGCATGCGGCAAAAAGGCACCCTATAAAACAATTCCGCCAATTGGCGGAAACGCTAATCGATGGTCGGGACGACTGGATTTGAACCAGCGACCTCTGCGTCCCGAACGCAGCGCTCTACCAAGCTGAGCCACGTCCCGATTACGATTACAGCGA
>SUUF01000012.1 GCA_015062635.1 Coriobacteriaceae bacterium | reverse complement strand
CTGAACGCGTACGCCGTGAGCACGATGATTCCCAGAAGGGCCGCCCATTCCAGAAGCGGAAGCTCGACGCTCACGCAGAAGTCCCAAGCACCGTGGATGAGCATCGGGATGAGCAGGCTGAGCATGCGGTATTTCTTGCACATTGCCATATTGCCGCCGCGCTCGCAGATTTTCGCGCAACCCAGGTAATAGCCCATGAACACGCCGCAGATGGTGTGCACGGGAATGAGGCGCCCGATGGCGACCTCGGCGCCGAACATGCCCACGTACATGAGGTTCTCGGCCACCGCGAAGCCGATGGCCGACGCCACGCAGTAGACGATGGCGTCGAACCGGTGGTCGAACGCGGGGCTCTTCCACACGATGAGCATCACCGGCAGGCGCTTGCAGAACTCCTCGACCAGCGCCACGACCACGAAGAAGTAGATGAGGTCGCTGAAGTAGGGTATCCAGCCGAGCGGCGTGGCCTGCAACACGGCACCGCCGATCTCCTCGATGGCCGCCGCTGCCGCCGTGCCCAGCAGGGCGCTTGCGACGAGCACCCCGGCGACAAGCGCGGGCGGCTCGTGCTCGAGCCTATCGAGGTACCATACATAACCCAGCAACGCGAGCGGTACGATCGAAACGATGATGTAGGCGATTCCCATGAAAGCCTCTTATCCCTTATTGCCTGTATGTCTTGTATGATGCCATAAGATTGCCATCAATTCACGAAGGAGCGAGCATGCGGGCGTTGATACAGCGGGTGAACCAGGCGAGCGTGACCATCGACGGAGAGGTCGTCGGGGCCATCGGCCGGGGATTCCTCGTGTTCTTGGGCGTCGGCGAGGCAGACGGCGAGGCGCAGGCCGAAAAGCTCTGGTCGAAGATCTTCAAGATGCGCATCTTCCCCGACGACGCGGGGCATGCCACGGGCTGGGCGCTTTCCGAAGTCGATGGAAACGTGCTGGTGGTTTCGCAGTTCACGCTGTATGCCGACTGCAAGAAGGGAAACCGCCCCTCGTTCACGAAAGCGGGAGACCCGGCAGAGGCCGAGCGTCTGTACGAATACTTCTGCGACATCGCACGCCGCGACCTGCCGCACCTGCAGACGGGCAGCTTCGGCGCCGACATGCAGGTCGATCTGCAAAACGACGGCCCCTTCAGCATCTGGCTCGACACCGCCGAGCTGTAACGCGAACCGCCAACCCAACGCGAACCGGAGGCATCCATGCCAAAGCACCCGAACCAGACGAAGAAGATCCCGCTCATCATACGCATGCTGCGAGAGGAAACCGATGACGAGCACGGGCTCACGATGTCGCAGATCATCGAGCGGCTCGCCGAAGAAGGCGTCGAAGCGGAGCGCAAGTCGATCTACCGCGACTTCGAGGTGCTGCGCGAATGCGGCTACGATGTGGTGAAGCGCACCGGACGCCCGACGGAATACGCGCTCGGGCAACGCGAGTTCGAATACCCCGAGCTGCTGCTGCTCGTCGACGCCGTGCAGAGCTCGCGCTTCCTCACCACGCGCAAGAGCCGTCAGCTGCTGCAGCGCATCAAGGGTCTCACCTCGATCCACCAGGCCGACGCGCTCGAGCGCCACGTGCACGTCGAACGGCGCATCCGCACGCAGAACGAGAGCGTCTACTACAACGTCGACGCCATCCAGGAAGCCATCGCCAGCCGGCGCAAGGTCGGCTTCCGGTACTTCAAGCACGACCTCGCGCAGCGCAAGGTGTACCGCAAGGACGGCGCGCTCTACCGCGAGACGCCGGTGCATCTGGTCTATTCCGACGGCTATTACTACCTCATCGCGTTCAACGACGCCCACGACGACTTCGTGCGGTACCGCATCGACCGCATGTCGCATATCCAGGTGCTCGACGAGCCCGCAACGCGCAACGACCGCATCGCGCGGTTCGACGTCGAGGAGTTCGCGCTGCAGGCCTTCGGGATGTTCGGAGGCGACAAGGTGCGCGTGACCATCGAGTTCCAGGCCGACGCCATCGACCAGATCCTCGACCGGTTCGGAAGCGACGGCGTCGTCATCATCCCGCAACCCGATGGAATCACCGGGCACGCCACCGTCACCGTGCGCAAGAGCACGGTGTTCTTCGGCTGGCTCGCCGGCTTCGGAACCCGGGCGCGCATCATCGCCCCGAGCTCGCTCGCCCAGGAATACCGCGATTACCTCGCGGGCATCATCGAGCAGTACTAGCTGCGGCGCGAATCGCCGTTACAGCGCCAGGGTATCGCCCGGCTCGAGGACGATCTTCCCCGCCGCCTCGAATGCCTCGGCCCGCTCGTGCGGAAACGCCGGCTCGACATCGTCGGGTGCGCCGACCGGCTCGAGATGCACGGGAATCGTATGCTGGGCGGCCACCAGCCGGGCGCATTCGCTCGCCTCGGGAATGTCCATGTTGTAGATGCCGTCGCCGGGAAGCGCCGCATAGTCGAGCTGCATCGCCGCAAGCCGTCCCGAGCGCATATCGGGCGTCGTGCTCGTATCGCCCGAAGCATAGAACGTCGTTCCGCCGAAATCGATGACGAAGCCCACGCACTCGTCGATGGGATGGTTCTCGTTGCATGCGGAAACCGCGGTGAATCGCACGCCATGGCTCGAGAGGCTCAGGTAGGTGTCGGGCGCGGGGTGCACATCGGCCGCGCGGAACACCTCGCATCCCGCCGCATGCGGCATCCGGTCGATGGCGGTATGGTCGAAGTGCTCGTGCGTCACCAGCACGAGATGGGCGGGCAGCTCGTACCACTCCTGCTTGCCGGCAAACGGGTCGACATACACGACGATCCCCTCGTCGGTGACGAACCGGTAGGAACCGTGCCCCTGAAACAACATTTCAACAGCCATGGCATTCCCCTTTCGCGCGTCTGCCATCGCGTATACTGTAGCAAACCAACGCAACGAGAAGGAACGGTTATGGAAGAAAAGGATTTCGAGGATTTCGACGAAGAAGAATTCGAGATGCTCATCAACGGGCTCATTCATCCCGGCGACATGTTCGTCTCACCCGATTTCATGGGCGGATATCCGGCCCCGGTCGGCGGGATGGGCATGCCGGGCATGCCGGGTGTGCCGGGCATGGGGGAACCCGCGTTCTCCGGCAGTTCCTATGACAGCATGATCGCCCAGGCTTACGACGAGGAAGACGGCGAATAGCCTGCACGCCGGGACCCAGCCGGGCACCGCGCGCATGCCGAACACGAAACGGGACCCGATGCCATGGCACCGGGTCCCGCGCGTTTCATCAGGCGGCGTTTAACGCTCAAGGTTCGGATTACGATGCATCATCCAGCGCTTCATGTAATCCATCAGGCTGTCGTATGCATCTTCCTTGCTGTAATGGTGGTTGCTCACGTTCAGCACCGTGCCGTCCTTCGTGTGGATGATGGCACGCCAGCCGGGCTGGTTGTGCTCGAAGCGAGAAGCCTCGGGGCAAATCTCATAGGGGCCGGCGCAATACGCACGATGAGCCATCACCGTGTAGCCGAGCGGACTCGTGAACATGCATTCCTCGAACTCCTCGAACGGGGGCAGCGCCGGAAGCGTCTGCACGTCCGCCGGAACGTACACCTCGAAATCTTTCTTCATGCCATTTCCTCCTTGGGCTCCAACTATCGATAGTATACGTGATAGCCCATCCTCTGTGCTCCCTGTTTCGGGAGATTTGCCTACCATTTTCGTTTTGCAGCGTAAAGCCGGCATCGGTGAACGGGCCTAAGTTTCTGCAAATGGCCTCCAGATTCCGCACGATGCCGCAAAACCACTATATCGCTTGCAAGAAAGAGGCCCTCCCCCTTTCGGGGAAGGGCCCTGACGTTCACCGTAACTGGTTATTACAGCTCCATGCCGAGCGCATAACCGGCGTTGGTGGCCTCCAGCGAACGGTAGACCTTGCCAGCCGGCGTGGTGGCATCGCCGATGAGGTGCACCGGAATCTCGGGCATCGCAGCGACAACCTCGTCGTAAAGCTTCTTGTTCTCCTGAACGCCCACCGAGATGAGGACGGTGTCGCACGGGATGAGCTCCTGCTTGACCTCCACGACTTCCTTGGTCTTCTTGTCGCGGATGGTGGTCTCGACGCGGACGCCCTTGTCGTTCACCTCGAGGACCTTGGTGGACGGCATCAGGCGGATGCCGAGCTGCTTGAGGTGGTTGATCTCGGGCTTACGGTCGATGATGCCGATGCCGTTGCCGAGCTTGTCGGCTTCCTCGACGACCGTGACCTCGCGGTCCTGGTACATCGCGCCGGCGCACTCGAGGCCGGCGAAGCCGCCGCCGACGATGACGAGGCGCTTGCCCATCATCATGTGCATGCTCATGCCGAAGCGCATGAAGTTCGGGGAACCGCCCTCGATCTTGACAGCCTGGCAGGCGCTCCACCAGATGAAGCCACGGCCCTTCGGCACCTGGCCGGCGACGAGGTCCTTGATCTCCTGGGAGGAGACGACCATCTTGTTGTTGCGGCCCGGGAACTCGAGGTCCATGATGCCGCCGCCCGGCGAAAGGACGATCTCGTCGGGGTTGAGGCTCTTGATGAGCTCGGGGGTCGCCTCGGTGTTCAGGCGGATGTCGATGTTCGGATGGAGCTTCATCTCCTCGTTCCAGAAGCGGACGATGTTCTCCATGTTCGGGTTGAGCACCTGGGCCATGTTCATCAGGCCGGCGAGCTTCTTGGAGTGGTCGATGATCGTGACCTTATGGCCGCGGATATCGGCGACGCGGGCGGTCTCGAGGCCGCCGGGGCCAGCACCGACGATGACGATGTGCTTCTTCTTCTCGGCCGGCTTGTCCTCGGGATGGCCCATCGAGATGTTCTTGATGTTGCCGTTGACGGAGCAGTGGATGGCCTGGCCGAGGAAGGTCTTGTCGAGGCAGCGAGAGCAGACGATGCAGGAGCGGATCTGCTCGGTGCGGCCCTCTTCGACCTTCAGGGCGAAGTCGGGGTCGGCGATGAAGGTACGGCCGAGGCAGCAGGCGTCGGAGTCCTGGTTGTCGACCATCTTCTTGCACATCTCGACGTTCGTGATGCGGGTGCCGAAATACGTCGGGATCTTCACGCTCGGGTCGGTGTAGCACACGGACTCGGGGTCGGCATGCACGGCAGCGGTGAACTTGTGGGCGATGGGCAGGAACTCGCCTTCGGGAACCAGGGAGTTCGCGACCGGGCGCGGAGCCTCATGGAAGCCGACCTGGATGTTCCAGGCGTCGATGCCGTGAGCCTCGATGACCTTGCGCTGCTCGAGGGCATCCTCGATGCGGTTGCCGCCGGGCATGAGGTCGTCGATGGAGTAACGGATGATGATCGGGGTGCCGGGGCACTTCTCGTGGATGGCGTCGATGATGTCGCAGAGCAGCTTCGCGCGGCCAGCCGGGCTTCCGCCGTACTCGTCGGTGCGATGGTTGGAGTACTTGGAGAGGAAGCGCATGACCATGTAGCCGATGCCCGCATGGATCTCGATGGCGTCGATGCCGGCGTCGACGATGCGCTTGGCGGCATCAGCGTACTGCTGGACGAGGATCTTGATCTCGTCGACGGTGAATTCCTTCTCGGGCATGCCGACGAACGGACCGGACGGGATCTTCTTGCCCTCGGAGTTCACGAGCGACGGAGCATAGGCGTGGAGCTCGCTCTCGCCGTCGGGACGCCACTCGTAGTTGAGCTGCAGCTGGGCAGCGACCTTGGAGGGACCGGCGGCATGGATGCGGTCGGCCATCTTCTTCCAACCCTCGTTGAACTTGTCGTCCCAAGCGCCAACGGCACCGGAGGCGTTGTAGTACTTCGGCGTGGTGCCATCGAGGTTGCACACACCGGCGGAACCGATGGTGATGAGTCCCGCATGGCCCTTGGAGCGAGCCTCGTAAAAGTCGATGATCTCTTCGGTGATGAAGAACTTATCCACCATCTCGGTGGTCATCGGCGCCATCACGAAACGGTTCGCGATGTCCATCTTGCCGATCTTAAACGGCTCTAACAGCTTATCGTAATCGCCCACGATAAACCCCTTTCCGGGCCTGGGGCCCGTCTCCTTACACTACCTTGCAGCGTGCCTTCGACGCGAAGACACGCGCCTATATGGCATACATTCGAAGTATACACAATCCTTATGGGTTTATTTGCGTGAACAAGGGATTCTCTATGGTTTCGTCAGCGAGCGGTTGTCGAGGCGCCATAGATGCCGCTTTCCCCTGCGTGCCGGGGCTAGAGCACGAACAGGAGGATGCTGAAGTACTGCAAGACGGTACCGGCAAGGATGAAGACGTGGAAGATGGCGTGGAAATACGGCACCTGCTTCAGGACGTAGAACACGCAACCGATCGAATAGCATATACCGCCTGCCACGAGCAGCCAGAATCCGGTGGCGGGAAGCAGGGCGTAAAGCGCGGGGATGAACCACACGACCGCCCAGCCGAGCAGCAGGTAGAGCACCGCGTTCACCCAGCGGGGGCGGAAGACCCAGAACGCCTCGGCCGCCACGCCCGCGATGGCAAGCGCCCACACGACGAAGAAGAGCGGCCACCCGCCCACGTCGGCAAGCGTGACCAGGCAATACGGTGTATATGAAGCGGCGATGAACAGGTAGATGAAGCTGTGGTCGAGCACCTTGAACACGCGCTTGGCGCCATCGGGGCGCAGGGCATGGTAGAGGGTGGAGGCCACATATTCGAAGAGCATGAAGATCGTGTACACGAGCGCGCAGAACAGCAGCACGCCCCCGCCGTCGCCGACGGCCTTCACGATGGTGATGGGAATGGCCGCGACGGCAAGCAGGGCGCCGATGCCATGCGTGATGGAATTGGCGATCTCCTCGCCGATCGTGTACTCGCGCACGTTCCTGCCCGCGCTCCGCGCTCCCAAGCCCGGCATCGCTTCCTCCTTCCATCACGTAAGCCCAATATAGCATCACCTAGTATTCATTACTAGGTGATGCTTCGAAAACTATCGATGTTGCAAGGATGAATCTCCCCGTTCCGCTATTTCGCGTATGCCGCCTTCAGGGCGGGCACGACGTTTTCGGGAACGAACTTCTCGAAACGCCCGTTCATGCTCGCGAGCTCACGCACGATGGAGCTCGAGAGGTACATGTATTCCGGCGGGCTCATGATGAAGAAGGTCTCGACCGAGCGGTGGAGCTGCCAATTCATCGCCGCCATCTGGAATTCGTATTCGAAGTCGGTTATCGCGCGCAGGCCCTTCACCACGCAGTGGGCGTTCTGCTCGAAGGCGAAATCGGTGAGCAGCCCGTCGAAGCCGATGGCGGTGACGTTCGGGAGGTCCTTCACGGCCTCTTGAACGAGCTCCACGCGTTGCTCGAGCGGGAAGAGCGTGTTCTTCTTGGCCGAGAGGGCGACGGCGACCACCACCTCGTCGAAGATGCTGGCAGCACGGGCGATGACGTCGAGGTGTCCGTTGGTGATGGGGTCGAAGGTGCCGGGCACGAGGGCTTTCTTCATCGGTTTCTCCTGAAAAGGTCGAATGCTATGTCACCGTAGCGCTTGGATACGGCGGCTTCCCATTGTATCCGTTCGAACGCCGCATGGGCGGCAGCGGTGTCTTTTTTTGCATGTTCATAGTGGACGAGCGCCTCGGGGGCAAGTGCGCCGGCTTCGTCGAGGGCCTGCACGAGCGCGGCCACATCGTCGGCGGCAAGCGCATATGGCGGGTCGAGGAGGACGAGGTCGAATGGCCCCTCCTGCACCGGCGGGCGCTTCAGCACGTCGGCGCGCAGCACGGCGCAGCGGCCCCTGGCGCCCGCGAGCGCCGCCACATTCCCCTTGAGCACGGGGAGCACCTTGCCGTTCATCTCGCAAAACGTTGCATGCGCGGCCCCGCGCGATACCGCCTCGAGCCCAAGCGCCCCCGACCCGGCGAACGCGTCGAGCACCCGCGCGCCGGCAAGGTCGATACGGCTCTCGATGGCGCTGAACAATGCCTCGCGCACCCGGTCGGTGGTCGGCCGCGTGATGTTCTCGGGCGGCTGCTTGAGCCCCTGCCCCCGCCATTCACCAGCGACGATTCTCATGTTCAATCCCTTCTCGCACCGGCGCGATCCCTGTCGGAACCTACTGCGCCTTGAACATCGCGCGCATCTCGCGGCGCAAGGCGGCATGCTCGGGAGCCGCCAGCTCGGGGTCGGCCTCGAGCAGCGCGGCGGCATCGGCATGCGCCGCCTCGATGACGTTCTTGTCGCGCATGATATTCACGAGCTTGAGCGTCGAGGCGCCATGCTGGCGGTTGCCCAGGATGTCGCCCTCGCGGCGCAGGCTCAAGTCGTATTCCGAGAGCAGGAAACCGTCTTGGATGCGCTCCATCGCCTGCAGGCGCCGGATTGCCAGCGGGGCGCGGGAACCGGAAATCAGGCACACCTCGCCCGGATCTTCGCCGCGCCCGACGCGGCCACGCAGTTGGTGCAGCTGCGCCAAGCCGAAACGGTCGGCGTCCTCGATGACCATCACCGTGGCGTTGGGCACGTCCACGCCCACCTCGATGACCGTGGTCGCCACGAGCACATCGATGCGATGTGCGCGGAAATCATCCATGACCTGGCGCTTCTGCTCTGACGAAAGCTTGCCGTGCAACACGCCCACCCGATAGTCGGCGAACACGTTCCGCTGCAGGGCGCGGGCATGGTCCTCGGCCGCCTTCACGTCGGCCTTCCCGAAATCGTCGAACGATTCGACCGACACGGCATCGGGCGCAAGCGTCTCGTCGTCATGTTCCCCACCGAGCAGGGGGTCTTCGCCCTTCTTGCGTTTCTCCTGCTCATCGGAGCGTTTCACGCCCACGAGCGGGCATACCACGTACGCCTGATGCCCCGCGCGCACGGCGGCCAGCGCCACGTCGTAGGCATCGCCCGCCTGCTCGCGGTCGAACACGCGCGTCTGCGTCCCCGCGGCGTTGCGCGGCCGGTGCGTGAGATACGAGAGCGTCATGTCGCCATACACGGCGAGCGCGAGGCTCCGCGGAATGGGGGTGGCGGTGAGGCTCAGGATATCGGGGCAGTCGCCCTTGGCCACCAGGCGCTCGCGCTGCTCGACCCCGAACCGCTGCTGCTCGTCGATGACCACGAACGACAGGCGCGGCATCTGCACATCGGGCTCGAGCAGCACATGCGTGCCGAACAGCACCACGAGCTCGCCCGCCGCAGCCGATTCCACGATGCGCGCCCGCTCGTCGGCGGGCGTCGACCCGGTGAGCACCGCCCACGAGATGCCCGCCGCATCGAGCAGCGTTCCCACGCTCGAGGCGTATTGCGTGGCAAGCACCTCGGTCGGCGCCATCATCATCGCCTGCATGCCCGTGTCGGCCACGGCCGCCAGGCCGAATGCCGCCACCGCCGTCTTGCCGGTTCCCACATCGCCCAGCAGCAGGTGGTTCGCCTGGCGCTCGGCGGCCATCGCCTCGAGCAGCTCGGCGCGGGCGGTGCGTTGCTCGTCGGTCAGGCTGAACGGCAGGGCCGCCTCAAGCGCGCCGACGCAGATGCCGTCGACGATATGGCACGAGGGCTCCTTCCCCGCGCTGCGCTCGCGTGCACGCAGCATCAGCTGCAGCTCGAGGAACAGCAGCTCCTCGTACACCAGCCGCCGACGCGCCTGGGCCACCTCGTCCATCGACTGCGGAAGCTGGATGCCCTGCAGCGCCGAACCGCGGCTCATCAGGCGGTACTTGCGCCGCAACGCGATGGGCAGCGGGTCCTCCACCCCGCGAACGAGCTCCAGCGCGTTGCGCACGATCGCGCGCATCTGCCCCGTCTTCAGCTTCTCGCCCGCATGGTGCACGGGGATGACCTGCCCCGATGCGACCTCACCTTCATCGAGCCGCTCGATATAGGGGTTCGTCATGCGCTTGAACCCGTAATTGAATTCGACCTTGCCCGCCACGGCGATGCGGTCGGCCCCATGGTATTGGTTCACGAGCCATGGCTGGTTGAAGCAGGCGATGACCAAGGTGCCCGTGTCATCGACGAGCGTTATCTCGACCAGGCTCAAGTTGCGCCGACGCGTGTATTTCGATTCGATCTTGTAGATGGTGCCGGCGATGGTGCATGCCTGCCCGATGGGCGCCGCCAGCACGTTCGAGATGCGCGAGAGGTCGACGTAGCGGAACGGGTACTCGCACACGAGATCGCGCACCGTGTGGATGCCGCGAGACGACAAGACCCTCTCCCGCGCCGGACTCACCTGCTTCACAGTCGAGACCGGGCGGTCGAGGGTCAGCGTTGCCTCAAGCCTGTCTATCACGTGCGCTATTCCACCGAAAGCACGATGGGATACAGCGGCTGCTCGCCGCGCTGCGCATCGATTTCCAGGTCCTCGAACTGGGCCTGGATGCGCTCAACGAGCGCGTTGAAACGCGCATCGTCCATATCCTCGCCCGCGAGGATCATCAGGTCGTCAGCCTCGTCGGCATCCATCTTCTCGAGGATGTCCATCGTCACGTCCTCGACGCTCACGCCGATGGACTCGATGGAATCGTCGATGAGGCCGATGGTGTCGCCAGCGGCGATGGCGTTGCCATGTGCGTCTTTCGCGTCCTTGATGGCCTGGGTCACCTCGCCGGTCTTCACGTCGGCGAAGGCCTCGGTCATCGACTCGATGTTCTCGGCCAGCGTTCCCTCGGGGTTATAGCCGAACAGGGCCGAGAAGCCTTGCGGCACGCTCACCGTGGGGACGATGTCGCACGGAATCTCGGAGACTTCCTTGCAGCTCTGGCTCGCCATGATGATGTTCTTGTTGTTCGGGAGGATGATGACCTCGTCGGCATTCGCGCGCTGCACGGCGTCGACCAGGTCCTTCGTGGACGGGTTCATCGTCTGCCCACCGGTCACGACGACGTCGACGCCCAGGCTCTCGAGGATGGCGGCGTTGCCCGCGCCAGCTGCGACGGCCACGACGCCGAGCGGCTTGTGGGACGCCTCGCGCTCGGCCTCGAGCTTCTCGTTGCGCTCGATGCTCTGCAGGTCCATGTTATGGATGTGCACCTCGAAGATCTGGCCACGCGCGAGGAAGTACTCGAGCACGCGGTTGGGCTCGTTGGAATGCACGTGCACCTTGTACTTCGGCGCCTCGCCCACCACGAGCTCGCAATCGCCGAGCGTGGACAGGTAGCGCAGCGCATCTTCCTTGTCGAGCTCGGTGGAATCGACGAGGAACTCGTTGCAGTAGCGGTACTCGCTGCCCTCCCAGTCGTTGAAGTTCTCGATCTCGACCTTCGGCGCGCCGCGCAGCTCCAGCTCGTCGGTGAGCGGGGTCTCGAGCCCCATGATGGCGCTCGCGAAGGCGTCGAAGAAGATGGCCAGGCCGAAACCGCCGGAGTCGACGACGTTGTTCTCCTTCAGCACGGGAAGCAGGTCGGGGGTGCGGTTCACCGATTCATATGCCTCGGCGACGATGCGCTTGAGCGCCTCGTCGGTGGTGTCGCCGTTCTCGGCCGCCTCGTGGGCGGCGCGGGCGCTGTCGCGCAGCACCGTGAGAATCGTGCCCTCGACGGCCTTGCGCACCGCCTGGAACGCCACTTCGACCGCACGGGCGAACGCGACGTCGAGCGCCTCGGTGTTCAACGAGGTGGCATCGCCGTAGCCCTCGCAGAAACCGCGCAGGATCTGCGACGTGATGACGCCGGAGTTGCCGCGGGCGCCCATGAGCGCGCCTTGCGTGACGGCACGGCGAATCTCGGCCGAGCCGGCCCCGACGGGCAGCTTCGAAAGGTTCTCGACCACCGTCTCGATGGTCAGCGACATGTTGGTGCCGGTATCGCCGTCGGGCACGGGGAACACGTTGAGGCGGTTCACCTCTTCCTTGCGGGCGCTGAGCACGTGGCTCGCGGCGGCGATGGCGTTGATGATATCTTTGGAATGATAGGACATGGGGGTTGCGACTCCTGTTGTATCTCGCGGTCGGGTTTCAGGCGGCGCTTAACGCACCCGCACGCCCTCGACCTTCACTTCGACGGCGTCGACCTTCACCGCGGCGTAATCCTCGAGGACGAACGTGACCTGGTCGACGAGGTTCTTGCACACGGTGCTGATGTTCGTGCCGTGCTCGATGATGATGTAGAGGTTGACGTGGATGCCCTCCTCGCCCTGGCGCACGACCACGCCGCGGCGCAGACGCGACTGCGGCAGGAGCTTCGCAATGCCATCGATGGGCGACGGGGCGCACACCCCGACGACGCCGTAGCATTCGAGCGCGGCGGCACCGGCCAGGTCGGCCAGCACATCGTTCGAGATATGGAGATTGCCGGGGATGTTGTTCGGCATGGCTATCCTTCCATCAAGCTGACCTGCATTCGATAATACGGGCAAAGAGTATAACCCACCCGCCCGATGCAGCGCGACCCCGCCTGCCTTTTCAGCCAATCTGCATTTTTCGTGGCGCCCCGCCGATACGGCTGCCGCGGCGGTCGCCCCAGATGGACGCGCAGTGCCGCATCGGCGGGCGCAAACAGTGGAGAAACCGTGATGGTATGCGCGCTTGACGATATTCCCAACAAAACCTTGGAAACGCACGGGTGCGTGTGATATAGTGCTTGGGCTTATTGGAAAGCAGCAACGGAACACCCCGTTGATAATAGTTCGAATTGGAGAGTGTGAAATGTCTAAGATCTGCGAAGTCTGCGGTAAGAAGCCCGTCGCCGGCCGGAGCGTCAGCCACTCGCATCGCGTGTCCAACCGCATGTTCCGCCCGAACATCCAGAAGGTCACCATCCGCGATAGCAAGGGTCATGTGCGCAAGGCCAACGTCTGCACGAAGTGCATGAAGGCCGGCAAGGTCGAGCGCGCGTAATCACGCTCTTTTTTCATCTGAACCGCGAAGGCCGCCCTCGGGCGGCCTTTTCGCGTTGGAAATGCTCCCGGCTCCCCCGCCATTCCGCATCGCGCCGGGAGCCAAAAAACGATGGGCCGCAGGTATCCCGCAGCCCATCGTCGTATTCCCCTGCGGTTGGCGCTTACCGGCGCCCGCGCTTCGTGAATGCCTTGAAGGGCGAGGTGATGTCCGAGAACGCCTCGTTCAAGTCGGCGAGGGTCTCGGCGCCGGTCTTCGCGACTTCGCGCAAATCGCCGGCGAATTCGCCGATCTTCTCCTTGGCCTCGGGGGTCAGGATGTTCATGCCGTTGTCATCCGCGGCGCCTTCTGGCTCCTTGGCGCCCGAAGCGGCGGCGGGAGCTGCGGCAAACGCGCCCTTCGAGACCTCGGTTTCCAAAAGGTAGATGCGGTCGTCGATACGGTCGAGCTTCGTCGCGAGGCCGGGCAACGCGACCTGCTGTGCGCGGATGGCGGCTTCCAGGTCGGAAAGGCGCGCGTGAAGCGTCGCGATCATGTCGAGCACGTCCTGGTTCAAGACGGGTGCGGGCTGCGCGGCCTCCGCGGCCTCCTGGGCGGGGGCCGTCGGCTCCGCGGTTTCCTCCACCGAAGGTTCGGCGACCGCCGTGGGCTCATCCTGCGCATCGTCGAATGCGATAACCTCGTTTTCCGCCATCATGGCCTCCTTCGTCTTCGGTGTTACCGGTACCGTTGCTTCATCGCCCGCTCGATGTCGCGCTTCACGTCGCGTTCGGCCATCGACTGGCGCTTGTCGTGGAGCTTCTTGCCGCGTGCCAGGGCGATCTCGACCTTCACGAGATTCTTTTCCGAATAGTACATCCGCAGCGGCACGATGGCCAAGCCGCGTTCCTTCACCTTTTGCGAGAGCACCATGATCTGCTTGCGGTGCAACAGCAGCCGGCGCTTGCGGTCGGGATCGGGATTGTTGTAGCTGCCATGGGAATAGGGCGAGATGTGCAGGTTGTGCAGCCACGCCTGCCCTTTGCGTATCAGCACGAAGGCATCGGTGAGCTGGCAGTTGTTCTCGCGCAGCGACTTCACCTCGGTGCCCGTGAGCTCGATGCCCGCCTCGAAGCGTTCCACGACCTCGTACTCGTGCAGCGCCTTGCGGTTACGGGCGATATCGCGACTCGCCTGGGTATGTGCCTTGCCTTTCGCCATGCCATCCTCTCTGTTCCGAAGAACAAACTATACCGCATCCGCAACCGTTTGCCACCTTCCGCGGCGCCGGGAAGGCGGCCGCATCGCGCATCCGGTCAGGCGAGCTCGAAGTCGAGCTCGCGTTCGGCGGGACGGGCGTCCACGAGCACCACGCGCACGCGCTGCCCCACGCGCACCACGCGGCCGGTATCCTGGCCGGTGATGGTCTGGCGGCGCACATCGAGCGAATACGGCTCGCCGAGGCTGCCCGCCGCGACCAGGCCGGTGGCCGTGTTGTCGAGCCGCACGAAGAAGCCATATGTCGTCACACGCGAAACGACGGCATCGAACGTGCGTCCCACGAATCCGGCAAGGTATTCCACGAGCTTCAGCATCTGGCTTTCGGCCGCCGCATCATCGGCGGCGCGCTCCATCGCGCTCGCGTGCTCGGCGATGGTCGCAAGGCCTTCCTGCCCGGGCGCGGCATGCGCGCCCTTCGCGCGGCCGCCCGGTTTTTCCGGCATCGCGAAACCCAGGCAGCGCTTGAGCGCCCGGTGCGCCACGAGGTCGGGATATCGCCTGATGGGGCTCGTGAAATGCAGATACTCCTCGAGTCCCAGCCCGAAATGCGGCTCGCATTCCGCGCTATAGGACGCCCGTTTCATCGCGCGCAGAAGCAGCATCGAGACGAGCTCGGCTTCCTGCGTGCCGCGCGAGCGCTCGAGCACCGCCTGGATGGCATGCACGTTGCCCGCCATGAACGCATCGAGGTCGACGTCGCGTCCGTAATCGAGCTCCTGCAGCACGGGAACGACCTGGGCGAGCGCCGCAGGGTCGGGCGCGCCGTGCACGCGGAAGATGGCCGGCTCGCCCTGCTGCAGCAGGTATGACGCCACCAGCGAATTCGCGAGCACCATGCAATGCTCGACCAACTCGGTCGCCCTCGTTGCCTGCCGCATCGTGTAGCCGGTGGGCGTTCCCTCGGCATCGAGCGCCATATGCACCTCGGACGATTCGAGGTCGAGCGCCCCCGCCCGCCGGCGCTCGCGCTTGAATCGCTGCGCCAGGCGGCTCAGGTCGACGAGGCGCGTGCAGATGTGCGCGGGAATGCCATGGCCTTCCCCGCCGTCGAGGAGCGCTTGCACCTGCTCGTAGGAAAGCCGCGCCTGCGAGCGGATGAACGCGGGGTAAAACGATACGTCACGGACTCGCCCCGCTTCGTCGAGCAGCACGTCGACGGCGAGCGCGCGCCGCTCCTCGCCCGGCGCCAACGAGCATACGCCGTTCGACAGCGCCTCGGGAAGCATCGGCAGCACGCGGTCGACCAGGTACACGCTCGTGGCGCGCATCCGCGCCTCGGCATCGAGGCTGGAACCCGGGCGCACATACCATGACACGTCGGCGATGTAGACGCCCAGGCGCCAGCCGCCGTCCACCGCATCGAGCGAGAGCGCATCATCGAAATCGCGGGCGTCGGGCGGGTCTATCGTGAAGACGCACCGATCACGCGCATCGACGTAGCCTGCGGCGAGGGCGCCGGCCACGTCAACACGCGCCTCATCCGCATCGGCGAGCGCCTCGGGGGGAAATGCGGTGCGCAGGTTGTGCGAGGCGATGATCGCGTCCACCTCGATCCCGCGGGAATCGGCCCGGCCGATCACTTCCTCGATGACGCCCGTCGCCGCCATATTGCGGCCCGGGTACTGCGTGATGCGCACGCGGACCACGTCGCCGTCGTGCACACCGGGGTTTTGCGCATGCATCGTGAAGATGTCGTGGCGGATGCGACCGTCCTCGGGCACGACCACGCCGAACGGCTCGGCCACCTCGTAGCGGCCGACGACCGTGGCATGCGCGCGCTCGATGACGCCGACGACGCGTGCCGTGGGCTTCTTGCCCGTCGCGTTGTGCTCCTTGCCCGGCTGCGGCCGGTCGCGATTCACGGTGACGGGGCGCACCTGCACGGTATCGCCGTCGAAGGCGCCGCCCATCTTCGATGCGGGAACGAAGAATTCCCCTTCGGGGGTGTCGACGAAACCATAGCCGCCTGCGGCGATTTGCAAGACGCCTTCGGGGTCGCGCCGCGCGTTCCCCCGGGCGCTGCGCTTCACGCGGGGCATGGAACTACTCCGATTCGCGAACGGCCACGGCCTCGATGGCGAGCTCGAGCTGGACGCTCGACCCCGACCCCGCCGACACGTTCGGGCTCACGCCCGCCTTGTCGAGCGTGCGCCCCGAGGGGGTGAGGTATTGGGCCGCCGTGTAGGAGATCGCGCCGCCGAACGACAGCTCGCGCATCAGCTGGACCGTGCCCTTGCCCATCGTCGTCTGGCCGACGACGACGCAGCGGTCGCTATCCTGCAGGCTCGCGGCGACGACTTCGGCCGCTCCCGCGGTGTTCCCGTTCACGAGCACCGCCAGCGGCGCCTGCGTGATCGCGCTTCCCGTCGCCGAACGGGTCGTCGTGCCCTCGGTCGTCTGTATCTGCACGACGACGCCGCTTCCCTGGAACAGCGATGCGACCTCGACCGCTTGGGTGAGGAAGCCGCCCGGGCAGTCGCGGAGGTCGAGCACGAAGGCCTTCGCGCCCTTCCCCTCGAGGTCCTTCACGGCGTTCGAGACGAGCTTGGCGGTGTTGCGCCCGAGCTGGCGCACCTTCACGTACCCCACGTCCTTGTCGCGCATGCGCGAGGTCACGTTCTTCTCTTCGGCCGCCGCGCACGTAAGCGTCGTGGTGAATTCCTCGCCGCCGGGCGATTCGACGTTCTCGGGCCGGCGCCACGTGATGATGACGGTCGTGCCATCTGCCTGCTCGGTGCGTTTGATCGTCTCGCCGAGCGTCCAGCCCTCATCCCGGCGCTCACCGTCGATGGCCACGACAAAGTCACCAGCTTGAACGCCCGCGACCTGCGCCGACGAACTCGGAATCACGTCGACCGCATAGGCTTGGTTCTGGTAATCGCCGAACAGGACGCCGACGCCGAAGGTCTCGTCCGCCTCGGTCGCCGTGAACGCCGCATACGACTGCGCATCGTAATAGCGCGCATACGGGTCGCCCGTCTCTTTCAGGAAGTCGGCGATGAGCGTGCGGGTGGAATCCTCGAGGCCGTAATCGTCGAGCGATTCGTTCTCGATCATGCCCTGCACCTCGGCGATGCGCGCGGCGAGCGAATCGTAGGTATCGCCCGAGACCGTCGCGCCGGGGTTCTGCTCGATGTCGACCGACAGGGAATCCATTCCCATGCGCTCGAGCAGCACGTCGTTGCCGCGCAGCAGGAAGCCCGCGAAGAATGCGAGGCACAGCAACACGAAGGCCCCCATCGCGCGGTATGCGCGCGAATCACGGGAGCCTTGCGTGCGTCTTTTCCTCCTGCGGAACGCCATGGCGAAACCGGGTGGCTGCTGTTAGATCTTCAGGTACCGGCGCATGGCGAGCATGGCGCCGATGATGCCGATGACGAGGCCGAAGACAACCAGCAAGCCGTACACGACGAGGTAGATCATGAAGTCGAGGTTGATGGGCAGCCACATGAGCGCGCTCGTGACGTACGGCAGCGCGAAGCGGTGCAGCACCTCGAGCACGGCGATGGCGAGCGCCGAGCCGATGATCGCGTGCAGCGCGCCCTCCATCAGGAACGGCCCTCGGATGAAGTTGTTCGAGGCGCCCACCAGGCGCATGATGGCGATTTCGCGGCGACGCGCGAGGATGGCCAGGCGGATGGTGTTGTTGATGAAGATGAACGCGATGAAGATGAGCAGCGCGATGACCGCCACGCCGATGATGCGGATCGTGTTGGTGAGCGCGAAGAGGCGCTCGACCGTCTTCTGGCCGTACTTCAGCGAATCGGAGGGATCCTCCGGGTTATCGCAGATGGCCTGGAACTTGTCGTTCCCCTGGATCTGCCCGGCGATGTCCTGCACCTGCTGCGGGTCCTCGAGCTCGATATCGAAGGAGGCCGGCAGCGGGTTCTGCCCGTCGAGCTGCTCGATGATCTCGGGGCTCGACGCCATGGAGTTGCGGAACTTCTCGAGCGCGTCTTCCTTGCTCGTGAACGAGACCTTCGCGACGCCGTCGATGCCGGAAACCCAGCTCTCGAACGCCTCGATGTCCTTCTGGTCGGCATCATCGCCCACATAGGCGGTGATGTTCACCTCGCTCTCGATGGACGAGACGATGTTGTTCACGATGAAGCCGCCGATGGCGAACGCGCCGATGATGAGCAGCGACAGGAAAATCGTGATGATCGAGCCGACCGCCGTCGACAGATGGCGGTGGAAGCCCTTGAAGGCTTCGCGGATGAAGTAGATGAGGCTATGCATCGGACCCGTACACCCCCCTGTCTTGGTCGCGGGTGAGCTGGCCGCGGTCGAGCGCGATGACGCGACGGCGCATGTTGTCGACCATCTCGCGGTCGTGCGTCGCGACGAGCACCGTCGTGCCGGTGCGGTTGATGCGCTCGAGCAGGTCCATGATGCCGCGCGAGGTCTGCGGGTCGAGGTTTCCCGTGGGCTCGTCGCACACCAGCAGCGGCGGACGGTTCACGATGGCGCGCGCGATGGACACGCGCTGCTGCTCGCCGCCGGAAAGCTGGTCGGGACGCTTGTTCAGCTTGTCCTGCAGGCCGACGAGGCGCAGCACCTCGGGCACCTGCGTCTTGATGACGTGGCGGCTCTTCCCGATTACCTCGAGGGCAAACGCGACGTTCTCGAAGACCGTCTTGTCGGGAAGCAGCTTGAAGTCCTGGAAGACGCATCCGATGTTGCGGCGCAGATACGGAACGCGCCACGCCTTCATCGTGCCGAGGTCCTCGTTGGCGATGGTGATGCGGCCGGAAGTCGGCATGAGCTCGCGGATGAGCAAGCGCACGAACGTCGACTTGCCGGAGCCGGAATGGCCGACAAGGAACACGAATTCGCCGGCATAGATCTGCAGCGAGACGTCTTTCAGGGCCGGGCGGTCGGGCTGGGCGGGATACACCTTCGACACATGGTCGAACGTGATCACGGGCACGCCGAGGTTCTGCGCGGGCATGCTGTTGATGTCGAGCACCGGCAGCGAGGCAGAGAGCTGGGACGTGCGTGACGGGTCGGAGGCCGCATACGCAAACGACGCGTCCCCCTGTCCTGCAGGCTGCATATCCGGCATCACGCCGGCACCCGCGTGCCTGCCGCCCGCTTGGGGCATGGTTTCAGTCACAGATAAGCTCCATTCATACGGTTACCGAGACTTGTAGCATTCAAGTCTAGCACGCGTGCTTTCACGCCATGAGGGTCTTCACAGCTTCAACAATGGCAGGGGCATCCATGTGGAAATACGATAGAAGCTCTTCGTACGAGCCCGATTTCCCGAAGGTGCCACGCAGGCCGACGAAAGCGCACGGGGCGGGATGGCGCATCGCGAGCACCTCGGCCACGGTCGAGCCGAGGCCGCCATGCACGGAATGGTCTTCCACCGTCACCACGCGCCCGGTCTTCGCAACCGATGCGATGAGCGTCTCCTCGTCGAAGGGTTGGATGCTGAAACAGTCGATGACCTCGGCGGATATGCCTTCGGCGGCAAGCAGGTCGGCGGCCTTCTGAGCTTCGTCGACCAGCGACCCGCACGCTGCGATGGTCACGTCGGAACCCTCGCGGATGACGTAGGACTTGCCCACCTCGAGCTGCACGCCGTCGGCGTAGACGCCGGGCACCGTCGCGCGGCCCAAACGCACGTAGGCGGGGCCCTCCATGCGGGCGGCAAGCTCGATCGCCGAGGCGGCGGCGGCGTAATCCGCTGGTATGAGAATCGTCACGTTGGGAAGCTGACGCAGCAGGGCGATGTCCTCCATCATCTGATGGCTGCCGCCGTCCGGACCCACCGAAAGGCCGGCATGCGTGGGCGTGAGCTTCACGTTGAGCTTGGAATAGGCCACGGTGTTGCGGATCTGGTCGTAGGCGCGGCCGATGCCGAACACGGCGAACGAGCCCGTGAAGGCGATGTTGCCGGCGAGCGAGAGGCCGGCGGCCACGTCGACCATGTTCTGCTCGGCGATGCCGACGTTGAACAGGCGGTCGGCATATTCCGGCTTCGCGCCGAGCTTGCCGAGCGTCGTCGAGCCCGACAGGTCGGCGTCGACGGCGACGATGGGCAGGCCCTCGTCAGCGAGCTTGATGAGCGTCGTTCCCAGCGCCGCGCGCGTCGCGCGCTTGTTCGCCTTTTCCTCTGCAGATGCCATCCGAATCGCCATCATCGGCCTCCTTCTTCCAACTCGGCCAATGCCTGGGCCGCCTGCGCGGCATCCGGGGCCTTTCCGTGCCATCCTGCCTGGTTTTCCATGAACGAGACGCCCTTGCCCTTCACGGTGTTTGCCACCACGGCATGCGGTTTGCCGCCGCGGTCGGCCTTCAGCGCGTTGAACAGGTCGGTCATCGCGTCGATGTCATGTCCGTCGATGCGGTGCACATCCCAGCCGAACGCCGCGAACTTGTCGCCGAGGTCGCCCACCTGGCATACGTCGGTGGTCGCGCCGTCGATTTGCAGGCCGTTGCCGTCGACGATGGCCACGAGGTTGTCGAGTTTCTGGTGCGCGGCGAACGTCGCCGCTTCCCAAATCTGGCCCTCCTGGCACTCGCCGTCGCCGAGGATCGTGAAGACGACCTGGTCGGTGCCGCGCAGGCGGATGCCCGCCGCGAGACCGGCGGAAATCGAGAGCCCCTGGCCGAGCGAGCCGGTGCCCACCTCGACGCCGGGCACAAGCGAGGAATCGGGATGCCCTTGCAGGCGCGTCCCGAGCTTGCGCAGCGTCATGAGCTCCTCGACGGGGAAATATCCCGCATGGGCGAGCGTGGCATAGAGGGCCGGGGCGGCATGGCCCTTCGAGAGTATGAAGTAGTCGCGGTCGGCGCGCTTCGGATCTGCGGGGTCGTGCCGCAACACGCCGCCGAAGTACAGCGACGTGAGCATGTCGATGCACGAGAGCGACCCGCCAGGGTGGCCGCTGCCCGCCGCTTCGAGCATGCGGATGATGTCCTTGCGCATCTCGTTTGCGATGGCCTTCAGTTCAAGGGATTCCATATACTGCCTTTCCTTGGGTCCCATAACACGATTCGGATTATACCGCCCGCGCTATTCCGCCGAAGCGGGCACGGCATTCGCGGCCTTCCAACGGTGGTATGCCAGCACGAACTGGTCGAGGTCGCCGCCGAGCACGGCGTCGACGTTGCCCGTCTCGGCACCGCTCCGCAAATCCTTCACCAATTGGTAAGGGTACAGCACATAGTTGCGTATCTGGCTGCCAAAGGAATTGTCCATCTTCTCGCCACGCAACGCCGAGATCTCTTCCTGGCGCTTGCGCTCCTCGAGCTCGTAGAGCTTGCCGCGCAGCACCTGGAAGGCGGCCTCCTTGTTCTGGAGCTGCGATTTCTGATTCTGGCAGGTGACGACGATGCCCGTGGGAATGTGCGTGAGGCGAACCGCCGAGTCGGTGGTGTTCACGCATTGGCCGCCGGGGCCCGACGCGCGGTAGACGTCGACGCGCACGTCGGCGGGATTGAGGTCAACCTCGATGTCATCGGGCAAGATGGGCAGCACCTCGACGCTCGCGAACGTGGTGTGGCGGCGCTTCTTGTCGTCGGTCGGCGAGATGCGCACCAGGCGGTGCACCCCGATCTCGGAACGCAGCATGCCGTAGACGTTCTTGCCATCGACCTGGAAGCTCGCCCGGTCGAGTCCGATGCCCTCGCCGGGGACGACATCGAGTTCGGTGGCCTTCCATTTCTTCGACGAGCAGTAGTGCCGGTACATGCGGTAGAGCATGTCGCACCAGTCCTGCGCCTCGAGGCCGCCCGCGCCGGGGTGTATCGAGACGATCGCGCCCTGGCCGTCGAACCGGCCGCCGAACCACGACTGCACCTCGAAGTCGTCGAGCATGCCCGCGAGCTCCGCCGCCGCATCGGCGGCCTCCTGCGCGAAATCCTCGTCATCCTGCGCGAACTCGAGCGCATCGCGGGCATCCGATGCCAGCTGCACGGCATGCGCGTAGTCGGCGAGCAGCGACTTCAGGTCGGCGAGCTGCTTCGACACCTCCTGCGCATGGCGCGGCTCATCCCAGAAGCCGGGCTTCGCCGACTCCTCCTCGAGGCGTTTGGCATCGTACTCGCACTTGCCGATATGCAGGAACGAGCGCGCCTCGGTCACGCGCTCGGAAAGCCCGTCGAGCTCCTTCTCCAATTCTTTCAGGTCAATCAATTCGCATTCTCCCATCACCGCGCAGCCCAGGCGCGCGGTGCGCGACCGCCATCGGGCGGACGGGCCGCCTTAGGCGCCCGCCTTCCCGTGGCACTTCTTGTATTTCTTGCCGGAACCGCAGGGGCAGGGATCGTTGCGGCCCACATTCGCCCACGGGTCGTCCTTGTCCTTCACGAAGGTGGTCACCTTCGGGGTTTCCTCGCCGGCCGGCCGGGCATGCTTGCCCCGCACCGGTTCGTCGCCCGCCGCAGCCACCGGGGCCTGGCCCTGCTGGGGGCCGAGGTTCTCCTCGGGGTTCGAGAACTGCATCTTGCGCTCGGGGGTCTGCTTCTCCTCGGGAATCTCCTGCACGGCGATTTGCAGGCGCAACAGGGTGCGCAGGAAGTCCTCGTAAAGCGTCGCGGTCATCTTGCCGAAGGCCGCATGCGCCTCTTCCTTGTACTCGACGAGCGGGTCGCGCTGGCCGAATGCACGCAGGCCGATGCCCGTCTTCAGGTAATCCATCTCCTGCAGGTGGGTCATCCAGCGCGAGTCGATGATGCGCAGCATGATCTGGCCCTCGAGCCGCTTCATCGCCTCGGGGCCGAGCACGTCGGCCTTCTCGTCGTACACCGAGCGCAGGTAGTCGCATACGGTCTCGACCATCGTCTCGGTGTCGTCGCCGTGGTCGACCGCCGCGGCATCGAAATCGTCCCGGCCGGTCATCTGGGCCACCCACTTGGTCACGCCCTCGAGGTCCCAGTCGTCGCTCGGCGACTTCTCGGGGCAGCAATCCTCGACGACCGCGCGGGCGGAATCCTCGATGATGCCCTCGATGCGCTCGGTCATGTCCTTGCCGTCGAGGATCGCGTTGCGCTCCTCGTAGATGGCCTGGCGCTGCAGGTTCATCACGTCGTCGTATTCCAGAACGTTCTTGCGGATGCCGAAGTTCATGGTCTCGACCTGGCGCTGCGCGCTCTCGATGGCCTTCGACACCATGCCCGCCTGGATGGGCATGTCATCGGGCATGTTCGTCTTCTGCATCATGCGGTCGATGCTGCCCATGCGGTCGCCGCCGAACTTGCGCATCAGGTCGTCCTCGAGCGAGAGGTAGAACTGCGTGTTGCCCGGGTCGCCCTGACGTCCGGAACGGCCGCGCAGCTGGTTGTCGATGCGGCGGCTCTCGTGGCGCTCGGTGCCGATGACGGCGAGACCGCCGGCAGCCACCACCTGGTCGTGCTCGGCGTCGGTGATGGCCTTCGCCTTCGCGAACGCTTCTGCACGCTGCTCGTCGGTGGCCTCGTCGGGCACGATGTTCGAATCGATGAGCACGCGGTCTTGCAGGACCTCGGGGTTGCCGCCGAGCATGATGTCGGTACCGCGGCCGGCCATGTTCGTGGCGATGGTCACCGCGCCGTAACGGCCGGCTTGCGCGACGATGGCGGCCTCGCGTTCGTGGTTCTTCGCGTTCAGCGTCTCATGCTTGATGCCGCGCTTGTCGAGCAGGCGCGAGAGATACTCCGAGGTCTCGATGGAAACCGTGCCGATGAGGCACGGCTGACCCTTTTCGTGGCGCGCCGCCACGTCATCGGCAACCGCATTGAACTTCGCGAGCACCGTACGGTAGATGAGGTCGTCCTCGTCGACGCGCTTGACCGGCTTGTTCGGCGGGATGACCGTCACCGGCAAGTTGTAGATCTGCTTGAACTCGGAGTCTTCGGTGAGGGCCGTGCCCGTCATGCCCGAGAGCTTCTTGTACATGCGGAAGTAGTTCTGCAGCGTGATGGTCGCGAGCGTCTGGTTCTCCTCGCGCACGCGCACGTGCTCTTTCGCCTCGAGCGCCTGGTGCAGGCCCTCCGAGAAGCGGCGGCCTTCCATGATGCGGCCGGTGAACTCGTCGACGATCTTCACCTCGCCGTTCATGACGACGTAATCGACGTCGCGCTTGAACAGGAACTGCGCTTTCAAGGCCTGCTGCAGGTAATTGGGCATCATGCCCGACGGGTCGGCGTAGAGGTCCTCGACGCCGAGCAGCGACTCGATGTGCTCGAGGCCGTAATCGGTGGCGGTGATCGTGCGCTTGGCCTCGTCCTTCTCGAAGTCGACGCCCTCCTTCAGGTTGGGCATCACGTCGGCGAAATGACGGTAGGTGTCGGCCGATTGCATGCCCGGACCCGAGATGATGAGCGGCGTGCGCGCCTCGTCGATGAGGATGGAGTCGACCTCGTCGACGATGGCGAAGTTATGGCCGCGCTGGATGCGCTGCTCGGGACGCACGACCATGTTGTCGCGCAGGTAGTCGAAGCCGAATTCCGAATTCGTGCCGTAGGTGATGTCGGCCGCATATGCCGGCTTCTTCGCCTCGAGGCGCATGCCGTTCTGGATGAGCCCGACCTGCAGCCCCAGGAACTTGTAGACGCGGCCCATCCATTCGGAGTCGCGCTTCGCGAGGTAGTCGTTCACCGTGACGATATGCACGTTCTCGCCGGTGAGGGCGTTGAGGTAGCCGGCGAGCGTCGAGACGAGCGTCTTGCCCTCGCCGGTGCGCATCTCGGCGATGTGCCCGTCGTTGAGGGCCATGCCGCCCATCAGCTGCACGTCGTAATGGCGCTGCCCCAACACGCGCTTCGAGGCCTCGCGCACCGTGGCGAACGCCTCGGGCAACACCGATGCGAGGTCCTCGCCTTGCGACACGCGCTGCCGGTAGACATCGGTCTGAGCGCGCAACTCGTCGTCATCCATCGCCTCGAACCGGTCTTCGAGCGCATTGATCTTGGCGACGACCTGAGAATATTTCTTAATCTGCTTTCCTTCGCCCGCAGAAAGCAGGCGAGAGAAGAACCCTGCCATGTCGCACCCCTCTTCGATTTGCATGGACCGCGCCGCCATTGGCTGCGGGCGCGTTCCCCGGGTAACCGTCCCAAAATACCACAGCCCCCACAAGCACATGCGAGCGCTGGCCCGATGCCGCGCGAATTACATAGGTCCGGCCAGGAAATCGGCGGCAGCGGGCACTTCCCCCGCAAGCGGCCGGCCGTACCCCGTGCTGCGCATTCCGGCTGTCCGGCGCGGGTGCCGGCGGCGTCGGGGCGAGGCGCACGAGGGATGCGACGGACCCGATTCGATCACCTGTTCCATCAGCTGCACCGATTGCGGCGAGGGGCCGAAGCCTACCTGTTCCCGCAGCACGGCATCGAGCTCGTCGTACGCCCGCACCGCATAGGCCTTCATGCCCATCTTCGCGAACAGCGCCATGCGCAGCCGGGCCACGTCCTCGCGCGTGCCCGAGATGCGGGATGCCGCCGTCGCCATCCACAGGGCCGTGCGGTCCTCGCCGTGCTCCATCATCTGGTGCGCCGCCGCCGACAGGGCGCCGGTGACCCGCTCGCGCCACTCCATGCGGGCGCGCAGGATGATGGCGTTCTCGGTCTCGCCGGGCAACAGGTCGCCGCGATAGGCGTCTTGCAGGAAGCGGTAGGCCTCGATGGCCTGCGCGGGCGTCAGATCGTGCCGCGCGAGCTGCTTGCAGGCGAGCTCGACGTCCTCCACATCGGTATGCACATGCGCATCGATGAGCCGGCAGGTGTGGTGCCGACGCTCGAAATAGGGATTATCCTCGCGTTTCCCCTCGTAAACGGCACGTGTCGTGACATACCAGAGGTTGTAGAAGCTATGGCGTTTCTTCTCGAGCGGGCTGCGCGGCCAGATGCTGTCGGCCACATGGTCGCTGAACAGCTCTTGCCCGTGGTTGACCGCCAGGATGCCCATGAGGACCTGGAGCTTGCGCTGGCGCGTGACGGCTGGGTCGACGGGAACGTCGCCGAGCCACAGGTCGAAGCCGCCGAACACCCGTATCCCCAAGATGGGCACATCGTCTGGGCATGCTGCCGCCACGCGCCCGTTTGAGCGTCCCGCTTGTTCGCCTTCTCGTGTATTCATGTGTTACCCCCTAACCGGGGGGCATGGTGATGGAGCACCCATGCTACCCGACATCACCGCACGCGGCAAAGGGTTTTTCTTTTCGGGAAACAGCGCTGGATAATATATATGCCACTCTATGCGCCCCTGCATACCCTTCCATGAGGTTTGGGCCCGCCTCGTGGCCTTCGCAACACCCATCGCGCGCGATATACCTGACAAACCCCTCCGGTGACTTTGTCAGGTGCATCGGGACCTATCGACCTGACAAACCCCTCCGGTGACTTTGTCAGGTGCATCGGAACCTATCGACCTGACAAACCCCTCCGGTGACTTTGTCAGGTGCATCGCGCGCGATATACCATCCAGGCAAAGAAAAAGGCCAGGGACTTAAGCCGCTGACCTGGAGTTTTGGTAGCCCGTACCGGATTCGAACCGGTGATCTCCGCCTTGAGAGGGCGATGTCCTAAACCGCTAGACGAACGGGCCATATGTTTCGCGCCTGTCGTTTATGGCTGGGGTGGAAGGAGTCGAACCCTCACGTGCGGTACCAGAAACCGGTGTCCTACCATTAGACGACACCCCAGTGCTTTAAACGATGCATCTGGGTTTGCTTTCAGACGCAGTTGGATATATTAGCCACCGCGCCCCCACCCGTCAAGGATTATTTCGCAAATGGGGAAACTTTTTTCAGCCACGTCCATTTCTTGCCCATATCCCCAGGTGGCAGGCATAGCAAATCACACACCCGAATGTCCCTTGCGCCGAAGCGGGCATCCGCGGGCATGCATGCCCCGCACAAGCGCCGTTCAGCTCGTCCCCATCTGATGCGGGCACACGCAGGTAGTAGAATCAGCGCATGGGCAATACGACGAACATAGCCATACCTGCCGGCGGCCTGCTGGCCATCGAGCTGCTCGAGGATGCCGGGTTCGAAGCCTGGTGCGTCGGGGGCTTCGTGCGCGATTCGATACGCCGGGCCCCGGTGCACGACCTCGACATCGCCTCGAGCGCGCCCTGGCAGGATGCCGCGCGCGTGTTCCGGCGCGCCGGACTTGCCGTCCACGAGACGGGCACGGCGTTCGGCACCGTCACCGTCATAGCCGGCGGCTCCCCCATCGAGGTCACGACCTTCCGGGCAGATGGCGGGTACCGCGATTCGCGCCACCCCGAAACGGTGGCCTTCGTCGGCAGCATCGACGAGGACCTCGCCCGGCGCGACTTCACAATCAACGCGATGGCCTGGCATCCCACGCGCGGCCTGCGCGATCCGTTCGGCGGCCTGCGTGACCTCGAAGCGGGCCTCATCCGCGCCGTGGGCGTTCCGGCGCAACGCTTCGCAGAAGACGCCCTGCGCATATTGCGGGGCATCCGTTTCGCGTCGGAGCTGGGCTTTTCCATCGAAGGAGAAACCCTTGCCGCGATGCAAGCCCATGCATGCTCGCTCGGCGCCATATCGGTCGAGCGCGTGTTCAGCGAGCTCGACCGCATGCTGTGCGGCGATGCGGCCGGATCGGCCCTGCTCGCATGCCCGGAAGCCGTCGCGGCGGTGATCCCCGAGGTCGGCGCGATGGCCGGTTGCCCGCAGAACACGCCCTACCATATCTACGACGTGCTCGGGCACACGGCGCGGGTCGTCGATGGCAGCCCCGCCACCTCGCTTTCGCGCTGGTCGGCGTTGCTGCACGACGTGGGCAAGCCGGCGTGCCGCACCACCGATGCCGCCGGCCGCGATCACTTCAAGGGCCACGCCCACGTCGGCGCCCGCATCGCACACGACGTTCTTGCGCGGCTGAAAGCCCCGACAAAGCTGCGGGAAGAGGCCCATCTGCTCGTCTCGTATCATGAATGGTTCATGCCTCCCACCGAGACCGCGGTGCTGCGCGCGCTGCGCAAGCTCGATGGCCGCGTCGACCTGTTCCGCGCGCTGCTCGCGCTGCAGGTGGCCGATTCCCTCGCGAAAGCGCCGGGCATCACCGAACGGCTCGAGGCGGCGCGCGCAACGCAGGGCATCCTCGAGGAGGTCATCGCCCGGGGTGCGCCGTTCACGCTCGCGCAGCTCGCGGTGAATGGAGGCGACCTCATCGCCGCGGGATGGCAACCGGGGCCGGAACTCGGCCAAACGCTCGCGCAGCTGCTCGACGCCGTCATCGACGGCGAGCTCGAGAACAGCCGTGAAACCCTGCTCGCCTATGCGCTGACGCATAGGCTCACCTGAGATTTCTCGGAACATTTCATGTGAAGGCATTCGCTACACTTCCTCCCGGGAGGGAGATGGAGGCGATAGCAGCAATGAAACAAATACGGAGAGAAACGGGGCATGTGATGGGACCTTTTGCCATCGCCGCTCCCTCGACCTCCCGGAAATGAACGGGACCCGGTGGGCACGCATGCCCGCACAGGTGGCCGCCCTGATCGCCCAGGGCGCCTGCGAGGCCATCTGGACGACCCGATGCGTGATCTGCGATGCGCCGGGCACCGTCTTGTGCACGCGCTGCCGGCTGAACCTGCCCTACGTGGACCGCTGGCTCGCCTGCCCGCGGTGCGGGGCGCCACACGGACGGGTGCAATGCGTCGACTGCAACACGTTTTCGCTTGCCGCGGTGGGGCGTACCGGCATTCCGTTCGAACGCTGCGTGAGCGCCATCGAGCACCGCGGGCGCGCCCGCGCCCTGATAACCGCCTACAAAGACGGGGGCGAACGACGGCTCGCCGCCCTCATCGCCAGCATGATGTCAGACACGATGCCCAAAAGCTGGCTTTCCGATGGCGTCATCACATTCGTGCCCGCCGATGCGGCCGCGCTGAGGCGCCGGGGTTTCGAGCATATGGCCCTCATCGCGCACGCGCTCGAACGCGAGACCGCCCTTCCCTGCCGGCGGATGCTCGAGAAGCTCCCAGTCGCCGACCAGCGCGGGCTCACGCGACACGAGCGTTTCGCGAACATGGCGGGAGCGGTGCGGGCCGCGCCGCTTAGAACGGGAAAACCGGTTCCGGAACGCGTCATCCTCGTCGACGACGTCTACACGACCGGCGCGACGCTGTTCGCGGCCTGCGATGCGCTGCATGCAGCCGGCGTGCGGGATATTCGCTGCGTCACCTTCGCCCGGGTGCCCTGATGGCATGCCCGCCTTGCAGCGTGCCGTTTACGCTGCCTTGCGCTCTCCCTGCGTCTGCGAGAACGACTCGACATCGACCGAGATCGTGTGCGCGATGGGCGTCCATTCCGCCTTCTTCACGAGCGCCACGAGCGCGATGGGGATATACGTGAGCATGAAGGCCGGGAACGTGAACATGTAGCGGATCTTATGGCTCGTGGGCGCGTTGATGTTATCCCACTCGGTGAACGTGGCCAGCACGCCGAACGCGAACATGATGAGCGTGTAGTTGAACACGCAGAAGAACACCGACGACAAGCTCGTCGCAACCGCCACGCCCGTCGTCATGAGGCCGAGCGCCGCGAACACGACCACCAAGACGTTGAACGTGAGGGCCACGATGGTGAGCAGCATACCGGGCGCGATGGTCATGAGCATGTCGAAGCAGGCGAAACGCCGGCCCTTGGGATTCGTGAAGATGCCCTTCGCCAAGCCCCAGCCATAGCGGCCGAACACCTGGTAGAAGCCCTTCGCCCAGCGGAAGCGCTGGTTCCAGGAATCGCGGAAGGTGATGGGCTGCTCGTCGTAGAGCATGGCCGTGGGCGTGTACGAGATCTGCTCGCCGTTCAGGATGGTCTCGGCCGAGAACTGGATATCCTCGGTGAGCAGGTGCCATTTCCAGCCGCCGGCCTTCTCGATGACGTCGGCGGCGATGAAGAAGCCCGTGCCCGAAATCGCGCAGCTCGTGTTCAGCAGCAGGCGCGCCTGCGAGAGGTACTTGCATTCGCGCAGGAACCACACGGCGTATCCCGCCGAAATCCAGTTCGAATCGTAGTTCTTGGAATTGCGGTAGCTCGTCGACGCCTTTGCGCCCGCATCGAAGGTCGCGTTCATCTCGCGGAAATAGTTCACGTCGAGCACGTTGTCGGCATCGAAGACGAAATAGGCCTCGTAGCCGTTGTGGCCATACTGCTCCTTGATGCACTTGAAGCCGTAGGTGAGCGCATAGCCCTTCCCGATGTATTGCCGGTTGAAGCGCGGGAACACGATGGCGCCCGCCCGTTGCGCGACCATCGCCGTGTTGTCGGTGCAGTTATCGGCGATGACGAAGATGTCGATGAGCTCCTGCGGGTAGTTGTTCACCCTGATGCTGTGGATGAGGTCGCCGATGACCGCCGCCTCGTTGCGCGCCGAGATGACGACGGCATAGCGGTGGTTCTTCTTCGCCACCCGCGGCTCGACCTTGTGCGTGAGCACATGGAACACGTAATAGAGCTGGTAGGAATAGCAGATGGTGAACACGAGGAACACGCAGAAGTTGAAGATGTCGACGTACGACACCTGCGCGAATAGCTCCTCGACCACCGTAGTTCCTCCGTTTGCCTTCCCATTTGGCGCGCGGCGGTCTCCCCGCCCCGCGCACCGGCGTTGCCTATTCGCCGGCCTCCATCTGAAGATTAGGGGGGATTATAGCCGTGCGCTCGAAGCGTGGTACCCTGTAACGCATCAAATACAGCGAGCCCACAACCAAATTTCGAAAGAAGGACACATGCCATATGACATCAAGGATATAGCGCTTGCCGATGCAGGGCAGGCGCGCATACTCTGGGCCGACCGCGACATGCCCGTTCTCGCCCGCATCCGCGAGCGTTTCGAGCGCGAGAAGCCCCTGCAAGACGTGCGCATCGGCGCATGCATGCACGTGACCACCGAAACCGCGAACCTGATGCGCGTGCTGGTGGCCGGCGGCGCGAAGGTCACGCTGTGCGCGAGCAACCCGCTTTCCACGCAGGACGACACCGCCGCCTCGCTCGTGCGCGACTACGGGGTCGACGTCTATGCGATCACCGGCGAGGACATGAACACCTACGCCCGCCACATCGAGGCCGTCATCGCCACGAAGCCGCAGATCATCATGGATGACGGCGCCGACCTTGACACGGCGCTGCACACCCGCCACGCCGACATGCTGCCCGGCATCATCGGCGGCACCGAGGAGACCACCACCGGCGTCGTGCGCCTGGCCGCGATGGCCGCCGACGGGGCGCTCGGCTACCCGGTGTTCAACATCAACGACGCCAACACGAAGCACTTCTTCGACAACCACTACGGCACGGGCCAGTCGACGCTCGACGGCATCGTGCGCGCCACGAACCGCCTGCTCGCCGGCCGCACCATCGTCGTGTCGGGCTACGGCCACTGCGGAAGCGGCCTTGCGCTGCGCGCCAAGGGCATGGGCATGGACGTCATCGTGTGCGAAGTCGACCCGCTGAAGGCGCTCGAGGCCCACATGGAGGGCTATCGCGTGATGCCCGCCGCCGAAGCCGCCCGCTACGCCGACGTGTGGGTGACGGTGACCGGCAACTGCAAGGTGGTCGACGCTCCGGCCTTCGAGAACATGAAGGATGGCGCCATCATCTGCAATTCCGGACACTTCGATTCCGAGATCAACCTCGTGTGGCTCGAGGAGAACGCCGTGTCGAAGGTTGAGCTGAAGCCGCTCGTCGAGGAATACACGCTGGCTGACGGCCGCACGATCGTCGTGCTCGCCCAGGGCCGCCTGGTGAACCTCGCCTGCGCCGAGGGGCATCCGGCAAGCGTGATGGATATGAGCTTCGCCAACCAGGCCCTGGCCGCCGAATACCTGTACCAGCATGCCTCCGAACTCGAGCACCAGGTATACGACGTGCCCGCTGAAATCGACGATGGCGTCGCCCGCGTGAAGCTCGAGACCCTGGGTGTGAGCATCGACACGCTCACCGACGAGCAGATCGCCTACATGAATTCCTGGAATTTCTAGGTATCCCGCCGGCACCGCCCTCCGCGACGGGCGGTGCCGGCAATCATTCCCCGCTCCGCATATCTTTGCATCTTCCGCATTTCCCCAGGTGATTTACTGGAAATGGCGCCATCGGGCATGCGCCGGCGCACCCTTTGTCGTACCGTGGCGGAATCTGAGACCCGGCCGCCAAACCGCAGAGCGCACCCGTGCCAGCAGCTCCACGCTTTGCGCCAAGAATTCGCCATCGTGAGGTAAAAAATCGCCATCGTGAACGATTTCCCCAGGCTGGAAGCCAATAATTCGCCATCGTGAACGATTCTCGCTTGAACGAACCGTTCACGATGGCGCTTTTTTGGCGAATCCCGTCGCACAGATGGCACGCCGGCATCGTGGTGTTCTACAAGCGCATGGAAACGGCAGCGGGGCAAAGCCCATGAAACAGCGTCGGCATGAAAGCACTGCGAGAGCGAACCTGAATATGCCGTGCCATGCAGCCGACGCTCGTCGGAACGACGCAACGAAAAAGACCGACCCCCGATGGGCCGGCCTTTCGCTTGTCCGGATATCGATGCGATGCCTTATTCGGCAGCGGCCTCCTCGGCGGGAGCCTCCACCGGAGCCTCAGCAGCGGCGGCCTCGGCAGCGGCCTCGGCGGCCTTCTTGGCCTCTTCCTCGGCCTTGGCGGCATACTTGGCAGCGTTCTCGGCCTTGCGGGCAGCCTTGGCTTCCTTGGCAGCCTTGCGGGCTTCCTCGGCAGCGGCGACCTTAGCGGCGCGCTCGGCCTTCTTGGCGGCCTCGCGGGCGGCAACGGCCTCGCGGGCGGAACCGAAGCGGTCGGTGAAGCGCTGGACGCGTCCGCCGGTGTCGATCAGCTTCTGGTTGCCGGTGTAGAACGGATGGCAGGCATTGCAGATGTCGATGCGCATCTC
>SUUF01000097.1 GCA_015062635.1 Coriobacteriaceae bacterium | reverse complement strand
GCCACCACCGCCTGGTTCACATCGTTCGGGTCTTGGATGCCCACATGCCAGGGCTTGCCGTCGGGGCGGCAGCCCACGGTCTTCACGTTACCGCCCAGGTTCACGAACCCGCTCGCGCAGCCGGCATCGGCCAGCATCCGGCACAGGTCATCGGCGATGTAGCCCTTCGCGATACCGCCCAAATCGAGCTTCGCCTGGGGGTCGAGCAGCGTAATCGTCGTGCCGTTGACCTGCACGTTTCGGTAATCAACGTGCTTCACGGCTTCCCGAATGGCATCTTCGGCGGGCACGACGCCCTCTTTGAAATCCCAGAGCGTCGAAACCGCGCCGATGGAAATGTCGAACCGCCCGCCCGACTCCTCGCAGTAGTGCAGGGCCTTCCCCACGAGATCGGCCGTTTCGGGCGCAACCTCCACGGAAGCGCCGCCTGCGGCGTTCACCCGCCCGATGTCGCTCGTCTCGATGGTGCGGCTGAAGATGGATTCGAAATACGCACAGCGGTCGCACAGCGCATCCATCGTCGCCTCGTCGCACGCCGCTTTCAGCGTGAGCACCGTATCGAATGCGAACAACGTGCGCGAGAGCAGGGCATCTTCGGCAGATGCACTGGCCGACGCGCCGGCAGACGCGCTTCCATCCGCACCCGCCCCCGGATCGCTCGCATCGCCACTGGAAGCCGGTCGCGCACACCCCGCCAATCCGGCGAGGACCCCAGACAAGCAGGCCGTAGCCGCAAGCCCCGCGAACCGACGGCGGCTCATCAGGCGCTCGCTTTCACACAGCACGTGCTTTCCGGGCATTGAAATCCTTCCTTGAAGAGTTAGCTTTACCTAATTCTATCCCATCGCCTGCAATCCCGCGCCCGCGACGCTGCGCGTCCACAAAACCTCGAGCAACGGAAACGGGCCCGCCTGTCGCGTTGGATTCCGGGCGCAGCGCGTCGCCCCGCGCGCGGCACCTCCCTCGTAAAACCACGGGCTAGCTTCACCCCACGCCCGGCGTCCCCACATTGGAAGCGAATCCGCCGCACGCTAGTTCATGGGAACGCTCGCCAAAGCATCGAAGTAGGCCGCGATAATCGATTCCGACGAAATCGTGGCGCTCGAGAGGGTGTCGATATCCGATGCGGCAACCTCCTGCCCCGCATCGAGCCTCGCCTGTATCTGGGTCTTCACGCCCTTCTTGCGGGGAGTTCCGCTGATGGCCTTGTTCAGGTACGTGGCGTTTTCCTTGCTGTCATAGACGTATTGCGGGTCGATGCTTCCGGTGTCGCCGTAGACATCGGAAATCCGCGCCACCTTGCCGTCTTCGACCTCGATCTGCACGACCACGTAGTAGGGCTTCCAGCCGTCGTCATTTCCCACGCCGCAGAGGTCGATTCCCGTGTAGACACCGTCGACGTAACCGCCTTGCCCCTCCGTGCTGCTGGAGCTTTCCGAGCCGCTGCCGGGGTCCTCCGCGCTGCTGGAGCTTTCCGAACCGCTGCCGGGGTCCTCGGAACCGGACGATTCAGACGCCGAAGACGAGGAAGACCCCTCATCGCCACCCGGATCCGAAGTGCCAGACCCGGCGGTATCGTCCCCCGGGTCCGCGGAAGCGCCCGCGGGATCGTCGATCGTCGACCCGGCAGCTGCCGCCGATTTCCGCAAAGCCGCATAATACGCCTGCAAAATGGCCGTGGATGAATAGGTCGCCCCCGAAACGACATCGATGCTCGCGGGGTTGCCGCCCGCCGCAATCGCCTTGGATATCTGGTCCGCCACGCCCGCATACGCCGTTCCACCGCGCGTGCGACCGCCGACGGCCCAATCCAGATACACCTGGTTCTCGTCGGCGTTCCAGTTCAAGGCGACGTCGCCCGCCTCGCCCGTCGACGATCCCTCGATCGAACTCACGCCCGTCACCGCGCCATTGGAAACCTGCACGGTGACGGCCACGTAATATGGGGACCAGTCCTCGTCGTTGCCCACACCGCAGGGCGCGTATCCCACCCAGGCGCCATCAGCGAGCTTCTGGCCCGACACGTCGTCGTCGGCCTGAACAGCGGGCGGCGTCGAGCTCGTCGTGGACGATGACGAGGAAGGCTGCTGCTCCTTCGTCGGCTCGGCCTTCTTCCCCGCCTTTGCGGCCGACTTTTTCATCGCGGCGGCGAACGCGTTGTAGATGGCCACCGAGGAATAGGTCGCCCCCGACACCGTGTCGATGCCCGAAGGCGTCTTTCCCGAAGCGATGGCGTTATTCAGCTGGGTTTTCACGCCAGAGCTGCCCCCACGCCCGGAAATCGCCCAATCGAGGTATTTCTGGTTTTCGCCGGGATCCCAGTTGAGCGTGGCGCCACCGCCCTTCGAGCTGCCGGCGATGCGGTCGATGGAAACCACCTTGCCGCCTTTCACCGTTATCGTGACCGCCACGTAGTAGGGCTTCCACCCGTCGCCGTTGCCCACCCCGCAGGGCGCGTAACCGGTGAAGGTGCCATCTGCCAGCGGCGCATCTGTCGCGGGCGTGGTGGCCATCTTCTTGGCGCCGGCGGGCGCCGGCGTGCCCGCCGCAGCATCGGGGTCGCCAGCCTCCGCCGCGCTCGTCGTGGCGAGCGACGGTTTCTGCGCCGACGAGGCAAAGGCGCTCGCATCGAACATCAGCGGGTCGTAGCCCGAGACCGTGAATCCCACGGCGCCGGCCACGAGCAGGACGGGCAGGAACAGCCATATCGACGAGGATTTCAGCTTGGCGAGGATCTGCGTGGCGATGCGCATGGGATACTCCTAGAACGGCAGGGGCAGCAAGGCAAGGATGTCGGCGAGGGGAGGCAGGTACCGCGTGGAACCTGCAGCCCAGAGCACGCCGAGCAGCAGCGCGGCGCGAACGAGGGTGTAGGCGAAATGGGTGCCCCGGAACAGCAGCCACCCCTCGCGCGTCTTGCGCAGGGGATGCGGAGCGGCATCTTGTTCGGAGGCGTGCTTGTCGCGGGCGGCGGGGCGCTCGAGGGCCACAAGGTTCACATTGGCCATCGGGCAGGCATCGGCGCAACGGCCGCATTCGATGCACTCGCCATGCCGCAAGCTGTCGGCATCGGGCCATATGCTCACCGGGCAGGCGTCGTGACATTTCCCGCAGTTGCGCGCGCAATGCCCGCGCGTCCGCGTGAATTCCGAAAACCCCAGCACCGGCATCAGGCTGAAGAGGGCGCCCAGCGGGCACAGGAACTGGCAGAAGAAGCGCTCCCGCACGACCATGCCCACGGCCACCGCCGCCAAAAGCGCGAATGCCACGGTGTCCACGCCATCGAGCGACCCGGACAAGATGGCCGCGAATGCGACCCAGGGGCTGTAGCCCGCATATGCGCCCCACGTACCCGTGAAACACGCGAGGCAGATACCCGCGAGCACGAGGTATTTCAGCAGCGAAAGCGCCTTCACCAGGGCTGCAGGAAACACGATGCGCGGAATGGGCGTCTTCGAGCGGAGGAATTCGAACGCATCGTGGAGCACGTCGCCGAGCGTGCCGAACGCGCAGGCGTATCCGCAGAAGAACCGGCCGAACACGATGGTGAAGCCGAGCACCGCCAGCAACAGCACGACGAAGGCGGTGGCCTCGAGCGGCTCGCCCGCCGCGATTTGCGCAAAGCAATACTTCACGGCGGAAAACGCGCCCGAGAACACGGCGGGCGCGAGCACGAAGAAGGCGACCTGTATGCCATAGCGCAGCCAGCGATGGCCGAGCTGCGTGCGTCGACGCCGCTCGGCCGCCGATGGCTTGCGCCGGCCTTCCCCGCGGGAGGGCTGCGCCTTCTGGGCCCGGTCCATCATTCGACCTCCCCTGCCATCGACTTCTGCAGGGCCTCGGTCGCGCCATTCAATATGCCGACCGACGTGTAGGTGGCACCCGACACCACATCGATGGCCGTGGTCTGCGCCTGCACGATGCGGTCGGGCAGCACGACGGCCATGTCGAGCCACGCCTGGTCCTCGTGGCTCGCGTCGAGGATCTCGACGCTCTCGATGTATCCGTCCTTCACGACCACCTGCATCGCCACCTGCCCGCCGTAGCCTTGGGCCGACCCGGTGAAGGTGCCGTCCGTGGCATAGGGTCCGCGGTTTGCGGCGCGCTCCGCCGCCGCGATCTGCTCGGCCACCGCCTCGTCATGGGCCACGGCCTTCGTCGCCCAGCTGTTGAAAAACAGCAGGACGACGGCCACCAGCACCACGTTCAGGGCTTTTGACGCGAATATGCGGAATCTCTCGAACAGGACTTGCATGTGAATGACATGACCCCTTTCAATAGCCATGGTGGTAATCCGAACGGACCACCACCATGGCGCATGCGCGATGTTTGGACGCTTACTTCACCTTCACCTTCAGCGTGACGGTGGTGCTTGCGGCCTTGTAGTTCTTGGTGGCCTTGGAGCTGGCCTTGACCTTCACCGTGTAGGTCTTGCCCTTCTTCAGGCCCTTCTTCACGGTGATCTTGCCGGACTTCGAGACGGTTATCTTCTTGTTGCCCGACACCTTGGCGTACGTGACCTTGCCCTTGGAGACGTTCTTCTTCACCTTGAAGGCCTTGGCCGCCTTGATCGTGGTCTTCGCCTTGGCCTTTGCGGTCTGGGTCTTCTTCACGGCCTTGACCTTGAGCTTGTTCGCGGCAGGCGTGACCTTGAACGTGGCGTTCGCCGTTCCGGCATAGCTGCCCATGCCGGTCACGGTTACCTGGTAGGAGCCCACGTTGGCGCCGGACTTGGCGGAAACCTTGTAATCGGTGCCCTCGACGAGCTTCTTGCCGTCAAGCACGACCGATTTCACCGTGCCCTTCTGGGCCTTGCCGGTGTAGGCGGCCGAGGCTTTTGCAAGGGTCACCTTCGCGCCGGCGAGGGAAACCGCCTCGGGCTCGTCTGCCGGCTCGTCAGCCGGGTCGTCCGCCGGCTCGGGCGTAGGCGCCATGGCGGCGAGGTCGTACACCACTCCGCAGTAGTTCGCATGCGTGTCATGGTTGAACCACACGATGGCATGCGTCACCGTGGAATCGGTGATCGTGAGCCGGTTCGTGTCGGGGTCGTAGCTCGCGAGCTCAGTGGCCCCGTCCTCGGCGGTGAGCTCGGGGGCCGGGTCGTGGGACTTGGAGCGGGCGCACACGAGCGTCGAGGCCAAGGGGGCGATGTCGCCTGCACCCTGGCCGGCGGTCGTCGCGTTGGCGAGGAGGTACTTCACCGCATCGTCACGGTCGGTGGCGAACAGGTCGTAGCCGACGACGTTCACCGCGGTCTCCCCCCCTTCGGTGAAGTCGAACCCGTCAGAGAAGCCGACGGTCAGCACCCGGTTGCCATCAGCGTCGACCTCGACGGTCGATTTGCCGGTGTTCACGGTCTTGCCGTCCATCTGCACGGCCAGGTCATCGGAAACCTTGGTGAAGATGGGTGCGTCGTTCCAGCCCGCGGGCGCCACCGCATTCGCGGCGTCCTCGTTGTTGGAAATCGGATAGTACACGCCTTGCGCGGCATAGAGGGCCTCGATCACGGCATCGCTCGACTTCGTCGCGGAGCTCACGATATCGAGGTCGTATTCGTCATCGGCCACGAATTCACGCAGCTGCTGCTCGATGATGCTCGCATATGCGGTCTGCGTCCACATATCGCGGTTCTTCGCGCCGATGCCGGTGATGCCGGCGCTGTAATCGGTCGCAAGCTGCTTGTTCAGGGCGTCGGCATATTCCTCGTCGCCCAGGTCCATGTAGAAGGTGAAGCTGAACCAATCGCCGATCTTCGGCGTGAGGGCGACCACGTTCACATCCTGGTCGGCATAGCCGTAGACGCCGTTGTCATCTGCCGAGATCGCCACCGCGTCGCCCAGGGTCACGGCTTCGCCGTCTTTCGCCGCCTTGTAGAACGCAACGGTCGAAGCGCCCTTTCTGCCGGCCCACGTCGCGCCGCCGTACGCCTCCGCGCCTTCCAATGCGGGAGCCACGGTCTTGGCCTCCTTGTCGACGACGGTCGCATTCTCGACGCCGGCGGGCAACGAGCCCACGATCGTCCCGTTGTTGCTCCACGCGCCGCCGACCGCGTTGCCCGGCGAGCTCACGTTGATGGCGGTAAGGGTGTCGCCGTCGACCTTGAAGGCGACGTCGAGGTCGTAATGGCCGTAATGGCCGCCATCGCCCTTCACATACGTGCTCCAGACATACGACCCGCTGCTGGCGTCGTAGGTCGTCCATTCGCCATCCGGCCATTGGACGGCGCCGTTTGCGTCGGTGCCGGCCAGCAGGTGGTCGTTAACCGGCACGGCGAATGCCATCGCCGGAACCATGGCAGCGGCAAGCGCTCCCGCTGCCAGGGCCGCACCCATGCGCGCACCCAGGCGGTTCTTCGCTTTCTCCATGCATCCTCCCTCTTGTTTTCGTTTTGTGCCCCCGAAGGCGGGGATGGCAACCGGCCGATGACGCGGTTGCCGATGCACCAAGTTTGCAATCGTGGGAAATGTACCGGAAAGGGCGCCGGCTTCTCGGGTCGAGAGTTAGGTTTACCTAATCTATAGGGAGACATTACCCAATAATTGGGTACGCCGTTGGCGAAAAACGACGTGCGTTCGCGTACCCAATTGGTACAATAACCGCCATGGAATCGTTAGGTACACCTAATTCTTCGAGGAGGCAGCCGGCCGCCGGCGCCATGGCCATCTGCGTTGTGGGAATGACGGCCGTTTGGCTGTCGGGGTTCAAGCGGCTGCTCTACCCCGTGCTCTACACCTTCACGCGCAGCGGAAACGATCACGCCCTCACCGCCCAGGGCGTTTACGCGGCGGCATTCGTTCTCGTGCTCTTCGCGTTGCTCGTCGGTTTGGAACGCGGCTTTTCGATTGCGGCCCATCGCAAGGCCATAGCGGTCGTGGGCATCGCCGGAAGCGCCGGGCTCGCGCTTCTCCTGTTCTCCGACTACTCCGTTTCCGGACATGTGTACAACGCATACGCGGGCAGCATCATGCTCGCCGTCTACCTGCCGCTTCACTTCGCCTATTGGATCGCGCTTCTCTACCGCAACAATCGGCCGGCGCTGCTCCCCTGCGCCGCGGCCTCATTCGCCCTCTTCGCGGCTCTCGATATGGCGCTTGGCGTTACGGGCCTGAACAGCATCTACATCTCGCTTGCCTGCCCCCTGGTCTCGAGCGCCGCCATGCTCTTGTGCAGTGCCGAACGTCTCCGCTCCGGCGATGCGATTTCCTCCAGCCGCGGCGATGCCGCAAGCGCCGATAAAGCACCCGAAACAACAGAAGCATCGGAGGAAACGCGGCAGCCCGCAAGCGCACCGGCGATAACGCCGGATCTTGCCGAAACCGCAACGGCGGAGGAAGGGCCGATGCCTGCACAGGCCGATGCGCCCGCGCAGGCAGGCACGCCCACGCAGGCCGACGCCCCCATTCCGCCCGAAACTGCCCTGAGCGCCGACCCCTTCCCCGCTTTCGGCGCGCAATACGGCCTGTCCAGCCGCGAAACGGAGCTCGCCTCCTACGCCTATCAAAACCACAGCGCACGGCGCATCGCAAGCGAGCTGTTCATCGCCGAAAGCACGGTCTACACGCACCTGAAGCGCATCTACCGCAAAACCGGCGTCCATTCGAAACAGGAGCTCATCGACCTCATCGACGAGTTCGCGGCACGGGCCAGGTAAGCGGATCGCCGGGTGAAAAGGACGCCGGCACGAACTGCTGCCCGAACGGCGCCCATAACATATGAAGCCCCCGCTGCTCGACCCCCTGAACAGAAACCGTTCCGATATAATGAGCGGTTGCCGAAAGGAGGGTACATGGGTAACGTGCTGCGCGTGTTCATACGCGACCTGAAGCGGCTGGCGAAGGCGCCGGCGGCA
>SUUF01000096.1 GCA_015062635.1 Coriobacteriaceae bacterium | reverse complement strand
GTTTCGGGCTGTGGCTTTTCGCTGGTGAAAGGTGGCGCGGGGGGTTGTTGCGTATAGAATGAGCGGCAATGTTTTCATTCACGAGGAGCCAAGACACATGCTAGAGAACCTATCGACCCGCCTGCGCGACATCTTCAGCGGCTTGCGCGGCAAGGGCAAGCTCACCGAGGACGACATCAATTCGGCCATGCGCGAGATTCGCATGGCAATGCTCGAGGCCGACGTGAACTACCTGGTGGTGAAGGATTTCGTCGCCAAGACCAAGACCAAGTGCATGACCGCCGACGTGCTCACGAGCCTCACGCCGGCGCAGAACGTCATCCGCGTCGTCATGGACGAGCTCACCGAGCTGCTCGGCGGCGAGACGCATCGCTTCCAGTTCAGCAGCCGCATCCCGAACGTCATCATGCTCGTCGGCCTGCAGGGCTCGGGCAAGACGACAGCGGCCGCCAAGCTGGCCTACCGCCTGCGCGAGCAGAACCACCAGCCCCTGCTCGTCGCCTGCGACGTCTACCGCCCGGCCGCCATCGACCAGCTGAAGACGCTCGGCGAGGAAATGGGCGTGCGCGTGTACTCGTCGGACAGCAAGGACCCGGTGCAGATCGCGCGCGAGGGCGTGCAGGACGCCATCGACAACCTGCGTGACGTCATCATCGTCGACACGGCCGGCCGCCTGCATGTCGACGAGGACATGATGCGCGAGGCCGAGGCCATCCGCGACGCCGTGCAGCCCGAGGCCATCTACATGGTGGTCGACGCGATGACCGGCCAGGACGTGGTGAACGTGGCGCAGGCCTTCGCCGAGCGCGTCGATTTCGACGGCGTCATCATGTCGAAGATGGACGGCGACGCCCGCGGCGGCGGCGCGCTTTCCATCAAGCAGATCACCGGCAAGCCCATCGTGTGGATCTCGAGCGGCGAGAAGCCCGATTCCCTCGAGCAGTTCCACCCCGACCGCATGGCCAAGCGCATCCTGGGCCTCGGCGACATCGCGACCTTCATCGAGAACGCCGTGAAGGTGCAGGAAATGGAGGATGCGAGCGAGGCCGAGGCGAACCGCCTGGCCCGGGGCAACCTCAACCTCAACGACTTCATCGACATCAACCGCCGCATCCACAAGATGGGCGGCATCTCGAAGCTCGTCGCGGCGCTGCCCGGCGGCGACGAGGCCCTCTCGCGCGGTCAGGTGAACACGAGCGCGCTCGACCGCATGGAGGTGCTCATCTCGTCGATGACGATGGAAGAGCGCCTGCACCCCGAGATCCTGAACGCGAGCCGCCGCCAGCGCATCGCCGCCGGCGCGGGCAGCTCGGTCACCGAGCTCAACGCGATGATCAAGAAATACAACGAGACCAAGAAGATGCTCAAGCGCGCGGTGGGGCAGATGGGCGATGGCCAGATGAAGGGCCGCAAGGGCTCCGGCAAGCGCAAGGGCCAAAAGCGCCGCATGCTGAACATCCCCGGCATGGGGTCGGGTCCCGGCGGCATGAGCATGTCCGATATGAAGAAGTTGAACGATATGCTTTCCGACCTTGATGAATAACCGGTGAATAGGTATCATGTTCGACTGCTGTCCAAACTGACCGCTAACACCCGGACAGCCCCGAGGAAATAAGGAGAAACCAAGAATGGCAGTTAAGATTCGTCTCGCCCGCTATGGCGCCAAGAAGCGTCCGTACTACCGCATCGTCGTGGCCGACTCCCGCACCGCCCGCGATGGCCGCGCCATCGAGCAGGTGGGCACCTACAACCCGCTCACCGACCCGGCGACCCTGAAGCTCGACCTCGAGAAGGTCGACCAGTGGATTGCCAACGGCGCCAAGCCGACCGACGTCGTTGCCCGTCTCATCGACAACGCCCGCAAGGAGGCCTAGCAATGGCGAAGCAGACGGCAGATATCGCCGGTCTGGTCCGCGCCATTGTCGAGCCGCTCGTCGAGCATAAGGAGGACGTCGACGTCCGCCAGTCGGTTGACGAGTACGGCAACATCTACTGCGAGGTGTCGGTGCACGAAGACGACACCGGCAAGGTGATCGGCCGCCAGGGCCGCGTCATCAAATCCATCCGCACCGTCGCCCGCGCTGCTGGCAGCCGCGCTGGTGCCGGCCAGGTGGATGTGGAGCTTCCCGACTAGGATGGGGGAGTTCCTTAACGCCGCGCAGATAACCAAAGCGCGCAAACGGCAGGGAAGGCTCGTCGTGCAACCGTGCGACGGCCTTCCCTTCTTGCTTGAAGAGGGCATGACCTGCCATGTGGTGCCCCCGAGCCTCGACGTGCCGCGCACCGTGGTGCTGCGCGAGGCCGTGGAAGGCGAGGACTGCATCGTGTCGTTCGAGGGCGTGGACGACTATTCCCAGCTCGTGGAATACGTCGGGCGCTACCTGCTGGTGGCCCGCGCCGACATCGACGAGTCGTTGCTGCCCGAGCCGGCGCCCGAGGTCGAGGGCTTCGCCGTGCGCGATGCCGAATTCGGCGACCTGGGCGAAGTGGTCGACGTGCTCGAGAACGCTTTCCAGGCGACGCTCGTCGTGGAAGGAGAGCGCGGGCAGGTGCTCATCCCGCTCGTGGACGAATTCGTGGAAGATGTCGACCCCGATGCGGGCGTCATCTACACGCGCGTTCCGTCGGGCCTGGTGGAGGACTAGCCATGCGCATCGACACGCTCTCGACCTTTCCCGATATGTTCTCGTCGGTGATGGGCGCATCGATGATGCGCATCGCCCGCGAGAAGGGCATCCTCGACTTCCATGCGCACGACCTGCGCGACTGGACGCACGACAGGCATCGCACCACCGATGACGAACCCTATGGCGGCGGCCATGGGCTCGTCATGAAGTGCGGGCCCATCTTCGAGGCCATGGACGAGCTCGCCGCCGAAGGGCCGCGCCCGCACGTGGTGTTCCTCGCGCCCCAGGGCGAGCGCTTCGACGATGCCTGCGCGAAACGCCTGGCCGCCGAGGAGCGGCTGCTGTTCGTGTGCGGGCATTACGAGGGCATCGACGAGCGCGCCTACACGCTGGCCGATACCACGCTTTCCATCGGCGATTACGTGCTGACCAGCGGCGAGCTTGCCGCGATGGTGGTCATCGACGCGGTGGTGCGCAAGCTGCCCGGCGTGCTGGGGGCCGAGGAGGGCGCTGTCGACGAGAGCTTCAACGGCGGTTTGCTGGAATACCCGCAGTACACGCGCCCGGCGGAATTCCGCGGTATGGAGGTGCCCGCGGTGCTGCGCAGCGGCGACCACGGCGCGGTGGATGCGTGGCGGCGGCGGCAGAGCGTCGAGCGAACCGCACGCCTGCGCCCCGACCTGCTGGAAGGCGCCGACCTGACGCCGGACGAGCGGGCCTTTCTGGAAACTTTGGATGCGCCCTGCGGCGATGACGCGGGCGCGGTATAGTTAGCGGCATTGCCGAGAGGAGGTGGCCATGGCCGAAAACAAGGGGGGCGATGCCCCGAGCATTGGCAGGCAGATACTCGAGCTGCTCGTGATGGTGCTGCTCGTGGTGGGCTGCTATATCGGCTTGCGCGCCTTCGTCGTGGGCACGTTCGAGATCCCCTCGAGCTCGATGGAGGACACCATCCAGATCGGCGACCGCGTGTTCTCCGAGAAGATCAGCTATTACGGGCGCAGCCCCGAGGCGGGCGAGATCATCACGTTCGACGACCCGCTGAAGGAAGGGCAGACGCTCATCAAGCGCGTCATCGCCGTGGGCGGCGACGAGGTCGACCTGCGCGATGGCCAGGTTTACGTGAACGGCACCGCGCTCGACGAGCCCTACACCGAGGGCAAGCCGAGCTACGAGCTGGAGCCCGCGCCGGGCGTTGACGTGAGCTTCCCCTACACGGTGCCGAACGGGTACCTGTGGGTGATGGGCGACAACCGCACGAACTCGGCCGACTCGCGCTATTTCGGCGCGATTCCCGCGACGTCGGTGTCGGGCCATGCGAACATCATCTACTGGCCCCTCGACCACATCGGGGCGCTGGAATAATCGCGAACCTGTTGGCGGGAGGGCGTGCCCCTTCCGCCGATTTGCAAGACGAAGGAGGAGCATGAACGAGAACGCCAACGGGCAGGCGATGACCTTCCAGGACATCATCCTGGCCCTGCAGCATTACTGGGCGCAGCAGGGATGCGTGATCCTGCAACCCTACGATGGCCAGGTGGGCGCCGCCACGAACCATTGGGCGACGCTGCTGCGCGCCCTTGGCCCCGACATGTGGCGCACGGCCTATGTGCAGGGCTGCCGCCGTCCGGCCGACGGCCGCTACGGCGAGAACCCCAACCGCCTGCAGCACTACTACCAGTTCCAGGTGCTCATCAAGCCGAGCCCCGACAACATCCAGGAGCTCTACCTGGGCAGCCTGCGCGCCATCGGCATCGACACCGACAAGCATGACGTGCGCTTCGTCGAGGACGACTGGGAAAGCCCGTCGCTCGGCGCCTGGGGCCTCGGGTGGGAAGTGTGGCTCGATGGCATGGAGGTCACGCAGTTCACGTACTTCCAGCAGGTGGGCGGCTTCGAATGCAAGCCCGTCGCCGCCGAGCTGGCCTACGGCCTCGAGCGCCTGACGATGTACATCCAGGGCGTCGACGACTTCCGCGACATCGTGTGGGCGCGTGGCGCCGACGGCGTGGAGTTCACCTACGGCGACGTGTACCTGGAAAACGAAAAGGAGCAGTCGGAATACAACTTCGAGACCGCCGACACCGACATGCTCTTCCAGCATTTCACCGACTACGAGGCCGAAGCCAAGCGCTGCCTGGCGGCCGCCGAGCCGCTGCCGGCCTACGACTACGTGCTGAAGTGCTGCCACACCTTCAACCTGCTCGACGCACGTGGCGTGATCTCGGCCACCGAGCGCATGGCGTACATGCTGCGCGTGCGCGCGATGGCGAAGGAGACCTGCGCGTGCTACCTGAAGCACGTGGTGGGCGTGGAAGTCGAGGAAGAAGGGGAGGCGTAAGATGGCGAAGCACACCCTGGCCTTCGAGGTCGGAACCGAGGAGATTCCCGCGTTCGACCTGGTAGGCGCCGAAAAGCAGCTGGCCGCGATGGTGCCCGAGCGCCTGCGCGCCGCCCGCATCCCGTTCGATTCCATCGAGATCCACACCACGCCGCGCCGCCTGATCGTGCTCGTGGCGGGCGTCGAGGACGCCACCCCCGCGCAGAACGAGGAGTTCAAGGGCCCGAAGGCCGCCATCGCGTTCGACGCCGACGGCAACCCGACCAAGGCCGCGCAGGGCTTCGCCCGCGGCAAGGGCCTGACGGTCGACCAGTGCGAGCGCCGCGTGGTCGACGGCGACGAGTACCTTTTCGCCGTGCGCAGCATTCCCGCGCAGGACGTGCGCGAGCTGCTGCCCGGCATCCTGGCGGGGCTCATCCCCGACCTCAAGTGGCCGCGTTCGATGCGCTGGGGCGCGCGAACCGTCACGTTCAGCCGTCCGGTGCGCTACCTGCTGGCGCTGCTCGACGACGAGGTGCTGCCGGTGGCCTATTCCGACATGGAGGCCGGCCGCCTGACCGCGGGGCACCCGGTGCTCGCCCGCGGCATGCACGAAGTCGCCACCGCGACCGACCTGCTCGACGTGCTGCGCGCCAACTACGTGGTGCCGAACATGGCCGAGCGCGAGGCCGCCATCCGCGCGGGCGTTGCAAAGATCGAGGCCGCGACCGGCTCGCGTGCCGAGCTGCCCGAGAAGACGCTCACCGAGGTCATCAACCTTTCCGAATACCCGCAGGCGCTGCGCGCGGTGTTCGACGAGGAGTTCCTGCTGGTCCCCGAAGAGATCATCGTCGACGCGATGCTCATGCACCAGCGCTACTTCCCGCTGTACGACGCCGCGGGCAAGCTCACGAACGACTTCATCATCGTGAGCAACGGCGACCCAGACTATGCGCAGAACATCATCGCCGGCAACGAGCGCGTGGTGCGCGCCCGCCTCGACGATGCCAAGTTCTTCTACGAGGAAGACCTGAAGAAGCCGCTGGAAGACTACGTCGAGAAGCTCGACCAGGTGGTGTTCCAGGAGAAGTTGGGCACCGTGCGCGATAAGGCGTATCGCCTGGTGAAGCTCGCCGACGCGCTGGCCGCCGACGCCGGCTTGGGCGAGCAGGACGCCGCCGACCTGGCCCGCGCCGCGCTGCTGTGCAAGGCCGACCTCGTCACCAACGCCGTCATCGAGTTTACGAGCGTGCAGGGCGTCATGGGCTCGTACTACGCCGCCGCCCATGGCGAGACCGAGCAGGTCGCCCGCGCCATCGGCCAGCACTACCAGCCGCGTTTCGCCGGCGACGCGCTGCCGGATGGCACCGTGGGCCAGCTCACGGCCTTCGCCGACAAGCTCGACACCATCTGCGGCCTGTTCGCGGTGGGGCAGGGCCCGACCGGTTCGAAGGACCCGTTCGCGCTGCGCCGCCAGGCCATCGGCATCGTGAACATGCTGGTCGAGGGCTTGCCCGTGTCGCTCGAGAAGGCCATCGACGCCTCGCTCGACACCTTCGCCGCCGTCGAGTTCGACCGCGCCAAGACGCGCGAGGAGGTCATCGACTTCTTCGTCACGCGCACGAAGGTCATCTGCAAGGATGCCGGCGCCGCCCCCGACGTCATCGACGCCGTGCTCGCGGCCGGGGTCGTCGAGCCCGCCGTCATCAACAGCCGCGTGAAGGCGCTCGGCGCCATCCGCGACGAGCTGCCCGAGGAGATGGACGACCTCGCGACGGCCTATGCCCGCGCGAACAACCTGCGCGATGCCAAGCTGGGCACCGACGTGGACGCCGCCTCGCTCGCCGGCGTGCGCGCCGACCTGCTGACTGCCGTCGACGCCGCCCGCGACCAGGTGGAATCGGCGCTTGCCGCCGTCGACTACACGGCGGCCGTGAAGGCGCTCGCCGCCCTGCGCGGCCCCATCGACACCTTCTTCGACGAGGTGAAGGTCATGGCCGACGACGAGGCCGAGCGCGAGCAGAACCTGAAGCTGCTCAACGCGTTCGTCGGCGTGTTCGCCCAGGTGGCCGACTTCGGCAAGATGGCCAAGAAGAAGTAGCCGCGACGCTTCTGCAAACGCTTCGCGCGCACAAGAAAGCGCCCGGACGGTTCGACCGTCCGGGCGCTTTTCGGTTGCGCGTTGGTTGGCGCCGCCGGGTTTACGCGGTGGCAATGCTCGCGACGGCGGCCAAGCCCACCACCATCACGAGGACGAACACCAGGACGAACGACGCGACGGTGAGCACGATGAACACGACGTTCGAGATGCCCTTGTTCTTCAGCGTGAGGTTGTGGTTCCACAAAAGCCCGAAGATGATGCCGCCGACAAACGTGTTCAGGAACGAGACGGCCTCGCTCGAGGCGAGCATCGGCTTGTCGGTGAAGTACGACGGGTAGATCTTCGCGGCATACACGATGGCGAAGACGATATAGGCGATCGAGAGCACGCCGGTTATCGCGCCGCCGTTCACATTCCCGTTTTGGTCGACCGAGCCGCCCACGAAGCCGTTGAACACGATCGCGGCGACGATGCCCAGAACTGTGAACAGGACGTTCGTCTTCCATGTCCCGAGGAACGGGGCCGTGCCGGCCGGGGCGTACTGGTAGGTCATCTGCTGGGCGTTGCCATAGGGGTCTTGCGGCTGCTGCTGGCCGCCCATCTGCCCGTTCGCGCCGGCAAGCGCGGCGGCTTCCCCGGCATTCACTTCCGCCTGGCAGGTGGGGCAGCGCACGACAGCGCTATCGTCTGGCATGCTCATCACGTTGTTGCACTGCGGGCACACGCCCATGATGTATCCCATGATCTCCTCGTTTCTGTTTGCCATTCGCTCTGCGGCTTCCATTTTACTGCATTGCCGAACCGGTGGGAGTCAAGT
>SUUF01000095.1 GCA_015062635.1 Coriobacteriaceae bacterium | reverse complement strand
GCCCGTTCCTTTGACTCATTTCTCGTGAATGAGTCGGGGGAACGCCCGCCGACTCTGACTCATCCACCAGGGTACCGTCGTAATTCCCACCGAATCGCTGCCCCGCGGTTTCGCGCCGAAAACCGAAATATCCAACCCTCTTGCCGTGGGAACGGGAAAATAGGGGAAAGCAACCGTTGGCGGATGCCATAGGAGACGGCCTCCGCTAGTCGGAAGACAGGAGTCCCTATGCGAACTGTGAACCTTTCGCAGGTTTCCGCAGCGGATTTCAGTGCCCGGGATGTGATTGCGCGCGAGGCTGGCGTCGACTTCCTGGACTGTTATCAATGCGGGAAATGCACGGCCGGCTGCCCGATGGCGCACGGCATGGACCTCATGCCGCGTGAAGTCATCCGCCTGTTGCAGCTTGGCCTGGTCGATGAGGCCCTTCGTTCGAAAACCCCTTGGATTTGCGCGCAATGCTCGGTGTGCACGGCACGGTGCCCGCAGAACGTGGACATCGCCGCCATCATGCGCGCGGTGCGGCACGCCTCGAAGGACGCCGGCTACAAGCCGGTGCGTGAGAGCGACCTGTTCGATGACCTGTTCATCGACGGCGTGCGCGCCCATGGCCGCTCGAACGAACAGTACCTCGCCGCCAAATACAACCTGGCCAGCGGTCATCTGCTGCAAGACATGGGCAACGCCCCCAAGATGATGGAACGCGGCATGGTGGGCATGGACATGCAGAACGTCCAGAACCGCGAGGCCGTGCGTAACATCGTCGACAAGGTGCTGGAGAACGGCAGCTCCATCGAGCCCGAGATCTTCGAGGAAATCGGCGCCCGCGCGCGTTTGGGCGCGCGAAAGGTCGAGGAGATCGAGGCTGCCATCGCCGTGAAGTCGGGCAAGCCCGCCACCGTGCGCCTTGGCGCCGCGATCGACGAGCCCATACCGAACGCCCAAGGCAAGGCCACGCAATGGGCGAGCAACGCCGTGGCCTCGGCGAAGACCGCACCGCAGGTGGTTCGAAGCGGCCTGGAAGTCGACCCGGTGGCCGCATTCGCCTCGCTGTCGCAGGACAAGACAGCGCAAAAGGTCGCCGGTGCCGGCGCGGGCATCGCCGTGGGCAGGCTCATCCTGAAACGCATCATCAAGCGGAAGGGCCGGTGATAGCGATGAAGAACTACGCATACTTCCCCGGATGCTCCGCGGAATCGACCGGCCTCTCGTTCACGAAGTCGACGAAGTACGTCACCGACCGCATCGGCTTCAAGATGACCGAGATTCCCGACTGGAACTGCTGCGGCACGAGCGCGGCTAAGCTCACGAACCACGAATTGGGACAGGCGCTTTCCGCGCGCAACCTGGCCATCGCCGAGCAGATGGAAGGCAGCCCCGACGTGGTGGCGCCGTGCGCCGGCTGTTACCAGGCCTTGCAAAACGCGCGGCGCTTCGTACGCGAAAGCGACGCGAACCGCGAGCGCATCGAGGAGATAATCGAGCAGCCGTACGAGGGCAAGGCCCGGGTTGTGAGCTTGCTCGAGGCCTTCGCCGACGAAGAGGTGACCGAAGCCGTGAAGGCCGCAGCCCTGAAACCCCTGCGCGGGCTGAAGGTGGCCTGCTATTACGGCTGCACCATCGTACGCCCGGTGAATGACGAATCGTTCGACGACGCCGAGAACCCGCAGAGCATGGACGAGCTGCTGCGCGCCGTGGGCGCCGAGCCGGTTGACTGGGCCTTCAAGACCGAATGCTGCTCTGGCAGCCAGTCGGTGGCGATGCCCGGCATCGCGCATCGGCTCATCGACCGCATTTTCGAAAACGCAGCGGCAAATGGAGCCGAATGCATCGCGACCACGTGCCCGCTCTGCCAGCTGAACCTGGATATGCGCGTTGCGGAAATAAACAAGATGCGCGTTGCACGCGGCCTCGAGCCCTTCGACATTCCCGTCTACTACTTCACCGAGCTTATCGGCGCCGCCATGGGCGGACGTGCCGACGAGCTGGGCACCGACATCCACTTCTACCCTGCGCGCGAGTTCCTGATGGAAGCCGAGCTGCGCGGCCTGAAGATCGCCAACGAGGAACGCGCCGCGGCCGAAGAGGCTGCCCGCAAGGAAGCCGAGCGCGCCGCGAAGATCGCCGCCGCGCAGGCAGCTCGCGCCAAGAAGGCGAAGCCCGCCGCCGAGGAAGCGCCCAAGAAGAAGCCCACCGAGAAAAAGAAGCCTGCAGCGGCAACGACCCTGTACCAAAAGCCGCAATATGCCGAAGAGGAACGCGCGCTGCGCAGCGCCCAGGAAGCCCTGGCCGCGAAGCAGGCGGAACTCAACGCCGCCCGCAACGCCGCCGACAAGCTGCGCCAGGAACTCGCCCAGCAGGCCGAAGAGCTGGCACGTGTGCGCCTGCGCGCCGATGCCCGCGCCGCATTCGAGAACATGCACGACGACGCGAGCGACCACAGCGACGAGGCGGACCACAAGGAGCCCGCACCCGAGGGAGCCGAACACGTGCCGGGCGTGGATGCCACGCACGAGGAGGTGATGGGCCATGAGTAGGATCGGCGTCTTCATCTGCCATTGCGGCACGAACATTTCCGCCACGGTGGACGTGGAGAAAGTGGGCGAAGCGGCCGCCAAGCTGCCGAACGTCGTCCACGTGGAGATCAACAAATACATGTGCTCCGACCCAAGCCAGGACTTGGTGCGCGAGGTCATCAAGGAACACAAGCTCGACCGCATCGTCATGGGCACCTGCAGCCCGCGCATGCACGAGCTCACCTGGCGCAAGCTCTTGGCGACCACCGACGTGAACCCCTATATGCTGGAGGTCGCGAACCTGCGCGAGCAATGCAGCTGGGTGCACAAGGACCGCCAGGTGGCAACCGCCAAGGCCATCGACCTCATCAAGATGGCCGTCGCGAAGGTCGACAAGCTCTCGCCGCTGAAGACCACGCAGATTCCCGTGACGAAGCGCGCGCTCGTCATCGGCGGCGGCATCGCCGGCATGCAGGTGGCGCTCGACATCGCCGATGCGGGATTCCCCGTAACCATCGTCGAGAAGAAGAGCTCGCTCGGCGGCAACATGGTGATGCTCGACAAGACCTTCCCCACGCTCGACTGCTCGGCCTGCATCTGCACGCCGAAGATGTCGGAAGTGGGCAACCACCCGAACATCACCGTGAAGACGCTGGCCGAAGTCGAAGCCATGAGCGGCTACGTGGGCAACTTCGAGGTGACCATCCGCGAGAAGGCCAAGTACATCGACTACAACCTGTGCACCGGCTGCGGCGCTTGCGAGACGAAGTGCCCGAGCAAAGTTCCCAACGAATTCGACCAGGGTATGAGCGAGCGCACGAGCATCTACAAGCTGTTCGCGCAGGCCGTGCCCGCCAAGCCCGTCATCGACCCCGTGCACTGCCGCAAGCTCACCGAGGGCAAGTGCGGCGTGTGCGCGAAGATCTGCCCGACCGGCGCCATCCGCTACGACGATGAAGACCGCGTGACCACCGAGACCTATGGCGCCGTGATCTTCGCGACTGGCTACGAGCTCATCGACTGGAAGAAGATCTACGGCGAATACGGCGGCGGCGCCTACCCCGACGTCATAACCGGCCTGCAGTTCGAGCGCCTGGTGAACGCGAGCGGCCCCACCGAGGGCCACATCCTGCGCCCGAGCGACGGCAAGGAGCCGAAGAGCGTCGTCATCGTGAAGTGCGTGGGCAGCCGCGACCCGCACAAGGGCGTGTCGTATTGCTCGCGCGCCTGCTGCATGTACGGCGCGAAGCATGCGCACCAATACCTGGACAAGGTTCCCGACGGCAACTGCTACGTGTTCTACATGGATGTGCGCACGCCGGGCAAGAACTACGACGAGTTCTACCGGAACGCCGTGCATGATGGTGCGAACTACCTGCGCGGACGTGTCTCGAAGATCTACGAGGAAAACGGCAAGCTCATCTGCCTGGGCGAGGACACGCTCTCGAGCCGGCCGGTGCGCGTGGACGCCGACATGGTGGTGCTCGAGACGGCCATGGTGCCGAGCACCGGCGCCGACGAAGTCGCCGCGATGTTCGGCGTGGGGCGCGACAAAGACAACTGGCTGGTGGAAGCGCACGCGAAGCTGCGCCCGGTCGAGACGAACACCGCCGGCGTGTACCTGGCCGGCGTGTGTCAGGGCCCGAAGGATATCCCCGACACGGTATGCCAGGCGGGCGCCGCAGCGGCGAAGGTCATCGGCCTTTTGAACAAGCCGTCGCTCGAGTCGAACCCGCAGATCTCGCGCGTGAACGAATCGCTCTGCCAAGGCGACGGCGCGTGCGTGAACATCTGCCCGTACGGCGCCATATCGCTCGTCACCAAGCATTTCCGCGAGAACTCGCAACACGTCGACCGCACGGTCGCGCAAATCAACCCGGGCCTGTGCCAGGGCTGCGGCGCCTGCACCGTCACGTGCCGCTCTGGCGCGATGGACCTGCTGGGCTACACGAATGAATCGATCATGAGGGAGGTGGATGCGCTATGCCAATGGTAGACGGAGGATTCCATAGCAGCCGAAAGCAGCGCAAGCGCGACGAAGAGCTGCTCCGGTACCGTCTGGACCCCGAGCGCATCTCGCCCGATGTGGTTTCGGGAACGCTGAACGACGATGCTCTGCCCGGCAGCGGACACAACACCGAACAGTGGCCCGACGACATGTCGGTATGGGAGATGCCCGGCGTTGCCGATGCCGCTTCGACGATGCGGTTCAAGGCCCCCGATTCCTGGAAGCCGCGCATCGTGGCATTCTGCTGCCATTGGTGCACGTACACCGGCGCCGACCTGGCGGGCTTGAACCGCATGAACTACCCGGCCGACGTGCGCGTGCTGCGCGTGCCCTGCTCGGGGCGCATCAACCCGCAGTTCGTCATCGAGGCCCTGAACAAGGGCTGCGACGCCGTGCTCGTGTGCGGTTGCCACCCCGGCGACTGCCATTACGTGTCGGGCAATTACTACACGCGCCGGCGCATGCTCATCTTCAAGCGCTTGCTGGAATTCGAGGGGCTCGAGCCCGAACGTTTCCAGGTGCGCTGGATTTCGGGTGCCGAAGCGGGCAAGTTCCGCGACACCGTCACCGAGGTATGCGAGCAGATTCGCAAGCTCGGGCCGCTGCACAAGGACGAGGTTCCGTTCGTGCCCGCCGACCTTGCGAAGGGAGGTGATCGCGCATGACGATGGCAGAAGTCGAGCAGGCAGTACGCACCCGCGCTGCCGAGTTGCTCGAATCGGGCGAAGTCGCCACGTTCCTCGGTTGGGAGAACGGCCGGTTCCCCCATCAGACCACGCCGCTCGTGGCAAGCACCGCCGCCCAAGCCGAAAAGCTCGTCTGGAACGAGTATTGCGTGAACACCCTGGCTAAATACACACGCGATCTCGCCTATCGCGGACGTGTGGGCATCGTGGTGCGCGGCTGCGATTCGCGTGGCATCGTGCGCCTGATAAACGACAAGGAAATCAGCCGCGACGACGTGTACCTCATCGGCGTCGGCTGCCCGGGCATGCGTGACATAAACGACGCGCCCCTGAAGAAGTGCCTCGAATGCCGGCATAAGAACGCCGTGCTCTTCGACGAGTTCATCGGCGAGAAGGTCGACGAAGTAACCCCCGACGGGCGCTTCGCCGAAGTGGAAGCCGTCGAGGCCATGAGCCAGAAGGAACGCGCCGCCTATTTCGAGCGCGTGTATTCGAAGTGCATCCGCTGCTATGCCTGCCGCGACGTATGCCCCTGCTGCACGTGCCGCGAGTGCTTCGTCGACGCCCGTCGCGAAGACTGGGTGGGCAAGCAGAACAACCTGCCCGAAAACCGCTTCTACGGCATCACGCGCGTGATGCACATCGGCGACCGCTGCATCGAGTGCGGCGAGTGCGAGCGCGTATGCCCGATGGACCTGCCGCTGATGACGATGAACCGCAAGGTCATCCGCGACATGAACGACCTGTTCGGCGAGTTCGAATCGGGTATGGAAATCGGCGAGACCAAGGAAAAGCTGATGACCTATGAAACATCCGACCCCGAAGAATTCATGTAGGGGGTGGCGACGATGATATTGCATAAGGGAATGATCAACGCCGTGCTCGCGAACCTCGTGCAGAGCCGCGAGGTGTACGTGCCGGCCATTGTCGACGGCGTCGCGAAATTCGCGCGCTACGACGGCACGGTGCCGCCCGCGCTCGACCTGGCGAACACGTTGATGCCGCCGAAAGACCTGCTGTTCCCGCAGACCCAGAAGATGTACAGCTTCCATTTGGGCGATGACGGCAACTACCATATCGAGGAATACGACGAGAGCGTCCCCCGCGCCATCGTGGGCATCCGCCCGTGCGACATGCGGTCGCTCGTGTGCCTCGACGACGTGTTCCTGACCAAGGGATTCGTCGATGAGTTCTACGCAAATGCGCGTGAGAAGCTGCTCACCGTGTGCATCGGATGCGCGGCCCCGGCGCAGACCTGCTTCTGCGATTCGATGGGCGTCGACCCCACCGATGCGCCCAACGCCGACGTGATGCTGCGCGATGCCGGCGACGACTGGATCGTGGAGGCCTACACGCCGCAGGGCGAGCAGGTGGTGGAGGAGTGGAAGAAATCCGGCTACCTGGAAGAGGGCACGCCCGAGCCCACCGCCACCGCATGCACCCTGAAGGTGCAGATGGACGGCGTGAAGGAGAAGCTCGACAACATGTTCGACGCGCCGCTGTGGGACGACTTGGCCGTGAAGTGCCTGAACTGCGGCACCTGCACGTACGTGTGCCCCACCTGCCACTGCTTCGACATTTCCCAGGAAAACCGCATGAAGGAAGGCGTGCGCTTCCGCTGCTGGGATTCGTGCATGTTCAGCCAGTACACGGCAATGGCCGGCGGCCACAACCCCCGTCCGCAGAAGAAGGAGCGCGTGCGCAACCGCTTCATGCACAAGTTGAACTACTTCGAGGAGCGCTACGGCAAGACGCTCTGCGTGGGCTGCGGCCGCTGCGTGGAGAAGTGCCCGGTGGCGCTGGATATCACGCGCCTCATCGACGAGATTGGAGCCTACCATGACTAGCACGAACACGCAGGCCGTGGGCGGCATCCACATCGAACACGGCGGCGCTTCAGGCGACCGTCCGCTGATCCCGCAAGTGTGCAAGCTCATCAAGATCACCGAGGAAACCTCCGACGTGAAGAGCTTCCGCCTGCAAACGCTCGACGGGAAGAAGCCTTTCGACGCCAAGCCCGGCCAGCTGGGCATGTTCGGCGTGCTCGATGCCGGCGAGTGCATGTTCTGCGTGAGCGCCCAAAGCGATGACTGGATCGAGTTCACCGTGAAACGCGTGGGCCTGGTGACCGAGCGCATGCACGAACTGGCCGAAGGCGACCAGGTGAGCGTGCGTGGACCGTACGGCAACTGGTGGCCGTACGAGGAATGCAAGGGCCGCGACATGCTGTTCATCGCCGGCGGCATCGGCCTGCCGCCCGTGCGTGCGTTCCTGCGCTACTGCCTGGAGCACCGCGAGGACTACGGACACATCGACCTCGTGTATTCGGCGGCCACCTACAAGGAGCTCGTCTTCAAGGACCAGCTGTTCCGCGAATGGGTGGGCTGCCCCGACACCAACGTGCACGTTTCGGTGTACCACGGCACGCCCGACTGGGATGGTCCGATCGCTTACACCGCCCCGTTCCTGGCCGGCTTGAACATCGGCCCCGAAAACGGCCGCGTCGCCGTGCTCTGCGGCGGCCCGAGCCTCTCGCGCACGTGCTCCAAGACCCTGCGCGACCAGGGCTATGACCCGGGCAATATCCTGACCACGCTCGAGATGCGCATGAAGTGCGGCGTGGGCAAATGCGGCCGCTGCAACATCGGCGGGCGCTTCATCTGCCT
>SUUF01000094.1:2302-7943 GCA_015062635.1 Coriobacteriaceae bacterium | reverse complement strand
GCCCCCGTCATCTCGACGAGCAGCCCCGCCCCCGTCATCTCGACGAGCGGAGCGAGGAGAGATCTCCCCCGCCCCAAGCACGGCAGCGACGATTCCTCGCTCTCGCCCAGAATGACACTGGGGACCGCCGGAAAGGAGAGGGCGCACTCTTGCACACTAGAGGGCAGGAGGTGTATGTCCCCGGTCGCCACATGTATGTCCCCGGGCGCCACATGTATGTCCCCAACGGACTCAATTGCCGAGCGTCAGGTACACGCCCATGACCAGGAACAGCAGCAGGGCGAGGCCAGCCGCGATCAGGCTTGGCGAGAACAGCGCGCCCACGATGCCGCCAACGGTGGCCGTGCGCGATTCCGTCTTGACCTTGCGCCGGCGGCCCTGCTCGTCGGTCACATACACGTACGGGTTCTCGTAAATGTCGATGCGGCCCATCTTGATGAGGTACGCAGGCACCACCACCACGAAAATGCACAGCCACACGGCGGAGCCCTCGGGGTGTAGCCCCTGCACGCTGAACCCGTTCAACACGAACGCGATGAGCATCGGCAAAGCCAAAACCGCCAGGCCCAGCAGCAGCCCCCTGATCGTGCGCCCAGGCGTGGTGAAGCGGATCTCCACCGGCGTGCGCACGCCGTCGACATTCTCGAAGAACACGGGCTCCACCGGGTCTTCCACAACCGGCGCGCCCACACGCAGCGAACCGTCGGGCGCGCGCTCGAAGGTCTCGCGCGACGTGAATATCTCGGGGTCGAGCGTCTGCCGCTTCGTCCCCTCGTAGGCATTCGAGAACGCGGTGTAGAAGATGAGCCCCATGACCAGCGTTATCATGCCCGCCATAGTCAGGCCGCCCTCCCAGTTCCCAAGCGCCGCGCTGGCGATGGCGAACGCCACCGCGAACACGGCGAGCGTGGCCGCGATGGGCCGGATCCACCAGGGCACCGTCTTGCGCACGGCCTCGCTGCGCACCGCGACCTTGCCGGTCTGGCCGTTCACCGCCGCCCGCACGTTTCCCGCGCAGATGTAGTACACCGGCAGCAACACGGGCATCCGCATCAGGTTCTGGGAATTCACCGAGACATCGACGTTTTTCGTCTCCAGCGTCTCTTCGATCACCTCGCGGTAACTGGCCGCCACTTCCTGCCGGACCCGCGCGTCAAGCTCTTTCGCGCCTATCTCGTCGACCTTCGCCTTCTGCTGCGCCAGGTACCCGAACTCGAACTCATGCAGTTCCCGCAGGTCAAACGGCTCCATGCCGTTCAGCGTGAGGTTGTCGAGCTGCTCGGACGTGTTCACGAACGTGCTGGTCAGGAAGCCGCCGCACGCGAACGAGCGCTTCGACCCCGCGCGCGACACGGTGCAGTTGAGCGGCCCGCGAATCAGCTCGTAGGGCAGGTAGTAGCCCTGCAGCTGGTCGAGACACGAACGCAGGTGCCGGGCCTCGCGCTTGCCGGCGTTATGGCTGCACCAGCTTTCCAGGCGCTCCCTGGCTTCGTCGGGCGTCAGGCGGAACGGCACGATGAGCTCCGGGAAGTCGGGGGTTTTCAGGTACTTGTTGCGAACCAGCGTGCGCCCGCAAAACGAACAGCTCTGCAGAACCTCGCTCTGGGGGAACACCATCTCGGCGGCGCACCCGGTGCAGGTGTATTTCACGGCGCTGAAGGCGTCCCGGCTGTTCTGCAGCTTTTGCTGGCGCAGTTTGCGGAAGCCCCGCTTCTGCTGCAGGGCCTCGTCGACGCCGGTGTCGTTTCCGCAGTACGCGCAGGCGTACGTGTGCCGCACGATGTCGTAGGCCGCCGGCGCCCCGCACGTGGGGCAGTAGATGTTCAGCAGCTCGAAGCCGTATTGCGGCGCCCGTGGCATATCGGCATCCATGTACGCCCCTCCTGCATGTCGGAAGCCCGTGTCGTGGTTCCATTATAGGTTTTCCCGGCTGAAACAGGGCTAGCCCAGGACCGGGCCGCTCGCGCTCGTGCGGCCAACCCGACCCTCGCTCCCCGCGCGGCCGACAAACCGACGGCACCCGCCGATCGCCCCCAAACCCGAGGCGAACCGGTGAACGACGCGAACGCCACGTGCATTGCGCATGGCGTTCGCGCGTTAGCGTACATGTTTCGGGAAACGAGGCCTGAATCGCTTTTGCGAACTGGGATTTCTTGGTCGCACCGTGAAACTCGTACACTATCGGGCCCCAGAGCCATGGGCGGCAGCCGGCCGGACCTCCCGCGGCAACCGGCCGACGTCGCGCGCATCCCCGCCAAAGCCTCACGGCATAAGGCTTTGGGACACATCATGTACAATGTAGCGAACAGGACACGTGCAACGCGTGAAAAACCCGCTCGGGCATGGCGCGAAGTTTCTGCAATATGCAAGACGGTTTCCCATTGCACGCGTATCAAAGGCATGGAAACAAGCATATGAGTGATGTGCTCCAGAACAGAAGGAGGGTAGCTATTTTGAAAAGAAGGATAAGCGCAGTGGTGATGCTTGCGCTGGCGATGGCGCTGGCAACGATGCTGGCGGCATGCGCGAGCAACACCGAGCCGGCGAAGCCCGCGGCTGAAACCGGCGAATATCAGGGCACGCTCGTGGTCGCCCAAGAGAACGAGATGACGCTGGCCGGCGACGACGGCGACATGGAGTTCACGGTGAGCGGCGACACGGCCTACAACCTGGGCGACCTCGACGCGATGTACCTGGACGACATCGTGACCGTGAAGTACACCGTGGACGACAGCGGCAAGCATGCCGACGAGGTGACGCTGGTCGAGCACATGGACACGGCGCTGGAGTTTGCCGGCACGCTCGTGGCCTGGGACGATGAGAGCCTCACCCTGTCGAACAAGGGCATTACCGCCACGTTCCAGAAAGATTCCGACACCTACCTGGTGGGCGACCTGAGCCAAGGCGACGGGATCGAGCTCACCTACCTGGGCGACCTGAGCGAGCATCCGTACGCGAACGTCATCGCGGTGGTTGACGAGGCCAACGAACCCGAGACCAACACGGTGCACGGCACGGTCTCCGAGATCGTCGACAACACGCTGTTGCTGGGCGTCGAGTCGGCCGATGCGTACCGCTTCGCCCTGAACGACAGCACGAAGGTCGTCGGCGCGGCGAACGACGCGAAGGTGGGCGACCTGGTTGACATCTCCTTCAAGGGCAACCTGAAGGAAACACCGGCCGCGCTCGAGATCAACATCGTGAAGCAGGGCGAGAACCGCTCGTACACCATCAACGGCAAGATCGCCGAGGTGGCGAAGGATTCCGTGACGCTGGCCACCGACAAGGCGAAATACACGTTCTCCACCACCAACGACACGAAGTTCTACGGCGACAAGCCCGCGAAGGACCTGAAGACCGAGATCACCTACACCGGGTCGCTGAACGACAAGCCGGTTGCGATGATCGTGTACTCGGTGAAGGACACGAAGGTCGCGAAGAAGGCCAGCGACAAGAAGTCGAGCAGCTCGAGCGCGAAGAAGTCGAGCTCCAGCAGCGCCAGCAAGTCGAGCTCGAGCAGCGCGAGCAAGAGCAGCTCCAGCAGCGCCAAGTCGAGCAGCAGCGCGAGCGCGAGCAAGTCGAGCTCCAGCAGCGCCAAGTCGAGCAGCAGCGCGAAGAAGGAGTCTTCTTCCAACTCCAACAAGAACGACAACAAGTCCGAGAAGAAGAGCGCTTCCAGCAAGGAAGAGCAGAACGTGAACACGCAGGAAGATAAGGGAACCACCCCCGAGTCCGAGGCCACCGAGCCCGAGCCCGAACCGGAACCCGAGCCCGAGGCCGTCGAGCCCGAGCCCGAGCCGGAACCGGAGCCCGAGGCCACCGAGCCCGAGGCTGAGCCCGCGCCCGCGGATGAAGGCGACGAGCCCGAAGCCACCGAGCCCGAAGCCGGCGACGAGGGCGCCGAGCCTGAAGGCGAAGAGCCCGAGGCTGGCGACGAGGGCGAAGAGCCTGAGCCCGAGGCCACCGAGGCCGAGCCGGAGCCCGAACCCGAGCCCGAGCCTGAGCCCGTGGCTGCCGAGCCCGAGCCCGAGCCCGACGTGAACGTTTCCGCCAAGGGAACCATCGTCAAGGGCGACGGCAGCTCTTCCGTGACCATCAAGCTGAAGAACGGCAAGACCGTCACCCTTGCCATCGATGGCGACACCAAGATCTCGAGCGGCTACACCCCCGATAAGGGCGACTCCGTGAAGCTCGTCTACGAAAGCAACAGCATGGTGCTGAAGGACATCCAGCTGGTCAACCGCGCGTCTGACGCCGATGATTCCGCCGAGGCGGCCAAGGAGGCCAAGGCCGAGAAGGAAGCCAAGGACGACGCGGCGGACGAAGGCGCCGACGAAGAAGCCACCGAGGAATAACCCCGAATCGCGACGAGGGAGAGGATGCAACTATGAGCGATGAACTGAAGAACGAGAAGCCGGACCTGACCGACAGCGTCGAGCTGAACGACGAGGCTCTGGACAGCGTGGCCGGTGGTTTCATCTACCATGATGCCGGCGACGCCGCGGCTCACCGCAAAGAGGCGTTCTACGTGATCGACGATGCCGGGAACATCGTGATGCGCCTTGACAATGCGGCCTCCGCCAAGCATTGGGCGAACAACCTGCGCACGAGCCAGAAGCTCATCAGCGCCGCCGAATTCGAAGCGCTGCGCAACAAGTAAGGCTGACGCGGCAGGCGGCCGAGCGGTTGAGCGGCTGAGAGGCCGAGCGGCCAAATGGCTGGGCGGCTGAGCGGCCGATAGCATCGCACCGAGCAAAGAAGGCGTCCCATCTGGGGCGCCTTCTTGCGTAGGGGGGCATGGTTGCGTGGCGGCGTGCCGCCCGTTGGGCACCCGATTACGCGCCGAGCGTGTAGCGGCCGGTGCGGATGGCCGCGATGGTGCCGCCATCGATGAGCAAGTCGGTTCCCGTGATGAAGCCCGCATGCTCGCCGAGCAGGAAGGCGCCGGCCTCGGCGATCTCGTCGGACGTCCCCACACGCTGGGCGGCCGATGCGTCGATCATGCGCTGGTAGCCCTCGCCCGCCGCCGCGAACTCGTCGTAGGCCAGCGGGGTCACGATGATACCCGGGCTGATGGTGTTGATGCGCGCGCGGCGCTCGCGCCACGTGGTGGCCGCCGCACGCTGCGCCTGCAGGTGGTTCACACGCTTGGCGATCATATAGGCGAGGCCCGAGGCCTGCATGGCCGTTTCCTGGATGAACGGCAGCTGCATGAGCCCGTCGGTGGGCGTGTTGATGATCTCCTGCTCGACCTCATAGGGAATCGGGTACATGTAGCCCGTCTGGCTCGAAATGATGAGCCCGGCTCCACCCGGGGCCATGACCTCGCCAAACGCATCGATGGCATGCCCGGTCGCCACCATGTCGAGCGCCAGGATGTGCTCGGGGCTCGCCTGGTTGGGCGATGCGCCGGCGGTGTCGATGAAGTACTTCACCGGGCCGAGCTCGGCTGCCTTGGCTGCAAACGCGCGCACCGATTCGATGTCGAGCGCATCGACCACGCAGGTCTGAACGCTGTAACCGCTGCGCGCGAAATCGGCCGATACGCGCTCGAGCGCCGCCTCGCTGATGTCGCCGAGCAGCACCGTGCGCCCCGCGGCGATGCGCCGCACGATGGCGCACCCCATGCTTCCCGCGCCCA
>SUUF01000094.1:0-2202 GCA_015062635.1 Coriobacteriaceae bacterium | reverse complement strand
GTTTGTCATGTGGATAGGGGCCGATGGACGTGACAAACCCCTCCGGTGAGCTTGTCCTTCGAGCTTGGCCAGCGCCATCACCACGATGGGCACGCCGATGCCGCCCGAAAGCGCGAACGCCGTGAGCAGCTGGCCCGCCATCGCGACGCTCACGCCAGCCGATTCCGCCACGACGTCGATCATGCCCACAATCGCGAATTCCGAAATGCTCGTCGCGAAACACGCCAGCGCGAGCAGCCCCACCTTCATCCCGTTCGACATAGTTCCTCCCATTCACTTGGTTGCACACGCATCATGCCGCGCGGCGCGGCGGCTGTCGATGGACGGCTGCGGGTGTCGCGGGGGCTTATGGGGGCGTTTGCGCGCCGGGCGTACCTATATGCCCATTGCGGGCGTATAATTGCCCGTAGCACCGGAAGGGGGTACCCATGCGCGAACGGCCGAACGACATTCGGGTGGCGAAGACCATCCGCGACATCCACGCCACATTCGAGCAGATGATGTGCGAGATGGACTACCGGCAGATAACGGTGAAGGAGCTGTGCGCCCGCGTGCCGGTGAACAAGAAGACCTTCTACCGCTATTACGAGACGATGGATTTCCTGCTCGCGGAATTCCAAGAGAACATGATGGCCGACTACCTCGCGCGCGTCGACGGCCTGCGCATTCCCGACGACCTCGCGCGCATCACGCGCGAATTCTTCGCGTTCGCCGTCGAACGCGGCGCGGTGTTCGAGCGCATCACCTGCGCGGGGCCCCACGACATGCTGCAACGGCAAATGACCGAAAACGTGATGGCGCGGCACGATGGCGGCACCCCCGCCGACCCCGAACGGTCGCTCTTGATGGCGTACGTGACCGAATCGACGCTCGCCATCTACCGCCAATGGGTTGCCGACGGGAAGGCCCTGCCCATCGAGGACGTGGCCGAACTCGCCGCGCGCCTGGTGTGCCACGGCGCGCTGGCACGATAGCCGCGGGAAAGCTTGCCAACGGGCGCGCGACTGCCATATCGCCAACGGGCGCGCAACCGCCATACCGCCAGCTCACCAGCCAATACGAACAGGAGGAACCATGGAACACGACGATTATCCCGCCAAGGTGCGGCACCTGAAGGCCACCATCGCGAGCGCCGACGCCATCGTGGTGGGCGCGGGCGCGGGGCTTTCCACCGCCGCCGGCCTCACCTATGCGGGCGAGCGCTTCGCGCGCCTGTTCCCCGACTTCATCGCTCGCTACGGCTTCACCGACATGTACACCGCGGGTTTCCACCCCTTCCCCACGCTTGAAGAGCGGTGGGCGTATTGGAGCCGCCACATCTGGTGCAACCGATACGAACCGGCCCCGAAGAACACCTACGAAAAGCTGCGGCAGCTGCTGGCGGGCACCGACCACTTCGTCATCACGACCAACGTCGACCACCAGTTCCAGAAGGCGGGCTTCGCGAAGGAGCGCCTGTTCTACACACAGGGCGACTACGGGCTGTGGCAGTGCAGCGTGCCGTGCCACGATGCGACCTACGACAACCGCGACGTGGTGAAGCGCATGGTGGAAGAGCAGCGCGACCTGCGCGTGCCGGCCGAGCTCGTGCCCTATTGCCCGCGCTGCGGCGAACCCATGGCCATGAACCTGCGCGCCGACGCGACCTTCGTCGAGGACGCCGGCTGGCATGCCGCCGCCGCGCGCTACCGGGATTTCATGGATGCGCACGAGGACGGCCGGGTGCTGTACCTCGAGCTCGGCGTGGGCGGCAACACGCCCGGCATCATCAAGTACCCGTTCTGGCGCCGCGTGTACGCGAATCCGCAGGCCACATACGCGTGCCTGAACAGGGGCGAGGCGGTGGCCCCGCGCGAGATTCTCGGCCGGTCAATCTTGGTGGACGCCGACATCGACGCGGCGCTCGACGACCTGCTGGGCGCCTAGGCACGGGACGCGGGACACGGGCAACGGGCGGCCCGGGTGCGGCTGCGCGGACCCGGGGACGCGGGAACGCTGATACATCGCGCGCGATGTTACGAAGGCTACGGGGTATCGTTGCATTGCGCGCGATGGATGCAACGACCGAGGGACCCGGCGGCACCTGGCGCATCCGCCCAGCAAGCAACGGCCCGCCCGGGGCGCTTTCCCCGCGGCGGGCCGCTTCATCTGCGGGCATTTCCCCATCGAATCAAGCCCTAGGCCAGCGAACGCCCCAGGTCG
>SUUF01000093.1 GCA_015062635.1 Coriobacteriaceae bacterium | reverse complement strand
AACCGCCTGAAGCGCCTGCTCGACCTCGGTGCCCCCGAGATCATCGTGAACAACGAGAAGCGCATGCTGCAGGAGGCTGTCGACTCGCTGTTCGACAACGGCCGTCGCGGCCGTCCCGTCACCGGCCCGGGCAACCGTCCGCTGAAGTCGCTTTCCGACACCCTGAAGGGCAAGCAGGGCCGCTTCCGCCAGAACCTGCTGGGCAAGCGCGTCGACTATTCCGGCCGTTCGGTTATCGTCGTCGGCCCGCAGCTGCAGATGCACCAGTGCGGCCTGCCGAGCCAGATGGCCCTGGAGCTGTTCAAGCCCTTCGTAATGAAGCGCCTGGTCGAGCTCGAGTACGCCGCGAACATCAAGGCCGCCAAGCGCGCCGTCGACCGTGGCGCGAGCTACGTGTGGGACGCCTTGGAAGAGGTCATCACCGAGCACCTCGTGCTGCTGAACCGCGCACCAACCCTGCACCGTCTGGGCATCCAGGCCTTCGAGCCGGTGCTGGTGGAAGGCAAGGCCATCAAGCTGCATCCGCTGGTGTGCACCGCGTTCAACGCCGACTTCGACGGCGACCAGATGGCCGTGCACGTGCCCCTTTCCAACGAGGCGCAGGCCGAGGCGCGCATCCTGATGCTGTCGACGAACAACATCAAGTCGCCCGCCCATGGCCGTCCGCTGACCATCCCCACGCAGGACATGATCATCGGCATGTACTACCTCACCGCCGTCCGCGACGGGTTCCCGGGCGAGGGCCGCAGCTTCATCGACTTCAAGGACGCGCTGAACGCCTATGACGCCCGCGCCGACTTGGACCTGCAGGCCCGCATCCAGGTGCGCCTGAAGCGCGACACGAAGGTGGCTTCCGCCTTCGGCGTGTTCGAGGACAAGAAGGCCGGCGAGCGCATCGAGACCTCGGTGGGCCGCATCACCTTCAACTCGGTGCTGCCGAACGATTACCCGTACCTGAACTACGAGATGAACAAGTCCGAGATCAGCCGCCTGATCGAGGATTGCTGCAACCGCTACCCGCTGGCCGAGATGCCCGCCATCCTCGACGGCCTGAAGAACGTGGGCTTCCACTACGCGTCCATCGCCGGCGTCACGGTTTCCGTGTACGACGCGACGGTCCCGCCGAACAAGGGCGAGATTCTGGCCGCCGCCGACGAGAAGGTCGCGAACATCCTCGAGGACTACGAGATGGGCCTGATGAGCGAGGACGAGCGCCACGACCAGACCGTGAAGGTGTGGAACGAGGCGAACGAGGAAGTCGGCGAGGCCATGCAGGCCAACTTCGACAAGTTCAACCCCATCTACATGATGGCCTTCTCGGGCGCCCGCGGTAACATCAAGCAGATTCGCCAGCTGGCCGGCATGCGCGGCCTGATGTCCGACCCGAAGGGCGAGATCATCGACCGCCCGATTAAGGGCAACTTCCGCGAGGGCATGAGCGTTCTCGAGTACTTCATCTCGACGCACGGCGCCCGCAAGGGTCTGGCCGACACGGCGCTGCGTACCGCCGACTCCGGTTACCTCACCCGTCGTCTGGTCGACGTCGCCCAGGATGTCATCATCCGCGAGGTCGACTGCGGCACCACCGAGGGCATCGCCTACCCGGTGCTCAACGAGAAGGGCGAGCCGGACGAGAGCCTGGTCGGGCGTTGCCTGGCCGAGGCGGTCGTGGCCCCGGCGACCGGCGAGGTGCTTGCCGAGGCCGGCGAGTACATCCAGTCGAAGGACCAGCTGCGCGCCTTCGCCGACGCCGGCGTGGAAGAGGTGCTCCACCGCAGCATCATGACCTGCCGTGCGAAGCGCGGCGTGTGCCAGAGCTGCTACGGTTGGGACCTCGCGACCGGCCGTCCGGTGAACATCGGCATGGCGGTCGGCATCATCGCCGCCCAGTCCATCGGCGAGCCGGGCACCCAGCTGACGATGCGCACGTTCCACACGGGCGGCGTCGCCGGCGAGGACATCACGCACGGTCTTCCGCGTGTCACCGAGCTTTTCGAGGCGCGCAAGCCGAAGGGCCTCGCAGTGCTGGCCGAGATCGCCGGCACGCTGCAGGTGAGCGGCGACAAGCAGACGAAGCGCCTGACGATCCACGACCAGGAAGGCAACTACCGCGAGTACGAGACCAGCGCGCGCGCCACGCTGATGCCGGGCATCGAGGACGGCTGCGAAGTGAAGGTGGGCCAGCAGCTCACCAAGGGTTCCATCAACCCGCACGACCTGCTGCGCCTCACCGACGTCAACACCACGCTGCGCTACATCGTGAGCCAGGTCCAGGACGTGTACGTGTCCCAGGGCGTTGACATCAACGACAAGCACATCGAGGTCATCGCGCGCCAGATGCTGCGCCGCGTGACGGTGCTCGACTCCGGCGATTCCGACTACCTGCCGGGATCCCAGGTGGAGCGCTACGAGTTCGAGGATGCGGCGAACGCGCTCGTGCTCGAGGGCAAGGAGCCCCCGACCGGCCAGCCGCTGCTGCTGGGCATCACGAAGGCGTCGCTGGCCACCGATTCGTGGCTGTCGGCCGCGTCCTTCCAGGAAACCACCAAGGTGCTCACCGATGCTGCTCTCGAGGGCAAGACCGACTACCTGGCCGGCCTGAAGGAGAACGTCATCATCGGCAAGCCGATTCCGGCGGGCACGGGCCTGAAGCGTTACCGCAACCTGAAGATGACCTACCGCGGCGTGCCCGTGGAGCGCACCGGCGGCGACACGCTGCCGACCTACGCCCCGGATGCCCTGCGCGACATCGAGGAGCTGCTCCCGCAGCCGCAGGATTGGTCGCTCGACGGCGAGGGCTTCCTGAACATGGGCGGTTACGGCTCGTACTTCGGCGCCGATTCCGGCCGTTCGAAGCTTTCCGACGAGGACGCCCGCCTGTACATCTACGACGACCTGGGCGTGTCGCAGCGCTGGGCGAACAAGTTCAGCGAGGCCGGCATCGAGACCGTGGCCGACCTGGTGGGCTATTCCGAGGACGACCTCATGCGCATCGACGGCATCGGCCTGAAGGCCATCGAGGAGCTGAAGGCCGGGCTTTCCGAGCGCGACCTGCTGTACATCATCGAGGACGACCTGAATGCCAGCAGCGATGACATGAGCCAGCTGCTCGACATGGTGTTCAGCCCCGACGATACGATCCTCATCGGCGGCGACGAGCCCCCGACCTTCAACACCGACGGCGAGGACATGCTCGGCGAGAGCCTCCCGCCGCGGTCGTACCGTCGCGACTTCGAGGAGCTCGACAAGCTCTTCGGGCCGCAGGGTGCGGGCTTCACGCTGGGCGGCGAAGGTTTTGACGACCTTCTGGGCGGCCCGGCCGAACCGCAGGACGACGACGAGTAACACGCACGGCAAGGCCCCGCTATCACCTGATGGCGGGGCCTTTTCCGCATAAGGGAGCGGCTGCGCGCCATGGAGCGCGACGCAAGCCCCGTTCCCGAACCCACATGAGGTGAACGAATGACCGAGAAGACGTACATTCCCGAAGGCGAGGCCGCGCCCGAAAGCCAGATCGGGGCCACGCTCGATGCCCTGATGGCGACGATCGAGGCGCGCCGCGATGCGGGTGAGGAAAGCTACACCCACCGCCTGCTGGCGGGCAAGCTCGACGACCCCCTGAAAAAGGTGATGGAAGAGGCCGGCGAGGTGGCGTTGGCGGCGAAGGACACCCAGGCGGCGCTGCATTCCCGCGATGCGCATGCGCACCTCGCGTCGATGACGCCGGAACAGCGCGATGCGCTTGAAGAGCGCTACCAGGCCGAGGTCGACCACCTGCGCTACGAGGCGGCCGACGTGGTGTATCACCTGCTGGTGGTGCTCGCGCGCTTCGGCGTGGGAATCGACGAGTTCGCCGCCGAGCTGAACAACCGCATGCGCGACGATGAGCGCCCGGAAGGCGCCATCCGCCTGCGCGACGAGCATGTGAAACGCGGGAAATAACCAGGTTGCAGGCGGGGTGGGCCCGGGTATCGCGGCTCGCTCGCCCGCCGGTTCGCGCGCCTGCCTGCTGTGGTGTTTCGGCAAAGCGGCGCAGGTCGCGCGATGATGCGCCGTATAATGGCGCAGGGCAAGAACGCACGAGAATAGACAACGCTGCCAAGGGCGGCAGATTGCGAGGATGCGATGGCGAAATTGTTTGGAACCGATGGCGCGCGTGGCGTGGCGAATAAGGAGCTCACGTCCATCATCGCGTACCGGATCGGCCAGGCGGCGGTGAAGTTCCTGGGGAACACGATCGTCGTGGGCAAGGACACGCGCCTTTCCGGCGACATGCTCGAGAACGCCCTCGAGGCGGGCATCATGTCGATGGGCGGCACCGCGCTTTCCGTCGACATCATCCCCACGCCCGCCATCGCGTTGCTCACCCGCGAGCTGCACGCCGATGCGGGCGCGGTTATCTCGGCGTCGCATAATCCGCCGGAATACAATGGCATCAAGTTCTTCGACGCCAACGGCTTCAAGCTGCCGGTTGCCCTCGAAGAGCGCATCGAGGCCTATGTGCTGGCTGGCGGCGAACCGCCCGAAAGCCTGCCGAACGGCGATGCCGTGGGCTTCGTCGCCCCCGTCGAGAACGCTGCCGAGATCTACATCCAGCACGCGGTCGACGTGGTGCGCGCGCAGGGCATCGATTTCACCGGCTGGAAGATCGCCCTCGACACCGGCCATGGCGCGTCGAGCGTGACCTCGGCCGAGGCGTTTCGCCGCCTAGGTGCCGAAGTCGTCACTATCAACGACGACTGGTCGGGCACCGATATCAACGTGGAGTGCGGCTCCACGTGCCTGGGCCCGACGAAGGCCCTCGTGGCCGAGTGCGGCGCCACCATCGGCGTGGCGCACGACGGCGATGCCGACCGCGTGATGCTGGTCGACGCCGAGGGCAACGAGCTCGACGGCGACGTGGTGGAAACCGTGTGCGCCATCGACATGAAGAAGCGCGGCTGCCTGCCGCACGATACCGTCGTGTCGACGGTGATGTGCAACCTGGGCTTCCGCCAGGCGATGGCCGCAGCGGGCATCGAGGTCGAGCGCACCTCGGTGGGCGATAGGCACGTGCTCGAGCGCATGCGCGAGGGCGGATTCGCCATCGGCGGCGAGCAAAGCGGCCACATGATCTTCCTCGAGCACAATTCCACGGGCGACGGCCTGATGACCGCCTGCCTGTTCATCGCGGCATGCATCCGCAACGGCTGGACGCCCGAGGAGGCCGGCCGCATGATGACGCATTGCCCGCAGGTGCTGCTGAACGTGAAGGTCGCCGACAAGCATGCGTTCGAATGGAACAAGGAAATCGCCGCGGCCGTGCGTGAAGCCGAAGCCGAGATGGGCGATGACGGGCAGATCCTCGTGCGCGCAAGCGGCACCGAGCCGCTGATTCGCGTGATGGTCGAGGCGTCCGACGAGGCGCGCGCCAACGAGATGGCCGAGCGCATCGCCGCCGTCGTGCGCGAGGAACTCTCGTGACATTCCGACGGCCTTGGCTGCTGACGGTCGCGCTTGCGCTGGCCGTCGCGCTGGGAACGGCGGGTTTTGCCGGGTGCGCATCAGCATCGCACGATGACGATGCCGCACCGGCGGCTTCCGCCGTGGAAGAGCCCGAGCATCAGGACGTCACGCTGCGGGTGGCTGCCCCAGCGTCGCTGCAGGGGCTTATCGAGGACCTTGCCAGCTCCTATGCGGCCGACAAGGATTGGCTGACGTTCGACATCACGGGGTATGCGAGCGTCAAGAAGGAAAACGTGGCCATCGCGCCCATCGAGGTCGATGTTGCCGAGGAGCTTGCGACGCTGGCGCCCGACGAGGATGCGGCGCCAGACACCGGCGATGACGACGCGCCGCACACGCTGCCTGCTGCCGAGATCGTGTTCCACAGTTCGCTCACGGCGATGGATAATGCGGAAGACGCGGGCGTTGCCGACCCGAAGACGCGGGTTGACCTGCTGCAAGAAGGGCTGTGCATCGTCGTGTCGAGCGACTCGAAGCTCAATGCGGTTTCCACCGCCGATATCGCCGCCGGGTCGCATCCGCTTGCGCGGATGACGGGCGAGGGCGCCTATGCCAAGCGGCAAGATGAGGCGCTCGAGGCCATCGGGGTGCTCGAAGGCGGCAAGCCGACTGGCTATTACGCGTCCAACAAGGGTTCCCTCAAGAGCTACGATTCGGTATCGACGCTGTTCAAGGCCGTGTCGGCGGGCGAAGACCTCGTGGCGATCGTGAAGACGGGCGATTTGTACCGCTATGGCGGCGTGAAGGTGGTCGGCGCGATTCCCGCACGCATGTACACGCCGCTCGTGTATCCGCAGGCCCTCGGCGTGAACATCGCCGGCCTCGAAAACGGCGAGCAAGTGGATGAGGCTGCGCGCTCCTTCCTCACCTGGATATCAACCGACGAGGCCGCCCTGCGCATCGTCGAGAAATGGGGCTACTCCTTCCGCGCCGCATAACCCAAGGAGTCCGTCGGGGACATACATGTGGCGACCGGGGACATACTTCTCCTGCGCTCTAGTGTGCAAAAGGGTGTATGCGCCCTGTCGACTTTCCATGCTCCGCGCGCCACGCAGCCGAATTGGCGACAAGGAAACTGTCGCTGAATCGGCTGAATGGCGCAAAAGCCGGCAAATTCCTACCGGTATGCCCCCAATGGAACAACTAGCTCTGACTGGGGAACTTACGCACACGCCGAACGCCACGACGTCGATTGTGGCTGTCACGGGTTTTCCGGTTGAGCTCGGGCGCTCGCCGTGCTCGCTGTTCCATTCCTGGGCAAACCCTGTGCGTTTCCTGCGTGTTTGTTGTCGCTCTTGCGACGGGGTGCTAGTATGGTTGGGTTCAATTACCGAGTTCAAGAAGGAAGTGCTATGTCCGGACATTCTAAATGGGCTACCACGAAGCATCGTAAAGCGGCGCAGGACGCCAAGCGTTCCGCCCTGTTCTCCAAGCTGTCCCGCAACATCACCGTGGCCGCGAAGGAGGGTGGCGACCCCAACCCCGAGAACAACGCTTCCCTGGCTGCCGCTATCGATAAGGCGAAGAGCTATTCCCTGCCGAAGGACAAGATCAAGACGGCCATCGACAAGGCGTTTGGTTCCGGCAAGGATGCCGCGAACTACGAGACCGTGACCTACGAGGGCTATGGTCCGGCTGGCGTTGCCGTGTACTGCGAGGCTCTGACCGACAACCGCAACCGCACCGCTGCCGATGTGCGTTCCGCTTTCACGCATGCCAACGGCAACCTGGGCACCAGCGGTTCCGTCGCGTTCCAGTTCGAGCGCAAGGGCCAGATCATGGTGGCGAAGGAGATCGAGACCGGCGACAAGAAGAATCCGACCAAGCCGAATGGCCCGGCCGCCGATACCGACGAGTTCGAGATGGTCGTGCTCGAGTCGGGCGCCGATGACTACGAAGACGCCGACGAGGAGTGGATCGTCTACACCGACTACCAGGACCTCGCTGCCGTGAAGAAGGCACTCGAGGACGAGGGCGTCGAGGTGAAGGGCTCCGAGCTCATCATGGTTCCGACCACCTACACCCAGGTCGACCCGAAGGATGCCCCGAAGGTCATGCGCCTCATCGACAAGCTCGAGGAGCTTGAGGATCTCCAGAACGTGTACCACACGATGGAGATGACCGACGAGGTTATCGCTGCGCTCGAGGATTAATTCCCACCGCACACGGTTGAACGCCCCGCTTCGGCGGGGCGTTTTCGTATAGGTTGGCATGAAGCGGGCGCCGGCGGCAGGCGCTGGGATACAATGGAAATTCAAGCGGAAAGCATGGTTCGAAAGGCGGTTTATCCATGGCTGCGGAAAATGCAAAGCGTTGCGTGACGGTGGTCGGCGCCGGGTCGTTCGGCACGGCGGTGGCCTGGATGCTCGTGAACGCGGGCCTGAACGTGCGCATGTGGTGCTACGAGAAGTCGGACGCCGACTACATCAACGCCACGGGCCGCAACCCCCTGTTCCTGTCG
>SUUF01000092.1:2635-8007 GCA_015062635.1 Coriobacteriaceae bacterium | reverse complement strand
TGCCGCTGGTGCTGCCGGAGCCGCTGCTGCCACGGCCGCGGCCGCGCCGGTTGCGCCGGCGAGCGCTCAAGACGCGCCCCGTCCCTCGGTTCGGGGCGGGTCGCGCGAATCATCCCGCCTGCATCCCGATGACGAGATCGCCCGCCGCATGAACGAGCTTGGCGAGGAGCCGTCGACGGGCACCGGCAAGAAGGTGCTCGGCGGCGTTATCTTGGCTGCCCTGGCAGCCGCTGCCATCGGCTTGGGCGCGAGCTATGTGGTTCCGGGCATCATGAACGGCGACGGCGGCGGTGCGAGCAGCGCCGCGCAGGTAGCGTCGACGTCCAGCTCGGCCGATGATTCCTCGAGCTCCTCGAAATCGACCTCGTCCTCCAAGTCGTCCAAGTCGTCCAAGTCGGGCGCGTCGGCCGATTCCTCCAAGGACGGCAGCGACGCCGACACGAAGCGCGGCTCCACGCTCGAGCGCGCGAACAGCGACGACGCTTCCGCCACCTCGGCTTCCGGTGCCCCCGAGACCGTCGAGGCGCGTCCGACCACCGGTGAGGAAACCACCACGGGCATCGTGAACACCTACACGCCTGCGCCTACGACGCAGGGCTTCTCGGGCGCGACGGCCACCGCGACGTCGGTCTCGCCGACCGAGGGCAGCGTTTCCCACGGCCCCGAGCTCGTGCTCGACGGCAAGCCCGAAACCGCCTGGAACACGAACATGAACGGCGTCGGTCAGTCCATCACCATCTCGGTGAACGACTTGTCCGAGGTCAACGGCCTGAAGATCAGGAACGGCTACAACAAGAAATCCGCAAGTGGCACCGACCTCTACTATGCGAACGCCCGCGCGAAGAAGATTCTCATCGAGTACGCCACCGGCAGCTTCGAGTACACGCTGAAGGACAAGAAGCGCAAGTACCAGAATATTCCGTTCAAGGATCCGCAGCCCACGTCCTGGATGAAGATCACCATCCTCTCGGTGTATCCCGGCGATAAATACGATGACTGCTGCATCTCGGATATCAAGGTGTACTAAGCCTTCGAAGCGATAGTCGTGTAAACAGGGAAGGGCGGTCTTCGGGCCGCCCTTCTTCGGTGAGCGGGCCTCGTTTGACGTTGACGAATAAAAAGCGGGCATCCCATCGGGATGCCCGCCAGTGGTTTTGGGCATAAGCGGTTGCGGTCGGTGTGTTTTTATGCCATTAGCTCGGCGACCAGGGCGTCGATCTGAGCGTGGGACGCATCGTCGAGCGCGCTCTTGATGGTCACGACGTTCTCGCAGAACTCGAGGTCCTTGGCCTTCTCGAGCTTGGCGCGCATCGTCTTCGCGGCGGCCGGCGCCCAGGTGCCGTTCTCGATGAGGGCGATGCGGCGCTTCGTGTACCCGTGGTCCACCAAGCGCTCGATGAAGTCGCTCATGAAGGGGAAGACGCCCATGTTGTAGGTGGTGGAGGCCAACACGAGCGTGCCATAGCGGAAGGCATCCTCAACGGCTTCGGCCATGTCGTCGCGCGCGAGGTCGGTGACGGCCACCTTCGGGCACCCGGCTTCCTCGAGCTTCGCCGCCAGCAGCTCCACGGCTTCCTTCGTATGGCCGTACACGCTTGTGTAGCAGATGGCGATGCCTTCCGACTCCACGCCGTAGCTGCTCCACGTGTTGTAAAGGTCGAGGTAATAGCCCAGGTTCTCGCTCAGGATGGGGCCGTGCAGCGCGCATATGCGCTCGATCTCGAGCGCCGCGGCCTTCTTCAGCAGCGCCTGCACTTGCTTGCCGAACTTGCCGACGATGCCGAAGTAATAACGCCGTGCCTCGCACGCCCAGTCCTCGTCGACGTCGAGCGCGCCGAACTTGCCGAAGCCATCGGCGCTGAAGAGCGTCTTCGTCTTCGGGTCGTAGGTCATCATCACCTCGGGCCAATGCACCATCGGCGCCGAGACGAACACGAGCTGCCGCCCGCCCAGGTCGAGCGTCTCCTTGTCCTTCACCACGAGCTTGCGGTCGGCGTAGTCGTGGCCGTAGAACTGCTTGAGCATCGCGAAGGCCTGCGTGCTTGCCACGATGGTGGCGGTGGGGAAGGCGTCCATGAACCGCACGATGTTCGCGGAATGGTCGGGTTCCATATGCTGCACCACGAGGTAATCGGGCGTGCGGCCATCAAGCGCCTCGAGCAGGTTGCCCATCCATTCCTCGCCGAAATGCACGTCGACGGTATCCATGACGGCGACCTTCTCGTCGAGGATGACGTAGGAATTGTAGGCCATGCCGTTCGGCACGATATATTGCCCCTCGAACAGGTCGAGGTCGTGGTCGTTCACGCCGATGTAGCGGATGTCGTCGGTGATGGTTATCTTGCTTCCCATAAGCGCTCCTTCTGCGTCGTTGTCGTTTCGACCATTGTACATTCTGTTGCGTTGTTCTGACGAACAACGCACGACTTGCCGCTGCGGGGCGTCCAGGCACCCCATCTTTGCGCTCCAAGATTTGCTCATTGCCCTTAGGCAACTTCGCAAATCTTTCCCGCGAATCTGGGGCACCTGGACGCCCCTCGCTGTCGTTCCCGGCGAACCTGGGGCTTTCCGGTTTCCTCGCTGTCGTTCCCGGTGGATGCACGTGACAAACCCCTCCGGTGGGTTTGTCAGGTGGATAGGGGCCGATGAACATGACAAACCCCTCCGGTGGGTTTGTCAGGTAGATAGCGCGCGACAAGATGGAGCCCGCCAGAAGGCGGGCTCCACCAGGCAAGTTTGGGGCAAACCCAGGGGCTTACTTGTCGAGGTCGGCGATCATCTTCAGGCCGGCCTTCTTGCCGGTGTCCCAAGCGCCTTCGGTGCAGGCCACGAGGAACAGGTACTCGCCGCCCAGGTACAGGCCCTCGATGTCATCCAGGTGGTTATCCACAAGGTCGGTGATCTTCTCGAAGGACCCCGCAGGCACCAGGCTGATGGCGCGCTCAAGGTAGTTCGCGCCAACCTGCTCGGCATTCTCGAGCACGCCGGGGAAGAACTTCTCCACCTCGGCGGCCACACGGGCGTCGCGTTCCTCGTCGGTCAAGCCTTCCAGCTCGTCTTCGTGCCAGCTGGCGGTGAAGGTGTGGAAGAAGGTCGCGCCGCCGTTGAAGTCGTGCTTCGCCTCGGAGCCGGGAACCTGGTTCTCGGGACGGGTCTCCATGCCGAAGATCGTCGTGATGAGCGAGTTCTCATTTTCGGGGATGAACAGCGCCACGAAATCGTCGGGAACCGGACGGCCGGGGATGTAGTACACATAATGCCACGAGCGAGAGTACAGGGTGGAGTCCCATGCCTCCATCATGGCCGGCGAGGCGTTCGGGATGAGCTTCATGGCGAGCTTCGCGTCGGTGGCACACATCACCTTGTCGGCTTCCATGAACTCGCCGGATGCGAGCTTCACGCCCTTGACCTTGCCCTCTTCCACCACGATTTCCTCGACCGGGGTGTTCAGCTTCACGTTATCCTTGATCTTCTCGTAGATGCGCTCGTTGATGCTCTTCAGGCCGCCCTCGATTTCCACCATGCCCTGCATGCCGCCGAGCAGCGCGATGGGATGCGCGACGCCCACCTGGTCGGTGCTGCCGAGCGTCATCGTGCCCAGCATGGGGCCGAGCAGGTTGTCGGCGATCAGCGGTGCGCCGTGGCTCTCGCAATACTCGCGGGTGCTCAGGCGCGAGACCTTGTCGAGCTTGGAGTAATCGTGGTCCTCGCGGCCCACCAGCAGCAGGTCCTTCGCGAAAGCGGGCAGGAACTTCAGGCCCTGCATGACGATGCCCTTCGGCAGCCCCTTGATCTTCAGCAGCTCGGCAAACAGGTTCTCGCCGGCATCGAAGAACTGCACCTTGCCATCCAGCCAGAAGCCGTATACCGCGCAGTTGGTCTGGTTATGGGCCTGCTCGGTCAGGCCGAGCTCGTCGATATACTCGAAGGTGGTGCCCCATTGCGGCTCGGTGAACGCAGCGCCGTCGTTGTAGTAAATGTCCCCGTTTTCACGGAAGCGGACCCTGCCGCCAACGCGTTCAGTCGCCTCCAAGAGGGTGAATGGCACTCCGGCCTTATGGAGCTGATACGCAGCCGAAAGGCCCGCGCAACCGCCGCCGACGATGATGATCTTCTCTTCTGCCATGACCTTCTCCTTCCGCAGAAGCTAGGACACTATGTGTACGATTATAGGTATATGAAGATTGAATACCCAGGTCATAGGCGTATCATGCAGACATCGCATAGTAAGGCGTTGCCGATAGAATCGCGGGCGATGAAAATGTATAATAGACAAATGGGGCAATATGGCTAATAAAGTTGCAACCCTGTAGAAGTGCCTCGCATGCTGGATTTCACCCGCGAACAGAACGTTTTCGAGTCCACGCGCCGCGCCCGCCAGGCGCCCCAAACGCTACCCCCGAACAGAGCGCTTCCAAGCCCATTCAGCGCCCACGCCGTGCATGCGCACATGTACGTGGGACTACTGTAAGAATTGCCATAACAGCGCGGGATTTTCCGCCAGCGCGCATTTCTGCTCATGCGAGAGCTGTTTCAAATGGAATTCCAGGCGGCTGGCCTCGGCGCGGCCCTGCGCCGTCCAGGTCGCCGCGATCGCCTTCACCGGGTGCGAGCGCGTGTAGCGGGCGCATTTGGGGCCGCGCGAGAGGTGCTCGTGCCACCGGCGGTCGATGTCGGTGGTGATGCCCGCATAGTACGAGCCGTCCTCGCATTCCAGCAGGTACACCGTGTACGGCTGGGTGCGCTCCACTTCCTTCTCGATGGCCCGCGCCAAGCACGCGAGCGCCACATCGGTTCCGGCGGGGCTCGGATGCACGCCGTCTGCAGCATACAGCGCATCGAGCGGTTCGTGCCGCTCGAAGGCTTCCCCGACATTCGCTAGCAAGGCCCCGGTGCGCCGCGCCGCCTCGCGGTGGGCCTCGTCCATGCGCCGGAACATCTCGTCGTGCGAGACGCCCAGCTTGCCGAGCTTCGCGCAAGTGGGGGCATACGCCCAGGTGGCATAGATGACGGGCGTGGCATCGGCCGCCCCGATGCGCGTGCAGAGCGCCTCGACGGCGGCAAGGTAGCGCTCGCGGAAACGCAGGGCCCCGTTGCTCATCTCCTGCAGCACGATGAAGTCCCATCCGCCGGCCTCGAGCGCGGGCAGCGTCTTCGCGCCGAGCTTCGCGTTCGGGTTGAGGTGCTCGGAAAGCCGCGCGCCCCCGCGTGCGTGCACGACGACGTCGGCTTGCAGGCGGTCTGCAAGCGTATCGGGAAGGTTGTTTGCCGTGGTCAGGCTGTTACCGAGCATGAGGATGCGCATGGGTGTGCTTTCGGGTCGCGTGCGGGAATTCCGGCATCCGATTATACCCGCGCGCATCCCGCCGCCG
>SUUF01000092.1:0-2535 GCA_015062635.1 Coriobacteriaceae bacterium | reverse complement strand
CCGCGGTTTTAACGGCATCGCGCCGCCGCTATCGCACCCGCGGTTTTGACAGCATTGCGTCCGCTCGTGTATCGTGCGCGCGGGGGATGGAAGAACGACGGAGCCTGCCATGGAAGAACGCCAACCGCTAACGATTCGCCATGTGCTCGTCGTGGCCACGGGCATCCTGTGCCTGTTCGGCCCGGCGGCGCTTTCCATCAACACCTGGTCGGTGTTCCTCGTGCCCGTCACGCAGAGCCTCGGCATCTCGTCGGGCGACTTCACCTTCTATGTCACGCTGCTGTTCCTAGCGGCCGCGGCGTCATCTCCCATCGCGGGCAACCTCATGCAGAAGGTCGATCTGCGCATCGTCATCTCGGCTGCGGCGGCGCTGTGCTCCATCGGCATCTTTCTGTGTCAGTTCTACACCGAGGCCTGGCAGTTCTATGTGTCGGGCGTCTTGCAGGGCATGGGCATCTGCGTCATCTTGTTCCTCACGCCGTCGACGCTCGTCAGCCGGTGGTTCAACGTGCATAACGGCCTGCTCATCGGCATCTGCGCGGCCATGAGCGGCGCGGGGGCGGTCGTGTGGACGATGCTCGCGGGCTTCATCATCGACAGCTCGGGTTGGCGCGAGGCCTACCTGGTCTTCGGCATCGCGTGCGCGGCCATCTCGCTGCCCGCGACGCTGTTCTGCATTCGCAGCTACCCCGAGGACATCGGCCTGAAACCCTACGGCCCCCCGCGCGACGACCTGCCCACGGCGTCGGTCGGCGGCGAGGGCGCCCCCGAACGCCCGGGCATCGCCGCCAAGGACGCGTTCCGCATGCCGGTGTTCTACACGCTCATGATCACGTTCATGCTTACGAATGCCACCGCCCAGCTGGGAAATTACCTGCCCACGTACCTGTACCACTTGGCCGATTTGGGGCAGGCGGGCCTCACGGCGGCGACGGTCGTCATCATGGCATCGGTCATCGCCGCATGCCTGCAGGCGGCGCACGCCGTCGCGAAAATTGCGCTCGGTCAGGTGGTCGACCACAGCAACGTCCTCGCGCTCGCCATCGGCTGCGGATGCGGTTTTGCCGGCATCCTGTTCGTGTGGCAAGGATATTTCAGCCAACCGTTCGTGTATGCGGGCGCCGCCCTGTTCGGCGTGCACTTCGCGATGACGAACGTGCTCGGCCCGTCGTTCACGTTGCGCCTGTTCGGCCCGCGCGAGTACACGAAAATTTACTCGCGCATCACGACGGTGATGAACCTGATGCCCGCCGCCGCGCTCGTCGTGTTCTCGGCACTTTCCGAGGCCAGCTGGGATCTGCTGTTCATCACGGTGCTCGCGATCATCGCCATCGTGTTCGCGACGGGCATGGCCACCGTCGTCTTCGGACGGCGCATGCGGCAGGGCGACCAGCAGTAGGCGACGCGCCACTGCGTCCGCCACGCCCGTTGCGTCCCCACGCCCGCCGCGCCCCCGCACCCGTTGCGTCCCCACGCCCGCCGCGTCCGTTGCGCCCATGTGCTCGCCGCGCCCGTTGCGCCACCGCAGCCGCCGCGATAAAAGGGGTTGTATCAAAACCTGCAAAAAGGGGCTGCACCAAAACCTGTTGCGTAAAAAAGCCGCGGCGCAGGCGTCGCGGCTTTTCAACCTGCGCGTTTGCCAGCGCGGCAAGCGGCTAGTCGCAATAACCGGCCAGCAGCACCTGACGCAGTTCCGCGTGTCGGGCTTCCCAGCCGGCGTCGGCCTTCCTGCTGCGGATGCCCAACATGCGTCGCAGCCCCTGCGCGAACGCATCGAATTGCTCCGCGTCCACCAGCTGGGGCCGCGTGAGCGGGAGCACGCGCACATTGGCCACGGTGAGCTCCACCTCGCGCAGTGAATCGCGATTCCGCGCCCATTCGCCGCTATGGTCGGAGTCGCTGTTGTACTCCACGTCGATGTTCGGCCCCTGCCAGAACAGGTCGGGGTAGCGCACCTTGGTGCCGTCGGGGTTGCTGATGATGAGCTTCGGGTTGAGGATGGGCTTCGGCAGCCCATACCCGCCGAGGCGCTTCGGCAGGCAAAGTAGCAGGTAAGTGGCCGTTTCCATGGGCGATGCCGATCCGTTCACGAGCCAGCGCGCCGCCAGCTTCGCGCCGTTGTTGCCGCGGTATCCCATCAGGCGCTCGAGGAAGCCCTCCATGAGGTTCGCGTTCATCGCGCGGGGTATATCGTAGGTGTACCCGATGGTCTCCTCGAAGGCGGGTTGGGACGGGTCGCCCGAAGGCGCCGGCGCGAGCTGCCAGCGGCTATAGCTTCCGCAGAGTTCCATGCCGACGCGTAGCAGCTCGATGGTATCGAGTTTCGTCGCGAGCTGCATGAATGTGAATGCGGGGCTGCATAGGCACACGCCGTGCCCGGCGTTGATGAAGGCGCCGTATGGCACGTCTTCGCTGAAAAGCCTGGTGACGAGCTGTTTTGTGCTCGTCCCCCGGGCGCGGTCGGCAACGTAGGCCTGCACGGGGCGGCTGACGTGCGATAGCCACAGCTGCGCGGTTGCGTCGAGCTCGTTGAGC
>SUUF01000011.1:29131-34439 GCA_015062635.1 Coriobacteriaceae bacterium | reverse complement strand
TTCCCCAGCAGGCGTTTCCCCGGCAAGCGCTGCGCCTTCCGCCGCCGGCGCCTCCTCTTTCACCAGGGCGACATGTTCCACCATCGCCGGAGCCTGGCCGCCGAAGGGGTAGGACGTGGCACCCGGCTCGAAGCCGGCGCCCGACGCCTCGAGTGCATTCGCAACCGCCGCCAGGCAGTTCTTCGGAAGCCCATTCGGGTTGTCCTTCGTGCGTGCGCCGCCGAGCGACACCACGAGGAACTCCCGCGCACGCGTGAGGGCCACGTACAGCAGGCGCTTCGCCTCCTCCTCGTCGCCCAGCTGGGAATGCCACGACATGGCCGCGCGGCGCTCGAGCGCGCCCGACGCCGCGAACGCCCGCTCCTTCAAGGCGTCCTCGCCCTCGATTCCCTCGAGAAGCGCCTGGTACATCGGCTGCGGCTTCACCCGCGCCGCGCCTCCGATGCGGTCGAGCGAACGGCCCAGGTCGAGCGACAGCGCGATGCCCGCATCGCCCGGCAGCGCGAGCAGGCGCGAGGAATCGCCGCGCACGTCCTTGAACTCGCCCACCGCCACGATGGGGAATTCCAGGCCCTTCGAGGCATGCACCGTCATGATGCGCACGAAATCGCCGCCTTCCGCGGAAAGCGCGCCCGGCGCCTCCTTCGCGCATGCGAGCGTCGCGGCGAGCGCTTTCGCGGCGCCCACCGGCCCCAGCTCCTCGGCGGCCTCGAGGTCTTCCACGATGCGGATGGCCTTGTAGACGTTGCCGGCCGCGGCGAGCCCTTCGGGGCCTGCCGCCTGCAGGCGCGACACCCATCCCGAATCGACGACGGCGCGCATCAGCGCGTCGGCCATGCTGCGCCGCACGGCATCGCGGCCCAGGTTGCCCAGCACGCGCGTGGCGTGCCGCAGCTGGGGCGACGCATCGGCGACCTCTTCCCCGCCGTCTTCCCCCATCGCGAAAGCGCGGGCGAACGCGCGCAATCCCGCGTCGAGCGCGCGGCGGCGGGGCGTTCCGGCATCGTCGACGCGGGTCGCCAGCGCCAACAGGTCGTCGTCGGTAACGCGGAACAGCGGGCCGGTGAGCACCGCCAGCAGCGAATCGGTGTCGGCCGGGTTGGCCGCCACCTGCGCCAAACGCAGCACCATCTGCGCCTCGGGCGTTTCCGAGAACACCGAGCCCCCCGACACGACGCACGCCAGCCCCTGCTCGCGCAGCGCCTGGGCATACACGCCGGCATTCTTCATGCGTCCCAGCAGCACCGCCATGTCGCCCGCGGGATGCCCGGCCCGGCGCAGCTCGGCGAACGCCGCGGCGATGCGCTGCGCCTGCACGCGCGTCACCTCTTCGGCCGGCACGCCCCTGGTGTAGGCCTTCGTGGTCTGCTGCACCACGACGCGCGGCCCGCCCGCCGGGAACGGCCGTTTCACCTGCGATTCGTCGCGCCCCGGGGCAAGCGACATGAATTCGCCGCCGAACATGTCGGGGCGCTCGAACACGCGGTCGACCAGCGAGAGCACATCGGCGTGGCTGCGGAAGTTGTCGGGCAGCATGATGATGTTGTCGGGGTCGGCTGCGCGCACCGACTCCAGATGCCGCCGGTACACCGAGACGTCGGCGCCGCGGAACCGGTAGATCGATTGCTGGGCGTCGCCCACCGTGCACAGCCGCGAGGCGCCCGGGCCCGCGATGCGCTTGATCATGTCGACCTGCATCTGGTCGGTATCTTGGAATTCGTCGACCATCACCAGGCGGAACCGGTCGGCGTAGTCGGCGGCGATCGCGGGATGCTCCTCGAGCGCCCGGGCGGCCAGCACGAGCAGGTCGTTGTTGTCGAGCACGCCCGCGTGGCGCTTCTTCGCGTTGAATCGTTCGAGGGCGTCGGCCGCCAGATGCACGAGCGTGCGCAGATGCGGCGTGGCCGCGGCGAGGCGCAGTTCCATGATGCAGGCGTTCACGGTCTGGGCGGCTTCATCGACGCGCGCCTTGAACGCCTTGCTCCCGAACTTCTTCGTGGTCGCCAAGCTCGACACGGCGCGCAGGCCCTGCAGGGCGTCGGCGACGCCGCCATCGGCCGCTTCATGCGCGTTCGCCAGCGCCTCGGACGTGCGCGCCATCCATTCGTCGCGGCTGTTGTTGGGCTTTTCGGCATCGGCGGCCTGCAACAGGTCGTCGAAGCACTCGAGCACCGTCTGCACCAGGCGCGTGGGGCTCACGTCGAACTCGGGCAAAAGGAAGGCATCCACGCCGCGCACGTCTGCCCCCGCCAGCTCGATGAGCTGCAGCAACATGCCCTCGACCGTCGCCGAGGAAAAGCCCGACCGACGTGCCCCGTATTCCGAGAACAACGCCGCCGCAGCCGAGGCATCGGGCGTATCGCCCGCCTCGGCGGCTTCCAGCACCTCTTCCACCGCCTGGTTGCGCAGGCGGTCGACGAGCGTGCCGTCCGCCATCTGGAACGAGGGGTCGAGGTCGAGCTCGACCGCGTGCGCCCGCAAGATGCGCGCGCACATGCCGTGAATCGTCGAGATCCAGGCGTCATCGGCCTTCAGCGATTGCTCGACCAGGCCACAGGCGCGCAGCTCGGCTTTCACACGCGACTTCAGCTCGGCCGCCGCCTTGTTCGTGAAGGTGATGGCGCACACCTGGCCGATATCGTCGACGTAACCCGACTGCACCGCGCCCACGATGCGCTTCGTCAACGTGAAGGTCTTTCCCGAACCTGCGCCCGCGGCCACCACAATGGGCCGGTCGAGCGTCTCGACGCATTTTCGTTGTCCCGGTTTCATGGGCATGGCGCTACGCTCCCCTCTTCGGGCATTCGGCAACTGGGCAGTACTCGCACGCGGCCGACGAAGACGGATTCGGCGCGATCTCGCCGCGTTTCATGCGCGCATGGGCCTCGGCCACCAGCGATTCGGTAGCGTCGAGCATCTGCGCGAACGACATTTCCGCAAATGCCGCGGGCGCATCGCCCGGCGACGCGTCGGGGGAAGGCGCCTTCTGCCAGCACCACAGCGCACCCTCCTTGGCCCCGGGAAGATGCGCCGCCTCGAGCAGCCGGCCGTCGGCCGCGCCGGCCAGGGCGTGGTGCTTCCCGTAGCTCAGGTACAGGGCGCCCACCACGTCGAGCCCCAGCTCGCGCTTCACCATCTGGGCGTATATGCGCGTCTGCACCTTGCCCGGATGCGATGCGTCCTTGCCCGCGATGTTCTGCTCGTCGTTCACCCCGCCCTTGTAGTCGATGATGACGGCATGCCCTTCGCCGTCGACGTCGATGCGGTCGACGGTGCCCACGATGGCGCACCCCGCGTACGGCGCCGCGTGCTCCGCATCGAAGGCATACTCGAAGTAGGCCGGGCGGAAGCCGGGCAGCACCTGCGCGTCGTATTCGAGGAAGTCCTCGAGCTCCCGCTTGAACTGCGCGAGCTCGTGCTGTTCGAGCTGCGAGGCCGACACGTACCGGCCGCTTCCCGGCTCGGCGGCGCGCATCTCGGCCTCCACCTCGTCGGCCACCAGGCGCAACAGGCGCTTCGCCTCGGGCAGGTTGCCGGGCGCAACCTTCTGCCCGAACCGGCGGTAGAACCGCTCGAGCACCGCGTGGGCGAAGGTGCCGCGCTCGAGCGGGCCGAATCCTTCCTCGAGGCCTTCCACGTTCAGGCGGCGCTGGATGAACCATTTGTAAGGGCATTCCAGGTACAGCTCGAGCTGCGAGGGCGATGGGCTGTTCGCGAGGACGCCGCCATCGTGCAGGCGCCGCGGCAGCAAGGCGTACGGGGCATGCTCCGGCGCGAGCGCACCCGGCTCCGGCAGGTCGACCCGCTGCTCGACGGGCTGCGCCGCCGTCGCGTCGGCGGCCATGGCGTTCGCGTACAACGGCTCCTCACCCCGCGCCTGCACGCATCCGGCCAGCTCTTCGGGCAGGTCGTCGGACACCGTCATGTCATCGGCGCGCGGCGGACGGTAGGCGTCGACGAATTCCTCGAGCATCGCGCTCGGGTAAGCCGGGTTGCCGTCGGCATCGTTCAACGGCCTCGCGCACACGAAAACATGCGTGGGAAGCTCCTGCAGCGCCCGGAACGTGCGGCGGGCCCGCGCGAGCGCATTGTCGGCGGGCAACAGCCCGAGCTTCGCGAACAGGGTCGTCGCCGCATCGTCCTTGTCGGCGAGGGGGTATGCCGCCGCCGTGAGCCCGGTGACGACCAGCATCCCGCACGACCCGTGCGCGCGCTGCGCCGCGGCCCCCTGCGTCGTGATGAGCACCTGGGGCGCCACTGCCAGCGGGGCGTCGTCGGCCCAGGGCTCGCCGGCATACGACACCGTCACCACCGTGTTTTCAAGCACCGCGAGCATATCGGCGCGATCGGCGTTCAGGGCATCGGCCACCGCCCGCGTCGCCCTGGCGGCCTCGATGGCGGAATACTGCTCGACCTGCCATGCGGGCGACCGGTGGCTTTGACCGGCCACGATGCGCTCCGCCGCGGCCAGCGCGGGCGCAGCGTCGGCCGCAGCCAGCCCCTCGAGCACCTCGAACCCCTCGTAGCGGTCGCGCAATTCCGCCAAGCAGGCGTCGCGTTCGGCCAGGCGGTCGCCCCGCAGGCGCGCATCGTATTCCCGGGCCTGCTTGGCCGAGAGCCCCGAAAATGGGGTGTGCAACGCGTCGGCCAGGCTGGCGGGTTCCCAGCCGTCTTCTTCCATCAGGCGATTCATCAGCGTATACGCGCGCCCGAAGTCGGTGGCGCCGAAGCGCACCTGGGCCTGCACGCCGCAGACGACGCCGTCGCGCGCAAACGCGGGCTCGAGCTGCCGGTACAGCGCGAGCGGGTCGGGCGCGGCGACGACCACGCGCTCGCCGGCTCGAACGGCGTCCCGCACGATACCGGCCAGCAGGCCCGCCTCGGCATACCGGCCGGCGGGATGCGCGAAGCGGGGCTCCACGCCCGCGGGCAGCCGCCGCACGCCGTCGGCGCCCGCAGCCGGACGCACCTCGACCTGCAGCTGGGAACATGCGGCGAAGAACCGTTCCGTGCGCCAATCGAGCGGGGCGGCATCTTCCACCAACACGCGCAGCGGACGCGGAAACACCTGGTCGGCCTGACGCACGAGCAGGGCGCACGCCTCGCCGGGTTCCACCAGGCCGAGCCCGGCGATCAGCGTACGATACCGGGCGATGCCCGAGAGGAACAGGTTCTCGCGCAGCGAGAGCCCCGCGACGAGCCCACCCGCGCCAACCGTTGCGACAGCTGCATCGAACTCGGCCACGCCGGCCGCGCGCGATTCGCACCGGGCCGCCAAGGGCGCGATGCCGGGCGTCAACGTGAGCGC
>SUUF01000011.1:22961-29031 GCA_015062635.1 Coriobacteriaceae bacterium | reverse complement strand
GAGGGTCTGACCCTCTGTCTCCATCCCCTCGGGGAAACCGCGGGAAGTACGATACAATATGTGTACATTCAGTGGACATGTCCTATCTGGCCTTCGAGGGGTGATTCCAAATGATGGTTGACGAAGCCAAGGAAAAGAAATCGAAGAAGAAAGCGGCACCTCCGTACATGCAGAACCGCGAACTGTCGTGGCTCGAATTCAACAAGCGTTGCCTCGACCAGGGCAACGACCCGAATGTGCCGCTCATCGACCGGCTGCAATTCGTGAGCATCTTCTGGTCGAACCTGCAGGAGTTCTTCATGGTGCGCGCCGGCAGCCTCACCGATATGACGCTCCTGAAGAAGAAGATCCTCGATTCCAAGACGCTCATGACCCCGCAAGAGCAGCTCGATGCCATCTATGCGCGCTGCCATGAACTGCTGCCCTACCAGGAGCAGGTGTACCACGATATCATCGACGAGCTCGCGAAGCAGGGCGTGCACGAGCTGCTGCCCGAGCAGCTTTCCGCCGACCAGATGGATTACCTGCGCACCTACCTCGACATGAACGTCATCCCGTTCCTCGCGCCGCAGGTCATCAACACGCGCCACCCCTTCCCGCATCTGGAAAACGGCGCGCTCTACGTCATCGTGCGCTTGCTCCAGAAGGAAAGCCACCTCACGAAGGCCGAACGCAAGGCCCTCAAGGAATTCCGCAAGATGGAGCGCGCGGGCGCACTCGACGTCACGCTCGGCCTGATTCCCATGCCGCGCCAATGCAAGCGCGTCATCGAGTTGCCCGGCGAAGGCGTTAACTACATCCTGCTCGAGAACGCCCTCGAGATGATCGCCGGCGACATCTTCAACATGTACCGCGTGAAGCACACGAACATCATCACCGTCACGCGCAACGCCGACCTCGACGTGACCGAGGGCGCCGACGAGCATGAAGAAGACTACCGCGAGTTCATGAAGAAGATCCTGAAGAAGCGTGCGCGCCTGGCGCCCATCCGCCTGGAAAGCAAGCGCGAGCTCTCGGAGCACGTGGCCGAATTCCTGCTCACGCGCCTGGGCCTGGAACCGCATCAGTGCTACGTGACGAGCGTGCCGCTGAACGTGTCGTATGCGTTCGGCCTGGCCGACATGGTGCCCGACGCCTACGAGCGCGGGCTGTGGACCGGCCCCATCAACCCGGCGTGGCCGTTCTCGCTCGACCGCAACCGCCCGCTCATCCCGCAGGTCGAAGAGCACGACACGATGCTCGCCTACCCCTACGAGGACATCAACGCGTTCGTGCGCCTGCTGCGCGAGGCTTCCACCGACCCCGACGTCATCGCCATCAAGATCACGCTGTACCGCCTGGCCAGCAACTCGGCCATCGCCGAGGCGCTCATCGCCGCCGCCGAAAACGGCAAGGAGGTCACCGCGCTGTTCGAGTTGCGCGCCCGCTTCGACGAGAGCAACAACATCGACTGGTCGACGCGCTTCGAACGCGCCGGCTGCAAGGTCATCTACGGCTTCCACGACTACAAGGTGCACAGCAAGATCTGCTGCATCACCAAGCGCGGCAAGGACGGCGGCCTGGAATACATCACGCAGCTCGGCACCGGCAACTACAACGAGAAGACGAGCCGCCTGTACACCGACCTCTCGTTCCTCACCGCCGACCCGGCCATCGGCCGCGACGCCGTCGAGTTCTTCAACAACATGAGCCTCGAGAGCATCTCGACCGCCTACCAGGTACTGGCCGTGGCGCCGCTGCAGATCAAGCAGGGCATCCTCGTGAGCATCGACGACCAGATCGAGCACGCGAAGAAGGGCGAGCCCTGCGGCGTGTTCTTCAAGACGAACTCCATCACCGACAAGGACGTCATCGAGAAGCTGGTGGAAGCCAGCCAGGCCGGCGTGCCCATCACGCTGTGGGTGCGCGGCATCTCGTGCATCATCCCCGGCGTGCCCGGCTACACCGACAACGTGCGCGTCGTGTCGATCGTCGGCCGCCTGCTCGAGCACAGCCGCATCTACGGCTTCGGCCCGCATGACGACATGTCGATGTACCTGTCGAGCGCCGACCTGATGACCCGCAACATGGACAAGCGCGTCGAGATCGCCTGGCCCATCAAGAAGGGCACCGAGATCCACAAGCGCGTGCTCGAATACATCGACATCAGCCTCACCGACACCGTGAAGCTGCGCGAGCTGCTGCCCGACAAGACCTTCACCGACATCGGCCATTTCCAGAAGGAAGGCGAAGAGCCGTTCAACAGCCAGGAATACTACCTCGCGAAGATGGCCGAGCTTTCCGAGAAGTCGCTCGAGCGCTACGCTGAGCGCGCGATGAAGCAGGATCCCTACACCCGCATCCCGATGCGCGCGAAGGGCGTTCAGGCCATCCTCGATGCCAAGAAGAAGGCCAAGGAAGCCGCCGGCGAGGAATAACGGCGACGCGACCATAACGGCAACGGCCCGGGGCGGATGCTCCGGGCCGTTTTTCGTAGGGGGTTGGGAATGGCGAGCCGGGGGTTCGTCCCGCCTCGCCGTGCCGTGCGGTTATGCCTGCGGAAGCAGGAGCTGGGCGATCTGGACGGCGTTGAGGGCGGCGCCCTTGCGGATCTGGTCCATCACGCACCAGAAGGCCAGGCCGTTCTCGACCGTCGGGTCGTTGCGCAGGCGGCCGACATGCACCTCGTCGCAACCGGCGAGCAGGCCGGGCATCGGGTACACCTTGTTCGCCGGGTCGTCGTCGACCACCACCGACGGCGCCGCCTCGAGCGCGGCGCGGGCGGCCTCGACGGTCACCGGCGCGTCGAACTCGACGTTGATGCTCTCGGAATGGTTGCGCAGCACCGGCACGCGCACGCAGGTGGGCGCCACGGCCAGGGTGGCGTCGCCGAAGATCTTCTTGGTCTCGACGACCATCTTCCATTCTTCCTTGGTGTAGTCGTCGTCCATGAAGACATCGATGTGCGGAATGAGGTTGAAGGCGATGCGATGCGCGAAGGCGTCGATCGTCAGCTCCTCGTCGTTCAGGAACTGGCGGGTCTGGTTGTACAGCTCGTCCATGCCGCGGGCGCCGGCGCCGCTTGCCGCCTGGTAGGTCGACACGACGACGCGCTTGATGTGCGCGAGGTCGTTCAGCGGCTTCAGGGCCACGACCATCTGGATGGTCGAGCAGTTCGGGTTCGCGATGACGCCGTTATGCTCGAGCGCCGCAGCCGGGTTCACCTCGGGCACCACCAGCGGCACGCCCTCTTCCATGCGGAACGCGCTGGAGTTGTCGATCATCACGGCGCCGGCGTCGACGACGGCCTGGCGGAACTGCTTCGAGATGCCGGCACCAGCGCTGAACAGCGCGATGTCCACACCCTGGAAGGCCTCGGGGGTCATCTCCTGCACGACGAGCTCGCCGGCGGGCACCTGGCCGCAGCCGTCGAAAGGCAGGGTCTTGCCGGCGGAACGGGCGGACGCGAGCGCGCGCACCTCGCTTGCCGGGAAGTCGAGGTCGTGGAGCACCTTCAGGAACTCACGGCCGACAGCGCCGGTTGCGCCAGCTACCGCCACAACGGGGTTTGCGGGAATTTCCTTAGTCCATGCCATGAGCGTCTCCTTTGATTGGTTGAACGTGTTCCGCGATTATAGCGCCGCGATTTCGCGGCACGCGTTCCTGCGCGGGAAAATCGACAATCGGCCAACTGTTAACACGTTCGAAATGTTGCGCGCGACATACCCGCGCACCAAGCTTCGCGCACCGCGCGGGCCGCCGGAAACCCCGGGTGCACCCCTCACGCCCCCTCACGTGCCCTCGCGCGCCCGCACTCGCGCCCACACTCGCGCGCCCGAACTCGCACAGCCGAACCCACACGTCCAGACCTCTGGGGTTTTGGCGCATCGCGCGCGACCGGGTGCCGCGCGCCGCGCGGTTGCGGTATGCTTTCGGCTGGCATCAAGGGAAAGGACACCGGCATGGCCCGTTTTCATAAAGTGAAGGACCTCTGCGTCGACGTGATGTTTTCCATTCTGGGACCCATCGCCACGAACGTGTACGTCATCGACGACGGCGAAGGCGTCATCGTGGTCGACCCCGCTTGCCGTCCCGATGCCATCATGCAGATGGTGGGCGACCGCACCGTCGACGCCATCTTCGTCACGCACCGCCACGAAGACCACATCGGCGCGCTCGCCGACATGCGCCGCCTCACCGGCGCGAAGGTGTATGCCCCGGCCATCGAGGCGAACGTCATCGAGGCGGGCGTCGAATCGAAGTTCGGGCTTTCGGCCGCGGCTTGCCCGGTCGACGTGCGCTACCACGACGGCGACGTGCTGAAGGTGGGCAAGACCTCGTGGAAGGTCATCCACACGCCCGGGCACACCGAGGGCAGCAGCTGCTTCTACCTGAAGGCCGAAGACGCCCCCGGCGCGGGGCTTCCCGTGCTCGTAAGCGGCGACACGCTGTTCTGCAGCAGCATCGGCCGCACCGATTTCGAGGGCGGCAACATGAAGCAGATGCGCCAGAGCCTGCGCCGCCTGGGCCAGCTTCCCGACGATGTCGTGGTGCTGCCCGGCCACAACATGCTCACGACCATGAAAGCCGAGAAGCGCACGACGATTCCCTACTACGCCGGGTAACCGCACGGCCCGCCCGCCTGCCTTCGGCCGGCGCCAGCGCGCCGTTTTCCCGTTTAACAAGGGATACTTTGTGCAGGCCTTAACCCATTTCGCGCACGCGTGGTACGATGTGGCGGCATGTTTTTAGGCTGAAGGGTGAACATGGCACTGGTAGTTGCAAAATTCGGTGGAACCTCGGTTGCATCGCCCGAGCGCATTCAGAACGTGGCGAAGCGCCTCATCTCCATCAAACAGCAGGGTAACGATGTCGTGGCGGTTGTTTCCGCCATGGGCAAGACCACCGACGAGCTGGTGGGCCTGGCGGCGGCGCTCAACGAGCACCCCTCGCCGCGCGAGATGGACATGCTGCTCTCCACGGGCGAGCAGGTCTCCATGTCGCTGCTGGCGATGGCCATCAACGCGCGCGGATACCGCGCGGCGAGCTTCACCGGCTGGCAGGCGGGCATCATCACCGACGACCGCAACGGCGTCGCGAAGATCGTCGAGGTGAACGCCCAGCGCGTGCGCGACAAGCTCGCGGCAGGCGCCATCTGCGTGGTCGCCGGCTTCCAGGGAATCTCGGAAAGCAAGGAGATAACCACCCTCGGCCGCGGCGGTTCCGACACCACGGCCGTCGCGCTGGCCTGGGGCCTGAACGCCGACGTCTGCGAAATCTATTCCGACGTCGACGGCGTCTATTCGGCCGATCCGCGCGTGGCACCCCGCGCCCGCAAGCTCGAGCAGGTGTCGTACGACGACATGCTCGAACTCGCCAGCGCCGGCGCCGGCGTGTTGCAGTCGCGCGCCGTCGAGCTCGCGCGTAAATTCCACGTGGTCATCCATTCCCGCTCGTCGTTCACCGACGCGCCGGGCACGCTTATCAAGGAGGCGGATCCTTCCATGGAACAGGCAGTCATCACCGGCATCGCCCACGACACGTCCGAGGTCAAGATCACCATCCGCGACCTCGATGACACCCCGGGCATCGCGTCACAGGTGTTCAGCGCGCTTGCGGGCAACAACGTGAACGTCGACATGATCATCCAGAACACCTCGGAAGACGGCCACACCGACATCAGCTTCACCTTCCCCAAGGGCGACCTCGACCGCGCGCAAGACGCGGTGCGCCGCCTCATTCCGAAGATCGGCGCGCGCGATTACGTGCTGAACGAGAACATCGCGAAGGTTTCCATCGTGGGCACCGGCATGAAGTCGACCCCGGGCGTATCGGCCCGCGCGTTCGGCGCGCTCGCCGAGAACAAGGTGAACATCCTGATGATCTCGACGAGCCCCATCCGCCTTTCCGTGGTGATCGACGCCGACCAGGTCGACCTCGCCGTTCGTTGCCTGCACACCACGTTCGGCCTCGACTCCGACAGCGTCTACGAGGAAAAGGCGCTTTCGGCGGAAGAGTTGGCCGCCAAAGCAGCAAAAGGCCGCTAAAGGGCGTTTGAGCTGGTAGTCGCCGCGTTGAGTTGCGGTCGCAG
>SUUF01000011.1:15196-22861 GCA_015062635.1 Coriobacteriaceae bacterium | reverse complement strand
GAAATCTCCCCCGTCCCAACCACCAGCTGTGGCGGGGCAATTTAGAACCACGGCCCAACCCGCCGTGCAACGTCGCGGAACATTTTCGCCAAAGTATTGCAGGTATGCACTGTGTGCAGCCGGGTTGGGCGCCAAAATATTGCAGGTATGAGTTCATACCTGTAAATAATTGGCGTTCCGGGCCCTTGAGGCAGTGCATACCTGCAAATATTTGGCGCGAGCTCTGGGTGGCACAGTGCATACCTGCAATATTTTGGCTTTTCTGGCCCGTTTTCCTGCACGGAGTTCATGCCTGCAATTTTTTGGCGCAACCCGGAAGAACGGCACAGAGTGTCCCAGCCCGTACGCAACATCCAGGAGCTTCGTGCTCCGAGGGTGCAGTCCCTCTGCACCGGGCGGGCGTGCGTGATGTTACGAAGGCTACGAGGGAACGTTGCACTGACACGGAGCGTCGCAGCCCGAGCGCGACATCCAGAAGCGTCGTGGTCCGAGGGCGCAGCCCCTGCGCCGGGCGGGCACGCGTGATGTTACGAAGGCTACGAGGGAACGTAACATGCAACCACGAGACGGCAGCCCCCTGCGCCGGGCGGGCACGCGGGGTCGTCTGAGCGCAAATCTCGCGATTTCGCGAAGCGGAATCGCGCGTCCTAAAATACGAAGCCAGCGCAGCGCACGAGCGGAAAAGACCCAGTGGGTCTTTTCCGCGAGCAGCGAAGCGTGGCCCCGAGTGCCTGCCCGGTGCAGGGGGCGGACAGGAACAAGAAACAAGCCAGCCACATCCCGGAAGACAGTCGCAACTGCCATTCCCAAAAAGCAACGGAACACGACCCCGCGCGCGACGCAGACGCAGAAGCCGCAGCCCGGCACCTACCTACCGGCGTTTGCCGGCGCCCGGAATCTCGCGGCGGGCTTCGAACACGCCCTTCACGTTGCGCAGCTCGTCCACGATGCGCCCGATGTTCGAGATGTTGGTGATCTGCAAGATGAAACGCATCTCGACCATGCCGTCGGAATGCGAGTTAGTGGCGCTGCGCAAGATGTTCGCGCCCGAGCTCGAGATGACCGACACGACATCGACCAGCAGGTTCGTGCGATCGAGCGCCTCGACGACGATCTCGACCTTGTACACGGCATCGAGCTGCGAGCTGTCTTCCCAACCCACCTCGATGATGCGCTCGGGATTCTTCATCAGCTGCGTGGCATTCGGGCAATCGCGGCGGTGCACCGACACCCCGCGGCCGCGCGTCACGAAGCCGACGATGTCGTCGCCCGGCACCGGGTTGCAGCAACGCGACAGGCGCACGAGCACATTCGAGATGCCCTTCACCACCACGCCGCTATCGGTATGCGTTTCGTGGCGCTTCGGGCGCGAGACGCTCGTCAGCATCGGCGGCATCTTGCCCGTCGCGCTCGCCGACATGCCGAAGCTCGGCCGCGCCTCGTCGGCATTCGCCTTGTCGACCAGCGTCTTCAGCAGGCGATTCACCACATGCTGCGCGCTTTCCTTACCCGCGCCGATCTTGATAAGCATGTCCTCGGCGTCGCGATAGCCCAGCGCCTGCGCCACCTCGCGAATGCCCCGCTGCGTTTGAGCGCCCGAGATGCCCAGGTCGTGCTTGCGCATTTCCTGGCGCAGCTTGTCGTGGCCGTTCTGCAGGTCGTCGGAACGAGAGATCTTCGACAGGTATTGACGAATCTTCGTGCGGGCGCGCGGGGTCTTCACGATGTTCAACCAGTCGCGCGACGGGCGGGCGCCCTTCTGCGTCAGCACGTCGACGCGGTCGCCCATCTGCAGCTTGTACGAAAGCGGCACGATGCGCCCGTTCACCTTCGCGCCCACGCAATGGTGCCCGACCTCGGTGTGGATGGCGTACGCGAAGTCGATGGGCGTCGAGCCCGATTGCAGCTGGCGCACCTCGCCGCGCGGGGTGAACACGAACACGTCGTTCGGCGTGAGGTCGACCTTCAGGCTCTTCAGGAACTCGCGCGAATCCTGCGTGTCCGATTGCCAGTCGATCATCTCACGCAGCCACGCGAGCTGGCGGCTGAAGTCGTCGTTCGCCAAGTGCCGCGAGCCGCCGGTCTCCTTGTAGCGCCAATGCGCAGCCACGCCGTACTCGCTCATGCGGTGCATTTCCTCGGTGCGGATCTGCACCTCGAGCGGGCGGCCCGCCGGGCCGATGACCGTGGTATGCAGGCTCTGGTACATATTGAATTTCGGCATCGCGATGTAGTCTTTGAAGCGACCCGGCATCGGGTGCCACAGCGAGTGGACGGCGCCGAGGGCCGAATAGCAGTCCTTCACGCTCTTCGTGATGATGCGCAGCGCGATGAGGTCGTAGATCTCGGAGAATCCCTTCCCCTGCCGCGACATCTTCTGGTAGATGGAATACAGGTGCTTCGGGCGCCCCATGATCTGGCATTCCACGCCGACGGAATCCATCTCGTCGCGCAGGATGCCCTTCACGCGGTCGATGTAGGCCTCGCGCTCGAGGCGGCTCGCCGCCACCATGCGGCTCACCTGCTTGAACTTCGTGGGCTCGAGGTAATAGAACGCGAGGTCCTCGAGCTCCCACTTGATGGACGAGATGCCCAGGCGATGCGCGATGGGCGCGTAGATCTCGAGGGTCTCGTTCGCCTTGAAGATGCGGCGGTCTTCGCGCAGCGACCCGAGCGTGCGCATGTTGTGCAGGCGGTCGGCCAGCTTGATGACGACGACGCGGATGTCCTTGCTCATGGCCACGAACATCTTGCGGATGGTCTCGGCCTGCTCGGAGGTGAGGCTCTCGACCTCGATGCGCGAGATCTTCGTCACGCCGTCGACCAACTGCGCGACGTTCTCGCCGAACTCGGCCTTCACGTCGTCGAGCGTCGCGTCGGTGTCTTCCACCACATCGTGCAGCAGCGCGGCAGCCAGGGTCTCGGCATCCATGCGAAGGCTCGCCAGAATGAGCGCCACTTCCACCGGATGCGACACGAACGGCTCGCCGCTCTTGCGCAGCTGCCCCTTATGGTGTTCCTTCGCGAACTCGTACGCCCGGCGCAGCAGGTCTTCCTCGTTCTCGTCGAGGAAGCTCGAGGTATCTTGCGCCAAGAACTCGAAGCGCTCGTCGGGCGTGCCCGGCTTGCCGCTGTGGCCCGCGTCAACCGCGTAGCTGCGATCGTCGTAAAATCCCGCGAACACCAGCGCCGAACTCGCCGCGCTCTTGATCGGGTTGCCGTCGATGTCCGTGAATTCGTTCGCCGTCGCCTCGGGCGCGGTCGCCATCTCGTCAGCCATGCGCCTATCCTCTCCCCGTGTCGTAAAGCCCGTAGCCGCATCCCGGCAGAATCGGTCGGATGAGCACGCGCCGCAGCGCATCGGGCGAGGCGTTCAGCACCCAATCGCTGAAACGCTCGAATATGTCGAATTCCTCCAGGCCCTCGCGATAGCGCACGCTATCGGCAAGCTCCACCTTGCTCGTGGAGTCGGGCACATACACATAGCGGGCGGCGTCGCCATCGGAACGCTCCAGGCCCGCCTGCAGCAGGTCGAGCTCGCGGAACACCGCGATGCCGCAACGCACCGCCTCGGGGCTCACCTGCAGGTTCCCGGGTGCCGCGCTCGCCTCGGCGGCCAGGGTCGCCGCCGTCGCCTCGAACGGCGCCGTGCCCGCCGCGCGCTGATGCGCGCGCAAGGTGCGATACACCTGCGCCATCACGTCGCGGCCGGGCGTCAGGTTCCGCAAAATGCCCTCGTTCACCTGCTTGTCGCCGCGCCCGAACAGCAGGTGGATGGTGGCCTCGGCGCCATCGCGCCCCACGCGGCCGCACATCTGGTTGAATTCCACCTCGTTGAACGGCAGGTGGAACAGCACCGCGTGCCGGATGTTCGGGATGTTCACGCCCTCGCCGAACGCGCTCGTGGCCACCAGCACGCACAGGCGGTCGCGGCGGAAGAGGTCCTCGACGCGCGTGCGCTCCTCGCGCGAAAGCCCCGCGTTGTAGAAGCCGATGAGGCTCGCAAGCTGCGGCACGCACGAACGCAGGTAGCGCGCGAGGGCCACCGATTCGGCGCGGGAATTCACGTAGATGACGGTCTTCTCGCCGCGGGCCACCAGGTTCGCCAGGTAATCGCCCCGCTTGCGCAGCCCGCGCTGGTCGTCGAGCTTGAGGTTCTCGCGGGCATGCCGATCGAACACCTGATGTTGTATTCCCAGCTCATGCGCGATATCTTTCGCGATGTCATCGTCGGCGGTGGCGGTGATGGCCAGCACGAGCGGGTCTCCGAGCTCGCCGAGCTCGCGGCGCAGCTCGTGGTATGCCGCCCGATGGCCGGCACGCGCGAGCCCGATGTGATGCGCCTCGTCGATGACCACGAACCCCAGCCGCGGCGCAGCGGCGAACCGGCTGCTGTGGCGGGCGAGGAATTCCGGGGTCGTGAGCACGATGTCGCAGGTGCCGAGCGCGATGGCCTCGAACGTGCGCGCCCGCTCGTCGGCGGGCGTGTCGCCGCTGAGCACCGTGCACGCCACCCCGAACCGCTCGAGCGCGCGGTTCAAATGGAATGCCTGGTCGGCGATGAGCGCGCGCAGCGGATACACGAACACGCTCGTCGCGTGGTTGCGCAGCGCCTCTTCCACGGCATGCACCTGGAACAGCAGCGACTTCCCGCGGCCGGTCGCCATCACGGCCAGCGTCGACGTGCCCGCATCGAGCGCATCGAGCACCTCGGCCTGCGCCGCATGGAGCGCGGCATCGCCGATGAAGGCCCGCACGATCTCGGCGCGCACGCCCGCCGGGTCGTCGGCTGCGCGCTGTTCCCATTCCACGCGGTTGCGCGCGCGGGCGTCTTCGGCGCGCTCCACCTCGGCGGCGCTCTCGCACGCATCGGCCACGAGGTCGGCGTCGTCGCTGCCGAACAGCTCGCTCACGAACGCGAGCGACTCGTCGTTCAGGCAGGCCTCGAGCGCCGCGCACGGCTGCACGGGCGCCAACGCCCGCAGCATCGCCTTCACGTTGCGACGGCCACGCCATTCATCCACCTGCACGTTGAACGCGGCGTTCACGACCGACGAGCAGCGCATGAACAGCTCGATGTCGCCGCAATGGAACATGATGGCCGAAATCGTGTTCGTGCCATCGGTGAGCTGGCAGCTGAAGTGGCTCTTGTCGGCGCCGACCGCCCGGCAGTTCGTGAGCATCACGTTGCGCGCGAGCAACGTGGGCTGCTCGTTTTCCTGGCCATAGGGCATCAGCTCGTCCAGGCGGTACACGTTCGCGAGGCTCAGCTCGTCGAGCCCCACGCAGGCGTCGATCGAGATGCGCGGGTGGAAGCTCTCGGCGGGCAGCGCGTCCATGTAGGCGCACAGGCGCTCGTCGAGTTCGTCGAGCTTGTCGGCGGGAAGCGTGATGCCCACCGCCGCCTCGTGCCCGCCGAAGCGCGTGAGGATGTCGGCGGCGCTTTCCACGGCCTTGAACAGGTTCACCTGCCCCACCACGCGGCCCGACCCATGCGCCTCGCCGTTCTCGTCGATGGTGAACAAGATGGTGGGAACGCCGTACTTCTGCGCGATGCGCCCGGCCACGATGCCCTTCACGCCCTCGTGCCAGCCTTCGCCGGCGAGCACGAGGATACGCTGCCCGTGATACTTCTTCTCGGCTTGCAAGGCCGCGAGCTCGACGAGCTCGGCCTCGATGGCGCGGCGCTCGTCGTTGGTGGCCTCGAGCACCTCGGCGCAGGCGTAGGCCTCGTCCAGGCTGTCGCTCATCAGCAAATCGAACGCGCGCATCGGGTCGCCCATGCGACCCGCGGCATTCAGGCGCGGAATGACGGTGAAACCCAGGTTGTTGCTGGCCACGGGCTTGCCGCCGGCCCCCGCCACATCGAGCAGCGCCGTGAGGCACGGGCGCGGGCGCTCGTTGATCATGCGGATGCCCTCGGCCACGAGCGCGCGGTTCTCGTCGCGCATCGGCATGAGGTCGGCGATGGTGCCGAGCGTCGCGAAATCGACGTAATCGAGCCAGAGGTCGGGTTTGCCCAGGCGGCCGCCGACCGCCTGGATGACCTTCAGCGCCACGCCCACGCCGGCGAGGATCGCGCTCGGGCAACCGGCATGCGCTTTCGGGTCGACCACGGGCACGCCCTGCGGCACCGCTTCCCCCGCCTCGTGATGGTCGGTGATGAACACCTGGATGCCCGCAGACTTCAGCAGCGTCACCTCATCGCGGCACGAGATGCCGCAGTCGACGGTGATGACGCATTCGGGCGCCAGCGTCTCGCGCATGCGCGCGATGGCGGCTTCGGTAAGGCCGTATCCCTCGTCGGAACGGTGCGGGATGAACGGTTCGACCTTCGCCCCGAGTTCGCGCAAGCCGCGCGTGAGCGTGACCGTCGATGAGATGCCGTCGAGGTCGAAATCGCCGAACACGACGATGCGCCGGCCTTGGCGGATAACGCTCGCCAGGCCATCGACCAATTCCTGCATGTGGGGAATCTCGTACGGGTTGCGCCAGTCGCGCTCGAGCGACGGCGTGAGGAACTTGCGCACGTCATCGGGCGAGGAAAGCCCGCGCGCCACCAACGTGGCCGCGATGAAACGCGGCAGGTCGAATTCCTGCTGCAATCGGTCGATGGCGGCGGAATCCGCCGGATGGATGTTGAACCTGGCTGACATGGGTACCTCTGACGCTTCTGTATTCTCGCCCCCCATTGTCCCACAAACAGGCATCCCGTGCCGCCCTCATTCGTTGGTGCACACGATGAACGCGACAAACGCGCCAGCGGGCCGATCCGCGGACATTCCCGCTGGCGGCAAATCGGCTGTGTGGTGCGTAGCGCCATACGGCCGATCCGGCGACATTCCCCCGCCGGTAAATCGGCTGCGAGGCGCAGCCCGAACGGGACGCCGACACAAAGCCCCATCAACTCAAAAGGGACCTGCCCCTCCTGCACTCCCACGTGCAAGAGGGACGGGTCCCCTGCAATTCCCGTGCGATATTGCCGGCGTGCTAGTTGAAATCTTGCTGGGTCTTCTGAAGGCCGTTGCGAATGAGGCTCTCGACGGCGAGGCTCGCGCGATAGCAGCCCTGCGAGAAATCCTCGGCATCGTCCTTGCGCGGGCGGGTGAGCACGAAATCGACCACGGGCATGCGTCCCGGCGGGCGACCGATACCCACGCGCACACGGAACCAGTCGCGCGTGCCGAGCTTGTCGGCAATCGACTTCAACCCGTTATGCCCGGCCAGGCCGCCGCCAAACTTCACGCGGATGCTCGCCGGCTCGATATCGAGGTCGTCGTGCACGACGATCAGATGGTCGGGCTCGATGCCATATGCCGACATGAGCTTCTTCACCGGGCCACCCGACACGTTCATAAAGCTCTGCGGCTTCGCCAGAATCACGTCCTCGCCGGCAATGACGGCCTTTCCCGTAAGCGCCCCGCACTCGTTCTTCCAGTAATTCACCCGCGCCTCGCGGGCAATCTCGTCGACGGTGTCGAACCCGGCGTTATGGCGGGTGTGCTCGTATTCTTCGCCCGGATTACCCAGGCCGGCAACCAAGTACATGGTTTGCGTTGCTCCTATCTGAATGCTGCGGAAGAATCCGCTGGTCAGGGGTTATGTGCTTGTGGGATCCTTCGGCTTCGCGCCTTCGGCGCTCCGCTCAGGATGACACGTGGGGGG
>SUUF01000011.1:3838-15096 GCA_015062635.1 Coriobacteriaceae bacterium | reverse complement strand
CAACCGGAAGCGCCTCGGATTGCCTGCGGAAGCACACGTGTGGGGCGCCGAAGCGCCCCACGAAACGAAGCGAAGCGAATGGCGCAACCTGCCGAAGGACGCAGCCTTACAGGTTGGCGTCGCCGAGCGCGCGGACGCTCTCGTTGTGGTAGACGCGGCGGATGGCCTCGGCCAGCAGCGGCGCCACGGTGACGACCTTGATCTTGCCCTCCAGGTGGTCGGCGGAAATCGGGTGCGTGTTCGTCACGACGATCTCCTCCACCGGAGCCTCTTCCAATCGCTCGTAGGCCGGGCCGCTGAACACCGGGTGCGTCGCCGAAACGTACACCTTCTTCGCACCGCGGTCCATGAGCGTCGCGGCAGCAGCCACGATGGAGCCGCCGGTGTCGATCATGTCGTCGTTCAAGATGCACACCTTGCCCTCGACGTCGCCGAAGAACGCCGTGATCTCGGCCTGATTGTGGCCGGGACGACCCTTGTGCATGATCGCGAGGTCGGCATCGAGGTAGTCGGCAAACTTCTTCGCGGCCTTCGCGCGACCCACGTCGGGACTCACGATGCACAGCTGCTCGCCCTCGGCGATGCCCTTCTGGCGGAAGTAATCGACGAGGATGGGCATGGCGGTAAGATGGTTCACCGGCCTGTTGAAGAAGCCCTGAATCTGGCCCTGGTGCAAATCGATGGTGATGGTGCGGTCGACGCCCGCCGTCTCCATGAGGTTGGCCACCAAACGGCCGGTGATGGGCTCACGCGCCGACGCCTTGCGGTCTTGACGCGCGTAGAAGTAGGACGGAACCACCGCGGTGACGGTGCGCGCGCTCGCGCGCTTGGCCGCATCCACCATAATCAGCAGCTCCATCAGCGAGTCGTTCACGGCGGTGCCCTTCACCACCTGCACGATGAACACATCGGCGCCGCGGATCGATTCGCCGTAGCACACGTAATTCTCACCGTTGGCGAACTGCTCAAGCTGGACCGACCCCAGCTCGATGCCCAGGTAATCAGCGATTTCCTCAGCCAATGCCGAGTCTTGCGAACCCGAGAACACCGCCAGCGTTTTCTTCATATCAGACATTCTGCCGCTCCTCACACGCGTCCCCAAACCTAATTAACGATACCATATCGGCCCACGTACACCTGCCGTACGCGCAAGACCCGACAGAAACACCGTTATTGTTTAGGCCCCCACTACCTGAATATTATAGTGACCACTTTTCCCGGCCACCTCCAGCCAAAAATAACGGGGCGCCGCACTCTCGCGACGTCCCGTTATCTTTCGATCACTTGCTCATGAAACCCGGTTCCGCACCCTGTTACTTATCCTGCGATGCGCGGAACTTCGCGGTCCAGCCGGGCTTCTCGACCTGACGGCCGCGGCCCAGGGCCAGCGCACCATCGCTCACATCGGCGGTGATGACGCTGCCGGCGCCGACGGTCACGTCCTCGCCCACGTTCACCGGCGCCACGAGCATCGTCGAGCTGCCCACGAACGAACGGTCGCCCACGGTGGTCGGCCACTTGTGGAACCCGTCGTAGTTGCAGGTGATGGTGCCGGCACCGATGTTCACGCCCTCGCCGAGCACCGCATCGCCGATGTACGAAAGATGCGGCACCTTCGAGCCCTCGCCGATGGTCGACTTCTTGATCTCGACGTGCGTGCCGGCCTTCGCGCCGCGCAGCAGGTGGGCGGCCGGACGCAGGTAGGCGCGCGGACCGCAGGTGCACTCGTCCTCGAGGATTGCCTCGATGGCAACGGTCTCGTCGACGGTGCAGCGCGCTCCCACGCGGGTGTCGGTAAGGCGGCTGTTCGGGCCGATAACCGTGTCCTCGCCGATTTCGGTGTCACCGAGCAGGAAGGTCTGCGGAAGCAGCTCGACATCGGCGGCGATGCGCACCTTCGGGCCGATCCACACCTGGTCGGGGTCGGTCATCGTCACGCCGGCCAGCATGTGGCGCTCGTTGATGCGCCGCTGCAGGATCTTCGTGGCCTGCGCCAGCTGCACGCGCGTGTTCACGCCCAGGCACTCGTCGGCGTCGTCGGCCACCATGGCCTCGACCACGCGGCCCGCATGACGGGCGATCTCGACCATGTCGGTAAGGTAGTATTCGCCCTGCGCGTTGTCGGTGGAAACCTCGCCGAGCGCCTGGAACAGGAACTGCGCGTCGAAGCAGTAGAAGCCGGAATTGCATTCGGTGATGGTGGCCTGCGCGGGCGTGCAGTCCTTCTGCTCGATGATGCGCTGGAACTCGCCGGCGGTCGTGCGCACGATGCGCCCATAGCCGAACGGGTCGTCGGGAATCATCGACAGCACCACCACGGCCGCGCCCGATTCCTCGCGGCGCTCGACCAGGCGGCGAATCGTATCGGCGGTGATGAGCGGGCAGTCGCCCGACAGCACGACGACCGAGCCCGAAACGCCCGCGAATGCCTCGGCGCAGCTGTTCACCGCATGCGCCGTGCCGCGCTGCTCTTCCTGCACCACGACCTCGCACGTATCTTCCACCAGCGGAATGACCTGCTCGCGCCCATGGCCGACCACGGCCACGAGCTTGTCGAGCTCGACGGCCTCGTTGGCCGCGGAAATGACATACGAAACCAGCGGCTCGCCCATGATCTTGTGGGCGACCTTCGGGAGCTTCGACTTCATGCGGGTGCCGGCTCCGGCGGCGAGGATGATGGCGGATGCTTTCATGTGTGTTCCTTTCATCGGTGACGCAAATGCCTAGGGCAGCAGCGAGACGCACAGCGCGTCGAGCAGGGTGATGGCGTAATGCTGGGCAGAACGGCCCTCGCCCGCCATCTCCCACTGCGTGCCGGGCAGCTCCACGGCGATGCGCGGCGCAGTGGTGCCGGCCGCCTCGATCGCGGAGCGAAGGCGCAGGGCCAGGCCCTCGCCGTCTTCATAGAGCACCACGGGGATTCCCTCGGAAGGCGTGCCCGGAAGCACGATATGCACCATCAGCATGTCGTCGCCCGGCGCCACCAGCAGGGAATCGGCGCTCATGATCTTCGAATGGGGGTTCGTGGCCAGCGCGAGGTTCGACATGCGCGAAGCCACCGAACGCGTGAACTCCTCGGTGCCGAACAGGCACAGCGTGCAGGTCTCGAGCACGTCGGCCGCGCGGGCGAAGCCCAGGTACAGCGACTCGTGCGCCGGGCTCTTGCCCGCCCACGAGAACTTCAGGTTCTGCAGCGCCGCATAGGTGGCGGCGCCGACGATGCCGTCGTTGAACAGGCCCAGGTTCAGCTGGAACTTGCGCACGGCGGCCTCGGTATGCGCGCCGAAGATGCCATCGGGGTTGCCGCAGTCGAACCCGAGCGAGCCGAGCGCGGTCTGCAGCTGCACCACGTCGTTGCCGTGGAAGAACGGCATGCGCAGGTACAGCGTGCGGTCGCCCAGCTGGAACGACGCATCGAGCAGCGCCGACCAGGTCTTCTCGTCGACTTCCCCGGTCTCGCGGATGCCGTGCGTGCGGCAGAAGGCGCGCACCGCCGCGGCGGTCGCCTCATCGAAGGTGCCCGTGCAGGCCTCGGCGTCGAGCAGGCCCAATGCGGCCAGCTTCCCCTGCACGTCGCGAACCGCGGCTCCCGAATCGCCTGTCTTGATGGTATCCACGGCGCACCTAGTTCAAACGGTTCACGAACCAGTCGGCCATCGAGGCCAGCATGTCGCGCGCAGGCGATGCCGGCAGCACCATCATCAGATGGTTCTTCGCGATGCTCGTGAGGTTCTCGGCATACGCACGCGCGAAGGCGATGCTGCCCGATTCCTCCATGATGTCGACGGCCTCCTGCAGCACCGCCGGGTCGTGCTCGCCGGCGGCCAGGATCTGCACCAGCCGCTCGCGCTTCGGGGAATGCTCGAGCGCATGCACGACGCACAGCGTGCGCTTGCCCTCGGTGATGTCGTTGCGGAAGTCCTTCTTCGTGGCTTCCTCGGTGCCCACGAGGTTCAGCAGGTCGTCCTGGATCTGGAAGGCCAGGCCGGTGTCGAGGCCGTAGTTGCGCAGGGCTTCGATCTCGATATCGGAACCGCCGCCCACGATGGCGCCGATGGCCAGCGGCACGGCACCGGAATAATGGGCGGTCTTCAGCGTCGCCATCAGCAGGTAATCTTCCTGCTTGATGTCGTAGCGCCCATCGCGCGCCCAGCCGATGTCGAGCGCCTGCCCCTCGATGGTGCGGCGCGTCATGTCGATGAGCTCGGTGACCACGCGCACCTTGGTGGCGTCGTCGAGCTCGGGGTCGCGGATGACCGTGCCGTTGACCAGCGACAAGCCCAAATCGCCGATGTTGATGGCCAAGCCGATGCCCTCGGAATGGTGCAGGCACGGCTCGCCGCGGCGCAAATCGGCCTTGTCGGCGATGTCGTCGTGCACGAGCGCGGCCGAGTGGAAGTGCTCGATGGCCGCCGCCGACGAGACGGCGCGCTTGATGTCGCCGCCGACCGCCGCGCAGGCCGCGAAGCAGATGAGCGGGCGGTGGCGCTTGCCGGCATTCTGCGAGAAGCGCACCAGCGGGTCGTACAGGTAACGGTTGATGTCGGCGTTTTCGTTCGTCGGGATGTAGCCATTGACGAGCTCGCCCACTTCATCGGCGCAAAGAGCCAGGTAATCCTCGAAATTCGACCCCGCAGCATCGGGGTTCGAGAACGCCTCGACGATTTTGGCCAGCCTCAGTTCGGTGTCAGTCAACGCAAATCCCTTCGTCGCATGCCTATACAGAGTGCAAACGCAAACACCAATAATGACAGAATGGCAACACGTGGGCAACAGCCGCCGATTCCCAAACGCGATAAGCCCATAAACCACGGCCCATCGCATTCCGACGCATTCCCCTGGTTGTCGCAACATCGCACCACCGTCATATCGCCTATAATAGAGCGTACATCGTCGGATAATCTCGGGTGGGGAAAGGGGTGCGCGCGGCGATGGCCGGACCAGCTGTCAACATGAAGTCCACGCTCACGCCGTACCTCTCGCCTACTGCCGCCTGCGCGCTCGCATTGGGCACCAGCATCGGCTGGGGCTCGGTCGTCGTAACCGGCAACACCTACATCTCGCAGGCCGGCCCGATGGGAAGCGCCCTCGGCCTTGCCATCGGCGCCATCGTGATGATCACGATAAGCCGCAACTACCACTACATGATGAACTGCACGCCCGATGCCGGCGGCGCCTACGCCTATTCGCGCGACACGTTCGGATACGACCACGGTTTCCTCGCCGCCTGGTTCCTCATGCTCACCTACTTCGCCATCTTATGGGCGAATGCGACCTCGCTGCCCCTGTTCTCGCGCATATTCATCGGGCCGGTGTTCGAGACGGGCTTCCTATACACCGTCTTCGGATACGACATCTACCTGGGCGAGATCCTCCTCTCGGTCGGCGCCATCGCGATCTTCGGGCTCTTCCTCACGCGCTTCAAGAAGGGCGCGGCCAACCTCATGGTCGCCCTGGTGGCGTTCTTCACCATCGGCATCACGGTGTGCTTCGGCGCGGCGATGCTCGGCCTCGACATCCCCATCGAGCCGGCCTTCGTCCCCGATGAAAACGAGTTCTCGCAGATCCTCATCATCGCCTGCATCTCGCCGTGGGCCTTCATCGGCTTCGAGAGCATCTCGCACGGCGCCGAGGAATTCACCTTCCCCGTAAGCCGCGCCTTCAAGGTGCTCGTCGCCGCCGTGGTCACGGCGACCCTGCTCTACCTGTTCATCATCCTGCTCTCGGTTTCGGCGTTTCCGCCGGAATACGGCACGTCGCTTCGCTACGTCTCGGTCGCCGGCCACCTTTCGGGCCTCACGGGGCTGCCGCCGTTCTATGCGGCGCAGCACTACCTGGGGCAAGGCGGCGTCACCCTGCTCATGCTCTCGCTGTTCTGCCTCATCGCGACGAGCTTCATCGGCAATATCCTCGCGCTCAGCAGGCTGTTCTTCTCGCTCGGGCGCGACCGCGTCGTCCCCGCGTTCTTCGCCGACCTCAACGACAAGGGCATCCCGTGGAAGGCGATCCTGTTCACGGCGGGCGTCTCGTGCCTCATCCCGTTCATCGGGCGCACCGCCATCGGTTGGATCGTCGACGTCACGACCCTCGGCGCGACCATCATCTACGCATTCGTTTCGGCCTGCACGTGGAAGACGGCCAGGTTCCGGGGCGACAAGCTCGAAGAGCGCACCGGCATCGCCGGCCTCGCGGTGATGGTGGCCATCGCGTTGTACCTGCTCGTCCCCAACCTGTTCACCACGGGGTCGATGGCCTCCGAAACGTATTTCCTGTTCGTCGCATGGGCCATCTTGGGCTTCATCGTGTTCCGCGCGGTGCTGCAGCACGAACGCGAGAACCGCTTCGGCGGCTCCATCATCGTGTGGGTCGGCCTGCTCTCGCTCGTCCTGTTCGTCTCGCTGGTGTGGATGAGCCAGACCAACATGAACGTGACAGCCGATGCCGTGGCCAACATACAGAAGCATTACGCCGAAGCCGGCGCCGTGATAGACGACGCATTCGTGGCGAGCACGCTCGAGGGCATTCGCCTCGCGAACGCCCGCAGCATCGTCGTCGTCGTGGCCCTGTTCGCCCTCTCGCTTGGCGTGCTGCTCACCAACTACGCGGTGCTGAGCAAGCGGGCGCGCCGCCACGAAGCCGAGCTCGGCAAGGTGCGCCACGCCGCGAACACCGACCCGCTCACCGGCGTGAAGAGCAAGCTCGCGTTCTCGGAGTACGAGACCGCGGCCGACGGGCGCATCGCCGACGGCAGCCAAACCCCGTTCGCCATCGTCATCTGCGACGTGAACGGCCTGAAATACGTGAACGACACGCAGGGGCACAAGGCGGGCGACGACTACATCCGCTCGGCGAGCCTGCTCGTGTGCGAGGTGTTCCAGCACAGCCCGGTGTTCCGCATCGGCGGCGACGAGTTCGTCGCCGTGCTCACGGGGCGCGATTACGAGCATCGGGACGAGCTGATGCAGAAGATTAACCTACGCGTCGAGGAAAATATCGCGTACGATGAAGTTGTCGTGTCGGCTGGCCTCGCGGAATACGAGCCGGGCGCCGACACCACCTTGCACGCGGTATTCGAACGGGCGGACGCCCTGATGTATAAGAGGAAGCGAGAGCTGAAGGAAATGGGGGCCCGGACCCGATGACCATCGGAACCGAAACGACCCCAAAGGCATGTACGAACCCAGGAGAAGCACATCATGTTGAAGAGCCACGAACGATTCCACTCGGAAAACGGCAAGCGACTCATCCTCGTCGCCGACGACGAGGCCATCAACCGCGAGATCTTGCGCAGCATCCTACAGGACGACTACGAGCTGATTTTCGCCGAGAATGGTCAGGTGACGCTCGATAAGATCCGCGAGAACAAGCACACGCTCGCACTCGTGCTGCTCGACTTGATGATGCCCGTGATGAACGGCATGGACGTGCTGCGCCAGGTGAAGGCCGACCCCGAAACGCAGCAGATCCCGGTCATCGTCATCACGTCGGACCAGACCTCGGAGGTCGAGAGCCTGAACATCGGCGCCATCGACTTCATCCCGAAGCCCTACCCGCAGGCGGGCGTCATCCTCGCGCGCATCAGGCGCACGATCGAGCTTTCCGAAGACCGCCAGATCATCAACTCCACCGAGCGCGACACGCTGACCGGCCTGTACAACCGCGAGTACTTCTACCGCTACGCCGAGCAGTTCGACCAGCACCACCGCAACCTCGACATGGATGCCATCGTGCTCGACGTGAACCACTTCCACATGATCAACGAGCGCTTCGGCAACGCCTATGGCGACACCGTGCTGCGCCGCATCGGCGAGGCGGTGCGCGAGATGGTGCTCGATACCGGCGGCATCGTCTGCCGTCGCGAAGCCGACACGTTCATGGTGTACTGCCCGCATGGCAAGGACTACAACGCCATCCTCGAGCATGCCTCGATCGGCCTCGGCGGCGATGATGCCGACGAGAACCGCATCCGCTTGCGCATGGGCGTGTATGCCAACGTCGACAAGAGCCTCGAGATCGAGCGCCGCTTCGACCGCGCCAAGATGGCCTGCGACATGGTGCAGGGCAGCTTCACGCGGCGCATCGGCATCTACGACGACACGCTGCGCGAGAAGGAACTGTACGCCGAGCAGCTCATCGAGGACTTCCCCACCGCCATCCGCGAACACCAGTTCCAGGTGTATTACCAGCCGAAATTCGACGTGCAGCCCGACATCCCCGTGCTCGCGAGCGCCGAGGCGCTCGTGCGTTGGCAGCACCCCGAGCTCGGCATGATCTCGCCGGGCGTGTTCATCCCGCTGTTCGAGGACAACGGCCTCATCCAGGCGCTCGACAATTACGTGTGGAGCACGGCCGCCGCGCAGATACGCGAATGGAAGGAGCGCTTCGACTTCGTCGTGCCGGTGTCGGTGAACGTGTCGCGCATCGACATGTACGACCCGCACCTCATCGACACGCTGCAGGGCGTGCTGAAGGAGAACGGGCTCACGACCCACGAATTCCTGCTCGAGATAACCGAATCGGCCTACACGATGGATTCCGAGCAGATAATCGAGACGGTCAACGACCTGCGCGCGATCGGCTTCCAAATCGAGATGGACGACTTCGGCACCGGCTATTCGTCGCTGAACATGATCTCGACGCTGCCCATCGACGCGTTGAAGCTCGACATGCAGTTCATCCGCAACGCGTTCAGCCAGCGCAAGGACACGAAGATGCTCGAGGTCATCATCGACATCGCCGATTACCTCTCGGTGCCCGTCATCGCCGAGGGCGTCGAGACCGAAGAGCAGATGCTCGCGCTGCGGGCGATGGGCTGCGACTTCGTACAGGGCTACTACTTCTCGCGCCCGGTGCCGCCCGATGAATACGAGAAGTTCATGGTGGAGCGCAAGGAGCAGCTGGCGACCATGCCGCTCGAGCGCACCTCGACTTCCAACTACATCGCCGAGCGCAAGGAGGGGTCGATGGGCAAGATCGCCCACGCCCTGTCGAGCGGCTTCGAGGTGGTGTACTACATCGACACCGAGAACAACTACTACGTGAAGTTCAGCTCGGAAGGCTGCTACGAAGACCTGCAGATCGAGCGCAGCGGCGGCGACTTCTTCGAAGACTACCTGCACAGCGTCCCGCTGACGGTGTACCCCGACGACCAGGAACGCGTGGCGCTTTCCATGCAGAAGGAAACGCTGCTCTCGCAGCTGGCCGGCTCGCATCCCTTCGTGATGACCTACCGACTGGTGATCGATGGCGAGCCGATGTACTACACGTTGAAGGCCGTGCGCGCGTACACGCACGACAACCACCACATCGTCATCGGACTTTCCAACGTGAACGAGCAGCTGAAGGCCCTCGATTCGGGCGAGCATCCCAACGAGCTGCATTTCAGCAGCCTCGCGCAGGCGCTTTCGCACGACGTCGAGAGCATCTACTACATCGACATCAATTCCGATACCTACATGGAATTCAAGACCGATGGGGCCTACCGCCGGCTCGAGCTCGAGACCACGGGCACCAACTTCTTCGAGGAATGCAAGAAGAACATCAAGGAGGTCATCTTCGAGGATGACCGCAACCGCGTGGCGATGGCGCTTGACAAGGAATCGCTGCTGGAAACCCTGCGCGAACGCTATGTGTACACGCTGGTATACCGCCTGCTCATCGATGGCGAGCCCCTGTATTACAACATGAAGGTCGTGTGGGCCGAAGGGCCGAAGCGCGACCACATCATCATCGGCGTGAGCAACATCGACGCGCAGATTACCGAGGAGGAGAAGGCCGAGGCCATCCGGCAGGCGACCGTGACCTACGCGAGCATCGCGCACGCGCTGGCCATGGACTACTTCAGCATCTACTACATCGACACCGACAACGACAGCTTCATCGAGTACAGCTCGGCGCCGCAATACAAGAAGCTGAACATCGAGACGAACGGCGACGACTTCTTCAACCTGAGCCGCGAGAACATCAAGCGCGTCGTGCATCCCGACGACATCCCGATGTTCCTCGAGGCGTTCACGAAAGAGAAGGTGATGTCGTCGCTCGAGCGCGACGAGACCTTCACGCTGACATACCGCCTGATACTCGACGGCGAACCCACCTACGTGCACATGAAGGCGACGCGCATGGAAAACCGCGCCGACCACCACATCGTCATCGGCGTGAGCAACGTGAACACGCAGATCCGCCGCGAGCAGGAACACGCCCGGGCGATGCGCAAGGCGAACCACGACTCGCTGACGGGCGTGAAGAGCCTGCATGCCTATTCCGAGACCGAGCAGCGCATCAACCAGTCCATCGCAAGCGACGAGCAGCAGCCCTTCGCCGTGGCGGTGTGCGACATCAACGACCTGAAGCGCGTGAACGAGACCCTGGGCAATCGCGCGGGCGACCAATACATCAAGGACGCCTGCGTGGTCGTGTGCAACGTGTTCAAGCACAGCCCCGTCTACCGCGTGGGCGGCGATGAGTTCGTGGCCATCTTGCAGGGCAACGATTACGTGGCCCGCGAGTCGCTGATGACGCTTCTGGAAGACAACAACCGCATGAGCCGGCAGATCGGCGGCATCCTCATCGCGGGCGGCCTGGCCACCTACGAGGCGGGCGCCGACGAATCGCTGGCCGCGGTGTACGACCGGGCCAATACGGCCATGTACTGGAACAAGCAACGGATGAAGGGGCTGTAGGCGCACCGGGACCGGCTGCGCCGAACCGCCAGAAAGGATGGAGACCATGACGCTTGACGACCTGAGGGCCTATGGGGCGAATGTCGACGAAGGGCTTGGCCGGTGCATGGGCAACGAGGAGTTCTACCTGCGCCTGGTGGGCATGGTGAAGGAGGATGCCGGCTTCGCGGCGCTTGAGCAGGCGATTGCCGCCAACGACCTGAAGGCGGGATTCGAGGCGGCCCACGCGCTGAAGGGCGTGCTCGCGAACCTGGCCATCACCCCGATCCTCGAGCCGGTGATGGAGATCACCGAGCTGCTGCGCGCCGGCACCGAAATGGACTACTCCGAGCTGCTCGCGAAGATTCTCGAGGAAAAGGAAAAGCTCTGCGCGCTCTAGCAATGGGCGGTTGAAGCATCGCCAGCGCACCCTTGAATCGAAGCGCCCACCCTCTCGCCCGCCCGGCAAGAGGGTGGGCGCGTTGCATTGCCCCGGGCGAATAATCGCGCGCAATCGACCTGACAAACCCCTCCGGTGAGTTTGTCAGGTCCATCGGCCCCTATCGACCTGACAAAACCACCGGAGGGGTTTGTCAG
>SUUF01000011.1:0-3738 GCA_015062635.1 Coriobacteriaceae bacterium | reverse complement strand
CCACCGGAGGGGTTTGTCAGGTCGATAGGAGCCGATGCAATGTCGCCTTACTCCAGCAAGCCGGCGTGGGCCAGGCTGTAGTGCTTGGCGGGCTGCAGGGCGCCGTCGATCCAGCGCACCTTCGTCCACTGCGGCATCAGCGTGAACGCGAAACGAGCTGGCGAGCCGTCTTCGAGCTGCACGGGAATCGCACGGGCGAACGCCGCATCGCCGGCAAGCTTCCAACGCGAATCGGCGATGCCCCATCGCTCGAGCAGCCTGAGCAGGCACCCCGACGACCCCGTGTCGAACGCCTCGCGCACGGCTTCCGGTTGCTGTATCCCGAATTGCACATCGATGGCGAACACGTTGCCCAGGCGCCCATCGGGAAACACGTCGAACTGGAAGTCGGTGGTGCCGGGTGCCCGCGCGAGCAGCTCCGCAATCTGCGCAATCATCGCATCGTTGTAGGCCGTGAAGCCGATCTGGTCGAACACGGCCGCGATGCACCGGGGATCTTCCGCACATGCCTTCTGCTGCGCATCTCCCAGGTAGCCGCACACGCGCAACGGGGCGTTCGGACGCCCGCGGAACAGCCCGAAAAACGAGAGCTTCCATCCTTCGGGCATGCGGGCGTTCAGGTCGAGATACAGGTGCGCGCGTTCCGGTTCGCCGATCGCCTCGCAGAAGGGCGCGACCAATTCGGTGTGCCTGCGCGGCTGGAAGTGGACGGCGGCGGCGGGCAGCTGCTCGTTTTTCGTATCGAGCTCGAACCCGCAGCACACGTCGTCGTAATCGCTCCTCACGCCGGCGCACCAATCGAGCATGGGTTCAGCCCCCGCCGCAGCCGGCGAATCGATGCGCATGCCGGGCGCAAGCTCGCTGTATAGCAGCGTGATGTCGAGGAACGGGTCGCCCGCCAGGGGAAACTCGAAATACACATCGGGGAACTCATCGCCCACCATGAACGGTCGGCACGCGGCGCGCGCCCGCTCGAGGCTCTGCCCGAACAGCACCTCGCCACGGCCGTCATCGGCCGCCTGCAAGAACAAGACCTCGAGGGCAGTGGCGTTTGACGGCACGCTCATCAGTTGTCGGTCCCGTCCGCCGCTTCGACGGCAACCCCGGCTGCCTGCCCCGCCTCGGCTTCCTGCTCCGCCTCGGCCTGCTTCGCCGCCTCGGCCTTCTTCTTCTCGCCGATGCGCGCGTGCAGCGCCAGGACATAGCCCTCGGCATCATCCTTGAACGCCAAGCACATCCGCTCGGCATGCAAGCGCTTGTAGGGGCACCCACCTGCGCAATAGGGAAGCCAGACGCATTCACGGCATTCGGGGTCGTTCACCGGGTTGGCCGTGTTCAGGTAGCTGGTAAGGTTATCGAGATTGGTCGTCGTCCCGAGCGGGTTCTTCGGGTCCCAGTCGCGCGCGGTGCCGAAGCTCAAGTGGGGCTTGTCGACCGCTTCCCAGCATTTCTGCAGGTTGCCCTTCTCATCGATGCCCACCACCCAGATGCTGTTGGCGCCACAATAATGCCCGTGCGCGCCACGGAACCGGCCGGCCTCTTGCATAATCCCGATCTCGCTCATGTTCGTCTCGCACAGCAAACCGACCTGCTCGCCGCGGTTATCGGCCACCTCGCTGGCAGCAACCGGCGCCGGATAGTACGACAGGTCGTTGCCCGACTCCTCTGCGAGTTTCTCGATGAACGCCCGCAGCTCTTCCACCTCGTCACGATTGCCCTCATGCACGTTATGACGTACGTTCACCCGCATCGAGTATTTGTTGTCACGCAGGTTGCCGATGATGCGGTCGAACGTGGCGCCGCCGCCTACCAGCCGCCGTGTCGCATCGTGCGTCGCGCCCAAGCCGTCGATGGTCACCTGGATGTTGTCCACCTTCACCCGCTCGAGCATGGCGAAGTTTTCCGCCGTCAGCAGGTACCCATTGGTGATGATGCCAGCCGAATATTTCGCGTTGTGCTCTTCCGCAACCGCCATCAGGCGCTCAGACAGCGCTTCGATAATCCGCGGCGCCAGCAACGGCTCGCCGCCGAACCACGTTACCATGAGCGACCTCGCGCCGCTCACGTCGAGCATGCGGTCGGCAAGGGCCACGACGTCGTCTTGCACCTGCTGCGTCATGAGGCCGACACGATGGTCCTCGAAACAATAGGGGCAATCGAAGTTGCAGCCCATCGTCGGGCAGATGGTCATGCCCACGCCGCCGGGCATCGCGCAGGCGGCCCGGCCCATCGTCTCGAGCGCCGCCCGCTCGTCGAAGTTGGCGATGATGCCGCGCTTGGAAAAGCGCTCGATGATGGGATGGTGCTCGTCGAGCTCGTCGAGCACCGAGAGCAGGTACAGCTCGATCGGGGTGTATTCCGCGCAATTGCCCTTGAACAGGTTCGCGATGGCGACCTTTTTCGTTCCCGGCACCGGCGCGCTCAGGTTGTACCGCGATACGTGCCAGCCCGCCTCGCCCGCCGTGCGCGATGCTGCCTGCTCGTCTTCGGCGGCAATGGTCGCCTCGTGCGTTTCGTTCGCCATGTTCCATATCTCCCTTCGCGCGGCGGCCGGGCAATGGGAATCGTCCACAGGCCATCCGGCCATCCGTTTCTCGTCCTTCATTATACGGAGTTGGCCGCGATTCCATCCTCGCCACGCGCGAAAACCCGGCCTGCGCGCAGATGTGATACCCTCGAAGAAAGCGTGTAAGCGCAAAGCCGCAGTTCACCAGCGAAGGATTCATATGGTCGACTACTCACGAATCTACGACATCATCTATGCGCTGTGCGCCATCGGCGGCCGCGAGCAGAAGCTGTTCGGCCCCTATCATCCGCTGGCGCACGAGGCGTTCCGGCGCAGCATGGCAAGCCCCGATTTCCCCGAGATCTGGTTCGAGCTACCACTTGCCGGCGACCCCTGGTTCGACCTGCATGTGCTGACGGCACGCGAATCGCTTGACGCCGACATGCCATTCGACCCCGAAACCACCGGCGGAAACCCCGCCGTGTTCTCGTGGTTCGCGCGCCAGGACATAAGCAAGGTTCGGCAGCTCGCCTTAAGCTACGACGTGCATTCGGCCGGCATCGACGAGCCGGCCGTCCAGCTGCTCGTGCGCACCCACACGCCCGAAACGATATGCTCGTTTTTGCAGGCAGCGGAAAACGAGACGGCCGCCGAGGCGTACCGGTCCTTCGAGAAGCGCCTGCCCGACGGCTGGTTCTGCTGCTATGCCGGCGTGTTCCCCAGCCGGAAGGATTTCAACTTGCGCGTGGAATGCATACCCGACCGCGGTTTGGAACGTGCATATGCGCAGGATATCGCCCTGCTCGAGCGCGACCTGCGCCAGGTGGGCCTGTGCGATTTCGGCGAGACGCTGCTGCCGCGATGCCAGCTGCTCGCCCAAAGCCCTTATCCCCTGGAATTCCAGCTCGACATAAGCCCCGAGGGACGCGCGCTGCCGACGGTAAGCGCGAGCGTGCGCTTCGGGGCATCGCCGGACGACCCGGATATGCCCTCCTTCGACCCCGATGGACCGGCAGGGGAACTGATGGAGCGCATCGAGAGCTGGGGGCTCGCCGACGACCGATGGCGCCTGCTTCCCGAAACGGCATTCGCCAAGCGCGTCACGCGTAATGGCGAGGAGATGGTCTTCTACTGCTACCCCGCCTTCATCAAGCTCCGCTGGCGCAACGGCGAGCCGGTCGACGCGAAGACGTACCTCATCGCCGGCCACCAACCCGAGTGAGGCCAACCCG
>SUUF01000091.1:4116-8150 GCA_015062635.1 Coriobacteriaceae bacterium | reverse complement strand
CGCTCGAGCGGCTCGATGGCGAAGCGTCCAACCGTTTCGGTGACCTCTTCGGCAGTTACCGTCGGCCTCATGAATTCTGTCATGTGGTAAGCCTCCTTTACTGTGCCGTTTAAAGCTGCGATTACTTGGAGTAGAGCTCGACGATCAGCTGTTCGTTGATCTCCAGGTCGATCTGGTCGCGCTCGGGAAGCGCAAGCACGCTACCCTGCAGCTTCTCGATGTCGACCTCGAGCCACGCAGGAACCTCGAAGCGCTCGTTGGAGACCAGCGCGCTCTTGATGACGAGCAGGTCCTTGCTCTTCGGGGCCACGGCCACCAGGTCGCCGGGACGCACGCGATAGGAGGGGACGTCGACGCGACGGCCGTTCACGGTGATGTGGCCGTGGGTCACGATCTGACGGGACTCCTTGCGGGTGCGGGCAAAGCCCAGGCGGAACACCACGTTGTCCAGACGGCTCTCGAGGATGCGCATCAGGTTGTCACCCGTGACGCCCTGCTGGCGACGGGCCTTCTCGAAGTAGCCGCGGAACTGCTTTTCCAGAACGCCATAGACGAACTTGGCCTTCTGCTTCTCGCGCAGCTGCATGCCGTATTCGCTTTCCTTGCGACGACGCTGCACCTGACGCTTGCTGGTCTTGGAGCTGCTGTAGCCGAGCACGACGGGGTCGAGACCGAGCTGACGGCAGCGCTTGAGAACCGGAGTTCTGTTGATTGCCATTTAAATCGATCCTTTCAACAAATTAGACGCGACGACGCTTGGCCTGACGGCAACCGTTGTGCGGAATGGGCGTGCAGTCCTGGATGCTGGAGACCTCGAGGCCGGTGGCCTGCAGGCTGCGGATCGCGGTTTCGCGACCGGAACCCGGGCCCTTCACGAAGACGGCGACCTTCTTCAGGCCGTGCTCCATAGCGGTCTTCGCGGCGGCTTCGGCGGCCATCTGAGCGGCGAACGGAGTGGACTTACGGGAACCCTTGAACCCGACGGTGCCACCGCTCTGCCAGGAGATGACGTTGCCCTGCGGATCGGTGATGCTCACGATGGTGTTATTGAACGTGGACTTGATATGAGCCTGGCCCACGGCAATGTTCTTACGGTCAGCGCGACGGATGCGCTGCTGCTGCTTGACTTGTTTCCTAGCCATTTATGCTTGCCTCCACTTACTTCTTGCCGCCGATTTGCTTGCGCGGGCCCTTGCGGGTGCGAGCGTTGGTGTGGGTGCGCTGGCCGCGGACCGGGAGGCCCTTGCGGTGACGCAGGCCGCGGTAGCAGCCGATCTCCATCAGGCGCTTGATGTTCTGCGAGCGCTCACGATGGAGGTCACCCTCGACGTAAATGTGGCTATTGTTCAGCCAGTCGCGGATCTTCGCGAGGTCCTCTTCGGGGAGGTCCTTCACGCGGATGTCCGGATCGATGCCGGTCTCGGCAAGGATCTTCCTGGAAGTGGTCAGGCCGATGCCATAGATATAGGTAAGGCCGATTTCAATGCGCTTGTCGCGGGGAAGGTCAACACCTACGAGACGTGCCATTCTTCATTCCCTCCTTTAACCCTGACGCTGCTTATGGCGCGGGTTTTCGCAGATAACGTAAACCTTGCCATGGCGACGAATGATCTTGCACTTGTCGCACATCTTCTTGACCGAAGGACGTACCTTCATAATTCATTTCCTTTCGGTACTGCGTTTGTACTTCTTCTATGTTCACGCCCAGCCGCAGGCGATTAACCTCTTTGTCGCTGCCTCTAAACCCTGTCGGCAACAGGGCACACATAATCTACACGCCTCGAGGCTCGGGCGTGCCGATTTCCAACGTTTACTTGAAACGATAGGTGATGCGACCGCGGTCCAAATCGTAGACCGACAGCTCGACGGTCACGCGGTCACCAGGAAGGATCTTGATGTAGTGCATACGCATCTTGCCCGAGATGTGTGCCAAGATGTTGTGTCCGTTTTCGAGCTCGACCCTAAACATGGCGTTAGGCAGGGCCTCGACGACCTTACCTTCGAGTTCGATCACATCGTCTTTGCTCAAGAGTGCTCCTTCACAGCAAATTCCTATAAAGCGACAAATGGATATTTTAGCAAACTTCCGCAATACAGCCACGAGGCTCGCGACCTGCGCAAAATCATCAAATCATGGGCGCGCTCGCTCCGGGCAGCACAAGGGCGGCTCCGCAACAGCGGGGCCGCCCCATTCGTCTTTGTGCCGCGTGTTCGAGCCGCTTACTTCTTGTACAGGAAGAACATCTCGGCATTCATGGCCTCGGAGGCGTCGATGATCAGGTAGTCGTCGATCATCTTCATCGGAATCGCCCCTTCCGAGCCATAGAAGCTCATGTTCACCGTTGCGCCGTCGGCACCGGCAGTCCACGTGGTCTGCGTGCCAAACGCCTCGGCCGACCCGTCTTCGTTGAGGACGAGCGTCGTGCTATCGCCGATACCGAGGGCGGAAAGGGCCTCCGCGTCACCGTACATCGTCATGCCTGACAAGCCGGCGCCGCACATGGTCCAGGTTCCCGTCACGGCATCGGGCGAAGTGATGTCGGTGGCATCGGCGAGCGCGAGCGCCTTACCGCCAGCATAGGCACCGTCCTTCGTGAAATACATCGTTCCCGCCATGTCGTCGGTATTCATCTCGAGGGTCAGCGCCTCGTCGGCGTAATTAACGGTCAGCGGGTCGTCGACATCCTCGACTTCCAGGGAAATCGCGTCATCGTTCGCGAGCTTCCAGGTGAAAGACCTGCTTTCGTCGTTCAAGCTCAACGAACCGGTGCCGTCTTCCTTCACGGAAAGCTTCATATCGGCAGCGCTTTCGAAGTTCGCGCTGAAATCGCCGACAACGAGCATGCCCTGCGTGTTGACCGCCGCGATCTTCCAGTCGCCGATGAACTTTTCGGACGGGTCGGCAGGCTCGGGCGCGGTCGAGCTCTCGCTCGCACTGCCGCTTTCGCTTCCGCCCGACGAGCTCGCCGCGCTTGAACCAGAACCGCCGCATCCCGCAAGCGCGAGACACAAGGCGGCAACGAACGCCCATACCAGCAACAACCTCGGTTTGCTTACCTCACCAGACATGACCCTCTCCTTCCATCCATGACGCATACCCCGATACCCCAGGCGAAGGCCCCTGAAACAGCCGATCAACCTGCGCCTTTGCCTCAATGATATCGGTTTCCGCCGCACATATACAGGTACAGCTTCACTCCTCTGTGGAAACGGGTGCCACCATCCCGGTACGCGCCCGCGCAAATCGCGCATCTTCGCAAATCGCAGTGGAAGACCTGTTCATATTGTTGACCGCGCACGCAGGGGCAGGTACAATTCACCATTGCTCGAATGGATGTGGGCCGTTAGCTCAGTTGGCAGAGCAGGGGACTTTTAATCCCAAGGTCGCGGGTTCGATTCCCTCACGGCCCACCACGTTTCTCGAGCGTCTTCTAAGCTGGGCCGTCGTCCAACGGTCAGGACTCGGGTTTTTGGTACCCGCTATCGGGGTTCGAATCCCTGCGGCCCAGCCATCAAGAACGTAGAATTCCCCGGGATTCGAACCGCAAGGTGTAATTCCGTCAAGCAAATGCACCAGCGGCGCCACCTCCGTGTCATCCTGAGCGGAGCGAGCGCAGCGAGCGGAGTCGAAGGATCTTGCAAGGGGGCAACTATGACCAACACCTATTATGTGTACATCCTTACAAACGCACGCCGCAACGTGATGTATGTCGGCGTGACCAACAACCTCGAAAGACGCATAGTCGAACACCGAAACGGCTCCATACCCGGCTTCACCCAAAAGTATGCAGTGCACAAACTCGTGTATTACGAGGAATGCGGAAACATCGATGACGCCATAGCCCGCGAAAAACAATTGAAGGGGTGGCGACGCGCCAAGAAAGATGCGCTTGTTCAAAGGGCAAACCCCGAATGGCGCGATCTTGCTTCGGATTGGTAGCCAATGACCGATTGTGGGATCCTTCGACTCCGCGTGCTACGCACGCTCCGCTCAGGATGACACAAGGGGCACCGTGCACGCATGACAACCACCC
>SUUF01000091.1:0-4016 GCA_015062635.1 Coriobacteriaceae bacterium | reverse complement strand
CGCCTCGCTTATCAGGTTGCCCAGGAAGAACATGATGAGACCGCCCACGAATGTCGAAAGCGCAGCGGCGGCAAGGAAGGCGGCACCGCGAGCGCGGCTCGTCTCGAGCGTGGAATAAACGAGCATGCCCATCGGCGCATTATGCAGCCCCACGCCGAGCGCAAGCATAAGGGCCGCGGAAACATCCTGTGTGGCGATGGCGTATATCGCCGCGCCTTCGGCCAGGTTATGAACCGAAATGGCGAGCACGGCCATCGCGCCGATATGGGACGTGCCCTCTTCGCCCTCCTCGGCATGATGGTGGTCGGGCAACAGGCGGTCCATGAGCACCAGAGCCACTGCACCCACTGCCACCAGGCACAACGCTACCGGCAGCGTCAGTTCCTCGGCAGCCTCCATAACCTCGGGAACCAGGTCGAGCGCCGCAACCAGGGCAAGCGACCCGAAGGCGATGGCAATGGAATACTCCTCGATGGCATGCACGCCGCGGGCACGCCACGCCACCACTGCACCAAGCAGGAAGAACGCACCTGCCAAAAGCGTTACCGCAAGCGCCAAGGGGTCACCGCGCCTTTCTTGCCAATCCGAGAACATCACCCGGATTAGCCTTTTCTCACATGAGCACACGCTCATTTCCTCATAAAACGCCGAAAGGCGGCCCTCTTCGGGTCGCCTTTCTTCATAGCTCGCGGTGCACTGTACCCAAAACGTCAATCGCGCGCAACATATTTTTTCCGAAACACAGAAATGACTTGGGATTATGCGCGGTATGTGACATACCTGCTCCCGTATAATGCAGGCATGGTCGAGAGGAGGACTCATGAGTACTGCGATACCGCATCGAACAATGGTTGCGCTGCGTTTAGCGGCGGTGGCGATTATGGGAGCCGTCGTTGCGCTTGCGCTTGCCGCAAGCCCCGCCCAAGCGCTCACCCAAACCGAGGCGGGGACGTTCAAATCGGGCACTCACTACGTCGCACTCGATCCCGCTATTCCCGATTCCAATGTGTATGTCGTCTATGACTCCGACAGCAAGAACAAGATAACCTCGGTGAAGAATTCGAACACCAAAATAACCGAGGTGAAGAAATACCCCTATTCCATCACCATCCACCTGAAGAAGGCCGGCACAACTACCATCAAGTACAAGTACAAGGGCAAAACGTACACACATACGTTCATCGCGAAGAAGTACGTGAACCCCGCGAAGACCTTGAAGATCGGCTCGAAAAACTACGCAGGCAAATTCAAGGCGATGAACTACTACGACCTGAAGAAGGCCCAACCGGGTAAAAAGGTGGTGCTCAAGGCGAAGAACGGATGGAAGCTGAAGGAAGTCATCATCAACACCTACAAGAACAAGCAATACATCGAGAAGCACAAGAAAGCGTCGAGCTTCACGCTCACGAAATACGACGAAAGCATGACGGTGTTGTGGCAGCATAAGAAAACCGGCATGGTTTCTTGCACGTACATCGCACTCGGCATCAATTCATAGCCCCGAAGAAAACGCCAGACGTGAAAGAGGCGGGCCCTTGGACCCGCCTCTTCTTGTTGTGCATGGAACGTAGCGCGCTACGTCTCTGCGGCTTGCCGCCGTCACGCGACGGCGGCTTCGCCGATTCTTACATCATGCCGCCCATGCCGCCGCCGGCAGCACCGGCGAGCGCGGACAGGTCCGGACCCTCCTTCGGAATCTCGTGCACGGTGGCCTCGGTGATCAGGATCAGGCCGGCCACGGAAGCAGCGGACTGCAGCGCGGTGCGGGTCACCTTCACCGGGTCGTTCACGCCCATGGCGATCATGTCGCCGAATTCACCGGTCGCGAAGTTGCGGCCCTCGCCCTTCTTCAGGCCCTTGACGGTGGCAACCTCGACGGAGCCTTCGTAGCCGGCGTTTTTGGCGATCACGCGCATCGGAGCCTCGAGGGCCTTGCGAATGATCTCGATGCCGACCTTCTCGTCGTTGTTGTCGTACTCGATGGCATCCAGGGCGGGCAGGGCGTCGATGAGCGCCACGCCGCCGCCAGCGACGATGCCCTCTTCAACAGCCGCGCGGGTGGCCTGCAGGGCGTCCTCGATGCGGGACTTCTTCTCCTTCAGCTCAGACTCGGTCGCAGCGCCCACCTTCAACACGGCAACGCCGCCGGAAATCTTGGCCAGGCGCTCCTGGAGCTTCTCGCGGTCGAAGTCGGAATCGACGCGCTCGATCTCGGCGCGGATCTGGGAAATGCGGTCCTCGATGGCCTTCTTGTCGCCAGCGCCGTCAACGATGAGGGTGTTGTCCTTCGTGATCTTGACGGTCTTGGCGGTGCCCAGCATGTCGGGCGTCGCGTCGGCGAGCGTCAGGCCGAAGTCCTTGTCAACCACGGTGCCGCCGGTGACGATGGCGATGTCCTCGAGGATGCGCTTGCGGCGGTCGCCGAAGCCCGGAGCCTTGATGGCGGCGACGTTCAGGGTGCCGCGCAGCTTGTTCAGCAGCAGGGTGGCCAGGGCCTCACCCTCGACATCCTCGGCAACCACGAGCAGCGGGCGGCCGGACTGCATGACGGTCTCGAGCAGCGGCACGAGGTCCTGGATGTTCGAGATCTTCTGGTCGGTGAGCAGGATGTACGGATCCTTGAGGTCGGCCTCCATGCGGTCCATGTCGGTGGCCATGTAGGGAGAAATGTAACCGCGGTCATACTGCATGCCCTCGACGACCTCGACGTCGAAGCCGAAGGTCTGGGAATCCTCGACCGAGATGGCGCCATCGCGGCCGACGGCGTCCATGGCCTCGGCGATCTTCTGGCCGATCTCGTCATCGCCGGCGGAGATAGCGCCGACGCTGGCGATCTGCTCGGTGGTGGACACCTCGATGGCGTCCTCCTTGATCTGCTCGACGATGGCGTTCACGGCCTTGTCGATGCCGCGGCGGATGGCCAGGGCGTCAGCACCGGCGGTGACGTTGCGCAGGCCCTCGTTCACGATGACGTTGGCGAGCAGCGTGGCGGTGGTGGTGCCGTCACCGGCAACGTCGTTGGTCTTGACGGCGACTTCCTTCACCAGCTGGGCACCCATGTTCTCGATGGGGTCCTCAAGCTCGATGTCGCGGGCGACGGTCACGCCGTCGTTGGTGACGACCGGTGCGCCGTACGACTTCTCGAGCGCAACGTAGCGGCCCTTGGGGCCGAGGGTAACGCTCACGGCGTCGGAGAGTTTCTTCACGCCAGCGGCAAGACCGCTGCGCGCGTCCTCCTGGAAGTTAATTTCTTTGGCCATGGTTATGGTTCCTTTCATCATTGACCGCGTGGCGGTCGCTTGGTTGCGAAATCGTTCGGCTTCGCCCCGGAATTAGTCGGCGTACTTGGCGTAGATGTCCTCCGCGCGCATGAGCAGGAGCTTCTCACCGTCGACGTCGATCTCGTTGGTGCCGTACTTGGCGAACACCACATGGTCGCCCGGCTTCACGAGGACGGGGATGAGGTTGCCGTCCTTGTCGCGCTTGCCCTCGCCGGCGGCGATGACGACGCCAGACTGCGGCTTTTCCTTGGATTCGCTCGCCAGGAACAGTCCGGAAGCGGTGGTTGCCTCGGCCTCGTCCTGCTTGATCAGCACGCGGTCACCCAGGGGAATCAAACTCATTTTGTCTTCCTTTCACTTGCTCATCCCGCGCGGGCGGGAATTATTACCTCGGTTTAGCAGTGCATCCTTACGACTGCTAAAGGGCATGGTAGCACGCAGTGCACGGAAAGCAAGATGCATTCACAAAATCTTAGCCATTCGCACTTAGATTACGTCAATTTTATAAATTGAGATTTCCGAAGCGCGCGATTCCCACACCATCTTGCGCACGATATATGCGACTCATCCTCGTGCCGCAGGGCATGGCGGGGCGCATCCGCTGAAATAAATTGCGTCGCGCGCTAACTTTTCGTATGTTTCTCCTGTTCTTCGCCGTATAATTTTCTCACGTCTTGCATATCAGGTTCAGGTTTCACAAGCACAAACGTCAACGTACGACTGTGAGGAGTTCAC
>SUUF01000090.1 GCA_015062635.1 Coriobacteriaceae bacterium | reverse complement strand
GCGGGGTTTTATGCGGGGTTCGTGTACCTGGTTTGCAGCCCTCATAGCGGGTGGGTGGCCTGTGTTAGAATCCATCTTTGCAAAACCGCACTTCAAGAAGGGCTGCATGAATGTCCATATTCGATAGTTTCAGCAGGTCATCAGCCTATGACATGGCAATCGACCTTGGAACCGCAAACACGCTGGTCGCCATTTCCGGCGAGGGTATCGTCATCAACGAGCCCTCGGTCGTGGCGATTGAGAAAAACACCACACGCGTGCTGGCTGTCGGACGTGAAGCGAAGAACATGATCAACCACACGCCCGACGCGTTCAGCGCCGAGCATCCGCTGCACGACGGCGTCATCGCCGACTACGATGTCACCGAGGCCATGATCTCGGCGTTCATCAACAAGGCTGCACAGCGCAAGTATCCCTGGCAGCCGAAGCCGCGCATCGTCGTGTGCATTCCGTGCGGCGCGACCTCGGTCGAGAAGCGCGCCGTGTTCGAGGCCACCATCCAGGCGGGCGCACGCCAGGCGTACCTCATCGAGGAGCCGATGGCCGCCGCCATGGGCGCCGACCTGCCCGTCACCGAGCCTACCGGCAACATGATCGTCGACATCGGAGGCGGCACCACCGAGGTCGCCGTCGTCTCGCTCGGCGGCATCGTCACGTCTTCGAGCCTGCGCATCGCGGGCAACCGCATGGACGAGGCCATCGCCAACTACCTGCGCGACCTGCTCGGCATCAAGATCGGCGAGCGCACGGCCGAGATCATCAAGATCAAGATCGGCTCCATCCTCCCGTTCGAGGACGGCCGCGAGCGCGACATGGTCATTTCGGGCCAGGACGTCGTGAACGAGCAGCCGAAGGAAGTCATCGTGCAGTCCGAGGACGTGCGCGTGGCGCTTCAGCCGACGATCGACGAGATGGTCATCCACATCAAGGAGACCTTCAAGAAGACGAACCCCGACCTCGCGAGCGACATCATCAAGAACGGCATCCTGCTCACGGGCGGCGGCGGCCTGCTTTCCGGCCTCGACCGCTACCTCACGCAGGAACTCGAGATTCCCGTCTGGGTTTCCGAGACCGCGCTCACGAACGTGGTCATGGGTTGCCTGAAGGTGCTCGAATCGCCCACGACGCTCAAGCAGACGCTCGTCCGCACGAAATAACGGGGCGTATCGTATATGCCGCTTCGCTTCAACGAAAGGGAGTCGGCGATAAGCGGAAACTTCCTGCTTATCGTCTTGCTGGTCGTTTCCCTCGTACTGGCTGCCGTCTACAGCGCCGAGGGCGAAGGCGGCCCGCTGCACGCCGTGCAATCGGCGGCCGGGGTCGTCACGTCGCCCATTCGCACGGCGGGTGCGGGCATCCAGTCGGCGCAGACCGCCGCGCAGACGACGCTCGACGACCTGAAGGCCGACCCGAACACCATCAGCGACCTGAAGGCGCAAAACGAAGAGCTGCGCCAGATGGTCTCGGAACTCGAGGAATACCGTCAGGAGGCCGAGCGCCTGCAGGGCATCCAGAAGCTCAGCGACACCTACGGCATCGAGGGCTTCACCTGCCATGTCATCGGCGTGACGGGCGAGTCGTGGAACCGCGTGCTCACCATCGACAAGGGCTCTGACGACGGCATTTCCGTCGGCCTGCCGGTCATGGGCACCTCCGGGCTCGTCGGCCAGGTGAAATCGGTCACGAACACCACGGCCGAGGTGCGCCTGCTGCAAGATTCCGCGAGCGGCGTCGCCGTGCTCATCCAGTCGAGCCGCGCCGAGGGCCTGCTGAAGGGCAACATCGACGGCCTGCTGTACCTCGAGGACGTGTCGGCCGACGTCGACGTGAAGGTCGGCGATGTCGTGGTGACCTCGGGCGTGGGCGGCGGCTACTTCCGCGGGCTCATCGTGGGCACCGTGGTGCGCGTCGAGAACAGCAACGGCCAGGCCATCCGCCAGATCGTCGTCGCGCCGAACGACGCAGTCTCGGGGCTCGAGGAAGTGATGGTCGTGACCTCGGTGAGCGCAAAGAAGAACGCCGCCGATGCCGAACCGAAGGAAGAGTCGGCCGAATCCGATTCGAAGAAGGCGTCCGAGAGTTCGGAAGAAGAGACGAATACCGACGAATCCGCAGATGAAAGCTCTGAGGAAGAATCCGTCGAAGATGAAGAATACGATGAGGAAGGCTAGCGGGGAACACCATGAGCGCTGATCGGACAATGCTCGCCATCGTCGGCGTCGTGGCTGCAATCTTGCAGTTGCTGCTTGCGCCTGCGCTCACGTTCGGCGACGCCATGCCGAGCTTCATCGTCGTGGCCGCCTTCGCCGTGATGGTTCTGTTTCCCGACGAACGTCACTACGTGTTCGCGTTCGTGATGGGCATCGTCGCCGACCTCGTCGGCCAGTCGCCGGTCGGGTCCACGGCGTTTTGCCTGCTCGTGTGCTCGTTCGCGCTTCCGATGATCGTCGAGGCGGTGGGCAACGAGAACCCCTTCATGGCCGCGCTGCTCATCTTCGCCGGCATCCTGGTGATGCAGGTGCTGTTCTGCATCTTCCTCGCCGTATTCGGCATTCTCGGCTTCATCGACGGGCTCGCGCATGTCGCGATACCCTGCGCCATCTACGACGCCGTCATCACCTTCATCGTGTACCTGGTCGGCTTCCGCTTCGGCGGCGGGCGCAGCTCGGGTGGCAGCAGCGGCATGACCATGCAGAACATACGGTTCAACTAGGGGCCCGTCCATGGTCGAAGCGCTGCTTGCCTTCATCGTCACCATCGCGGTAATCGCCGCGGGCGTGTTCGTGTTCATCCGGTACCGTTCGGGTGCATTGCCCTGGCAGGATAAATCGGAAGCCAAGGGAAAGCCCGATATCGCATCCATCGACACCGTCGGCGTCGACGATGGGGGACGCTCGTCGATCTTCGCGTCGGGCGGCTCGAAGGGCGTCGCGGGCGATGGCCGTCCGGTGACCGCCGGCACGACGATGAACTCCCGTTTCGTGGCGATCGGCGTCTTGGTGGCGGCCATCTTCGGCTCGCTTTCGGTGAAGCTCTGGACGCTGCAGATCCTGGAGGGCGGGCGCTACGGGCGCGATGCGCAGGAGAACCTGTACACGACGGTGAGCACGCCGGCGCCGCGCGGCATCATCTACGACGCCGATGGCATCGAGCTGGTGAACAACCGCAACATCCTGACCATCCTGGCCGAGGGCGCCGTGGCCGACGACCGCGATGTGGTCAAGCGCCTTTCCGTGCTCCTCGGCTTGCCGTACAACATCGTGCGCCAGCGCATCCAGGACACCTCGAACGGCGCGCAGAGCCAGCGCGTCGTGGTGAGCGACGCCTCGCTGCGCGATGCCGCCTACATCATGGAGCACCCCGAGGCGTTCCCCGGCGTCATCACGCAGACGCGCACCGAACGCAATTACCCGATGGGCGCGCTCGCCGCGCACCTGCTGGGTTACACCGGCACCGTCACCGAGGAGCAGCTGAAGAACGTCGCGCAAGGCCGCGCGCTCTCGTCGGGCGACTTCGTCGGCCAGGCGGGCGTCGAGGAATCGTATGACGCCCTGCTCGCGGGCGACCACGGCGTGCGCACGCTCATCGTCGACTCGGGCGGCTCGGTGAAGCAGGTCGTGAGCGAGACCGAGGCCACGCGCGGCAGCGACGTGTACCTGACGATCCGCACCGGCGTGCAGCATGCGGCCGACCAGGCCCTGCACGACCTCATCGCGCCGAAGGACGTCATCGGGCGCGGCATCGGCACGGCCGGTTCCATCGTGTGCCTCGACGTGACGAACGGCGAGGTCATCGCGATGGCAAGCTACCCGACTTTCGATCCCGGCAAGTTCGTCGGCGGCATCTCGCAGGAAGTGTGGGAGCGCTTCAACACCGAGAAGAGCCGCTACCCGCTGATGAACCGCGCCATCGCGGGCACTTACCCGATGGCCTCGACGTTCAAGGCGTTCACGGGACTCGCGGGCATGAACTACGGGTTCGTGAACAACAAGAAGACCTGGGATTGCCAGGGCACGTGGACCGGGTTCGGCGAGGATTACCCGCAGAGCTGCTGGAACCTGTACGGCCATGGCAACATCGACTTCGAGACGGCCATCTACGAGTCGTGCGACATCGCGTTCTACGAGATAGCGAAGGCGTTCTGGGACGACCGCGGCCGTATCGGCGATTCGGCCATGCAGGACTACATCAAGCAGTTCGGATACGAGGCGGCAACCGGCATCGACCTCGCCGGCGAGGCGGTCGGGCGCATTCCGACGCCCGAATGGAAGGCCGAATACTTCAAGGACGAGCCCGAAGAAGCCCAATGGATGCCCGGCGACATGTCGAACATGGTCATCGGCCAGGGCTATGTGCTGGGAACCTGCATGCAGCTCGCCGTCTCGTATGCGGCGGTTGCAAGCGGCGGCAAGGTCGTGAAACCGCACCTCTTGCGCGAGGTGAAGAACTCCGATGGCGACACCGTCATCAAGGAGGAGGGCGGCATCGACCGCGAGATCGACATTCCGGCCGAAAACGTGAAGCTGCTGACGGCGGGCATGAAGCGGCTGGCCGCGGAAGGCGATGTCTCGCAGCTGTTCCTCGACATGAACGTGGCCTGCAAGACCGGTACCGCCGAAGTCGCGGGCAAGCGCGACCAGGGCGTGTTCGCCGTGTTCGGGCCCTATGACAAGCCGAAATACGTCGTCGCGTGCATCATCGAGGAAGGCGGCGCCGGCGCGCAGTCGGCTGCGATCGCCTCGGCCACCGTGATGCAGGCGGCGCTCGATTACGCTGACGGCAAGCTCACCGCCGACACCTCCCGCATTTCGGCCGACTATTCGGTCGCTTCGGATGCCGGGGGCTCGGGCGGTAATACCGAGAGGACCGACTAATGGCGCGCATGCGGACGATTTCCCAGATGCGGCGTCCCGATGCCGCGATGAACCGCGCTGCGCGCATTCGCAAGCGCGGCGATTTCCCCGTGCCCATCCCGTTCATCGTGAGCATCGCGCTCGTGACGGTCTACGGGCTCATCGTGTCGTTTTCCGCCACGGCGAACGACCCCGACTACAACTTCACGCGCCAGCTGATGGGCGTGCTCGTGGGCGCGGTCCTGATGGTGCTGCTGTGGCGTTTCGATTTCCGGCAGCTCGGCGATTACGCCACGGTGTTCATGGTGGTGAACATCGTGCTCATCTTGTCACCGCATCTGCCCCTGCTCGGCGTCGAGTCGAACGGCGCGCTGTCGTGGGTGCACATCGGGCCTGCGCGCTTCCAGCCGGGCGAGTTCGCGAAGGTCACGGTCATCCTCATGGATGCCTGCATCATGGCGAAGTATCGCGGCAAGCTCGACGACCCGCGGGAATACCTGAAGGCGCTCGGGCTCATGTCGGTGCCGTTCATCTGCATCATGACGCAGCCCGACCTCGGCACCGGCCTCGTGTACCTGTTCATCGCCGGCATCGCGCTGCTCATCGGCGGGGCGCGCCCGAAGTACCTGGGCATCACCGTGGGCGTGGTCGTCGTGCTGGTGGTCGCGGTGTTCCTGCTCGACCCGGTGCTCGACGCCGCGATGGGCCGCGACGTCCTTCTGAAGGATTACCAGCGGGCGCGCCTGCTCGTGTTCATGGACAGCACCTACGACACGTCGGGCGACGGCTACAACCTCACGCAGGCGAAGATCGCCGTGGGCTCGGGAGGCTTGCTGGGCAAGGGGTTCATGAACGCGACGCAATCGACGCTCGGCTTCCTTCCCGAGGCGCCGACCGACTTCGTGTTCTGCGTGCTCGCCGAGGAATTCGGCTTCCTGGGCGCACTCGCGCTGCTCGCGATGTACCTGGGGCTCATCATCTCGTCGCTGCGCATCGCCCGCAACAGCCAGAGCCTGTTCGGGCTCATCCTGGTGGTGTGCATCGTGGGCATGTGGTGCTTCCAGATCCTCGAGAACATCGGCATGGATATCGGCCTCATGCCCATCACCGGCATTCCGTTACCATTCGTTTCCTATGGTTCCTCGTTCATGGTAGTAAACTTCATTTGTCTGGGCCTTATCGGTTCGGTTTGGGTGCATAATGGCGTTGGCTTCGGAAAAGGGAGGAGCGAGTAGATGAACTCTCCTGTTGATATCAAGGCTGTGCTCGACGCGATGAGCGATGCCGAGGAGAAGCGCTCGATGCCGGTGCGGGTGCATGTGTACTTCGACGAGACGGCTGCGGGCGACCTCGCGAACATCGCGATGGCGGCAACGCGCACCAACGCCTCGAACGCGAGCGTGCTGTACGATACCTACCCGCCGCAGCATGCCATTCCCGATGCATCGGCCGATATGGCGGTCTTGGTGGCAGGCGAGGACATGCGAACCGGAAAGCTGTACTCCGACCTGCGCACGATGGGCGTGCCCACCGTGGTGTTCGCGCTGAACCGCGAGAACGTGTGCCGTACCGCCAAGGACAACGGCAACTTCATCGAGCCGGGCGACGTCATCGCCCCGAACGCCTCCGCCGTGCCCCTCGCGCTTTCCGACCGTGCCGAATCGTCGCCGATCATCGTCGATTCCACCGATGCGAAGTCGATGTTCGAGCAGTTCGGCGCATGGGTCGTCGAGGTGTTCAAGGAGAAGCGCCTTGCGTTCGCGAACGCGTTCGCCTGCGTGCGCCGGCCGCTCGCGCTCGAGTCGGTCAACGAGACCGCCGTCCAGAACGCCGGTATCGGCGTCGTCGCCATCATTCCCGGCGCCGACATGCCGCTGATGACGCTCAACCAGGTGAAGATGCTGCTCGAGATGGCCGCGGCCTATGGCGAGGAACTCTCGCTCGGCCGCATCAAGGAGATCGCCGCCATCGTCGGCGGGGCGTTCGCGTGCCGCACCGTCGCGCGTCAGGCCGTGGGCCTCGTTCCCGGTGTCGGCTGGGTCGTGAAGGGCGGCATCGGCTACGTGGGAACCGTTGCCATGGGACATGCGCTGCTCCAGTACTTCGAGTCGGGCACCGATGTGGCGGCGTCGGCCATGAACGCCGTGAGCGCCATCAAGGGCGCACCGGCGTGGGCGGGCGTTTCGGGTGACAAGAGCATCGTCGAGAACGCGAAGCTCGCGGCGAGCGCGGCCCGCGAGAAGGCCGCGGAGGCGGTGTCGAATGCATCCAAGAACCTCATGCCCACGATCGCATCGGTCGCGTCGGCGGCGGGGGATGCCACGGGTTTCTCGCAGGCTGACCTGGCGAAACTTGCCGACCGAGCGGTCGGGGCGGTTCGTGAGCGCATCGGGAAATAAAAATTTTGAAATTCCCCCTTGCGCTGTGTCACGATTACCGCTAATATACATTTCGCTGAATTCGCGGGGTGTTAGCTCAGCTGGTTAGAGCGCCGGCCTGTCACGTCGGAGGTCGAGGGTTCAAGTCCCTTACATCCCGCCAGTTGAATGTATCGAGGAGCCATCGGCTCCTCGTTTTCGTAGTAAGGGACGAAATGGTGGCTTCAGGGCCGCACATAGCGAACGACTCTGGCGACGCGGATTCCAAGCCCGTCCGCCTTGCCGTCTACGATTTCGACGGAACGCTGCTTGCCGGCAAGTCACCCGTCATCCTCTTGTTCAAGCTTTTCCGCGAGCGTTCGATCAGTTTCCCGAACCTGTTCGCCATCGGTTTATGGGGCTTGGCCTACAAGATGCACGTGCCGCCGAACGAGGCGTGGGTGCGCAATCGGGTTTTCCGTGCCTTCCAAGGCAAGAAGCAGGAGCAGGTTGACGCGTACCTGGGCGATTTTTACGAGACGAGCATCGCGCATCGCCTGCGCCCGGTGCTGCTCGAACAGATCGAGAAGGACCGCGCCGACGGATGCGTCATCGTGACGGTTTCGGCGACGTTCGCACCCATCGTCGAGCGCATGGCGCAACTCGGCGTCGTCGATTACCAGGTAGCAACGTCGATGGTCGTCGACGAAAACGGTTGCTACGTGGCGCGCGTCGACGGCCTTCCGGTGGAGGGTGATGAGAAGCTCGCGCGGCTGCAGCGATTCGCCGACGAGAAGTTCGGCGCCGGGAATTGGCGTATCGCGCGTGCGTATAGCGACCATTATTCCGACCGTCCGCTGCTCTATGCCGCCGACGAGCCCACCGCCGTGCATCCCGATCACAGCCTCCACAAGACCGCCGAACAAGAGGGCTGGCCCATCATCGAGGATTAATCATCACCGCCGCATCACGCGGCAGCGGTCCCTTGGGGACATACATGTGGCGACCGGGGACATACATGTGGCGAC
>SUUF01000089.1:7045-8277 GCA_015062635.1 Coriobacteriaceae bacterium | reverse complement strand
ATCACGACCTGCCCGCTTGCCTGCCGCGCGGCCAGCTGCGCGTCGATGGCGCAAATCTCGTCGATATCGGCCTGGTCGACGCCGTACGCCTTCATGTTATACCCGTAGGCGCACACCGAGTTGGCCACCATGAACACGGCGAGCACGAGGCAGATGACCCCGCCCGCGAACACGCGCATGCTCTCGCGGCGATGGAAGAGGAATCGCATGCCGATGAGGGTGAATGCCACGACGCCGAGGCGCCACGCCCAGTTCACGGGCTCGATGACCAGCAGGTCGCCGTCGTCGGGGTCGATATCCTGGAATTCGCCCGACCAGCCGTCGAAATACTCCTGCGATAGCGGCTCGCCTTGCTCCAGCGTGTAGCGCATGAAGTGGAACTGGCTGTTGTCGAAGCCCTGCGACAGGTTCGCGCTTCCGAAGAATCCCACCACGAGCAGGCAGAACGCGACGACGATACCCGTCGAGACCATGAAGCGGCGACGGTTGCGCAACAGCCGGCGCGGCTGGCCGTGCGCCACCTGCTTGATGAAGAGCATCAGCAGCGGCACGAACAGCGGGATGACGTAGCGCAGGTGCTGGCGCAGCGCGACATGCCCCACGTCCTCGCGCATCGAGATGGTGAACACCACGACGGCCAGGCCCACCGCCAGCGACACCAGGCAGAAGAACGCGAGGTCGCGGTAGCGCCGCGGGATGTCGCGGTACACGCACAGCAGGTAGATCACGGGGAACACGCCGAACCCGACGATGAAGTAGGTTGCGTCGGTGGCCAGGGAATACAGCCCGAAGAGCACCGTGTAGGGGCTCAGCAGGATGTCGAACGAGAACTGGGAATAGGAATTGAGCATCCCCGAGAACAGCGTGAGCTTGAGGGTGACGAAGGGCAGCAGGAAGCCGATGAGGAACAGCCCCATGGCCATGACGGCCTGCGAACGGGCGCGGCGTTTCTTCACGATGGCCACGATGTACCAGGCCAGGAACGCGATGAGGAACATCCACGCGACTTCCTTGCACAGGTACACCACATAGCACAGCGCGCCGGCGCCGAGCGAGCAGGCGAGCTCGCGGTTCCCGCTGCTGGTGAAGCAGCGCCAGCACAGCGCGACGAGCCACAGCGTGAGCGGGATGAACAGCGACTCCGTCATGAAGGTCATGGAATACATGAGGTCGGGCATGATCATCGCGAGGCACATGCAGCCGACGACGGGCGCGGTGCTGCGGAACATGCG
>SUUF01000089.1:0-6945 GCA_015062635.1 Coriobacteriaceae bacterium | reverse complement strand
GACGATTTCGGCGTGTGCCCGCGCCAGGACGTGTGCGAGACGCTCGAGTTCTGGAAGGGGCTCGACGACGTCATCGACGGCTACCTCGACGGCGTGACGCTCGCGATGCTGGCCGGCCAGTCGCGCGCGGCGAAGGCCCGTGCAACCGAATGGGTTCCCGTGCTTGCGGAAAACCCCTGTTAGCGGGGCCGCCATGCTAGACGAGATCCTCCTGCGCAACGTCGCCCTCATCCGCGAGGCCTCGATGGTGCCCGCCCGCGGCCTGACGGTGCTCACCGGCGAGAGCGGTTCGGGCAAGACCGCGTTCCTCTCGGGCCTGAAGCTGCTCGTGGGCGAGCGGGGCTCGGCCGAGATGGTGCGCGATGGCGCCGCGATGCTCGAGGTCGAGGGCCGGTTCATTCCGAAAGACGGGGAAGACCCCGACGAGGAGACCATCGCGCTGCGCACGGTGGCCGCCGATGGCCGCTCGCGCGTGCGCTTGAACGGGTCGATGGCTTCGGTGGGCGACCTCGCCGAACGCGTGGGGCGCACGGTCGATTTGTGCGGGCAGCACGAGCATCAGCAGCTGATGAAGGCGGCGATGCAGGCGCGCATGCTCGACGATTGGATCGGGTCCGAGCTGGATGGCGTCTTGGAGCCATATCGAGCGGCGCTCGACGCGGCCCGGCAGGCGCAGGCCAAGCACGAGGAGCTGCTGCGCGCCTCGAGCGCCGATTCCGCGCGGCTCGACGAGGCCCGGTTCGTGCTGGCGCGCATCGACGCGGTGTCGCCGCAGCCGGGGGAATACGAGGAGCTTCTGGCCGAGGCCCGGCGCATGGAGAACATCGAGGAGCTCGTGCGCAGCGCCGGGGGAGCCCGCGAGGCGCTTTCCGGCGAAAACGGCGCGCTCGACGCGTTGAACCAGGCCATCTCGTTGCTGCAGGGGGCGGCGAGGCTCGACGCCCGCCTTGCGAACGGCGTGAAGGCGCTGTCCGATGCCTGCTTCATCGTCGAGGATGCCGCGCGCGAGGTGGATGCGCTCATCCCCGACGTCGATTCCTTCGACCCCGCGCAGCTCGAGGAGCTGCAGGCGCGCCTGTCGGCGTTCCAGGGGCTCATGCGTTCGTACGGTCCCACGATGGACGAGGTGCTCGCGCGCCGCGAGGCGGCCGCACGCGAGCTCGCGGTGTACGACGACCTCGACGGCGCCATCGCGAAGAGCGAGCGGGCGATGCGCGAGGCGGAACAGGCCCTCGTGCAGGCGGCCGAGGCGCTTTCGGCCGTGCGCGCCCGGTTCGCGCCGCGCTTCGCCGACGAGGTGAACGCCGTGCTCGCACGGCTCGAGATGCCCGGTTGCTCGGTGGCCTGCGAGGTCGTGCGCCTCGACCGCGCCCGCTGGGGCGCCGCGGGGCCCGACCAGGTGACGTTCTCGTTCAAGCCGACGCCCGACGCCGAGCCGCGCCCGCTTGCCAAGATCGCCTCGGGCGGCGAGCTCTCGCGCGTGACGCTGGCCGTGAAGACCGTGCTCGGCGAGGCCGACGCCACCGACACCCTCGTGTTCGACGAGGTGGATGCCGGGGTGGGCGGCAAGGCCGCGCTCGCGGTGGGGGCCGTGTTGCGCGAGCTGGCCGCCACGCACCAGGTGATCGTCGTGACGCACCTGGCGCAGATCGCCGTGCTCGGCGATGCCCATTACGTGGTGGAGCGCGCCGGCAAGGTGAGCCCCGAAACGCGCATGCGCCAGGTGGACGGCGACGAGCGCGTGCAAGAGATCGCCCGCATGCTTTCCGGTGCGATCGACGACGCGTCGCTCGCCCATGCCGAGGAGATGCTGCGCGGGTGAACGGGGCGGCGGCTGGAGGGGAATTTCCGCCGCATCCGACGTCCGTCCGGCATCTGCGGGGACCTCATCACCAAATCGTCGCATTATACGTGGCTGCACTGGGGGAAAACTGCGCTAGAATCATTCCAGTTTCTTCCGGGTCTGTAGTTGAAAGTTCATGGCAGATGCGGTCGAAAGAACCCACGTAAGCCACCGGCGCGAGCCGGCGACGATCATGGCGCATCCTAGGAGTAAGTCGCACCGCCCGCCATGCAGGCAAGGGGCCTCCGGGCGAGAGGGCACGCGGTGAGCAGCTGCCGCCCCAGTGCGCGAGTGTGGGGGCAAAGACTAGGTCAGCCGGGGGAAACTGCATGGATAGACTTGAGGGAGGCCGAGGGAAAGTATGAAGAATCGTGTGGCTGCGGCGCTGGTCGCCGCGTTCGCTGCCTGCCTGGTAACCGCGCTCTGCGGATGCACGCAGGCCTACGACCCCAACGCCTCGATGAAGGACCCGACCATCGAAGCGTCGGCCTTGCAGAACCCGGGCACGCTGCGCGTGGGCGTCGATGCGTCGAGCTACCCGTTCGCCGGCCAGTCGAACGGGCGCATGAGCGGCCTCGATGTGGACATCGCCGCGGCGCTAGCCCAGGAGATGGGCCTGAAGGTCGAGTATGTCGATGTCGGCGTGGACGGCCTCGAGGCGCTCTCGGGCGGCGACGTCGACGTCGTGATGGGCGTCGAGCCGGGCGAGGCCGACGGCGCCTGCTGGACCTCCGATTCCTATGCGCCGGCATGCATCGCGATGTTCAGCATGAAAGAGGGCGCGAAGGTGCCCAAGAAATCGAAGAACCCGGTCATCGCCGCGCAGACCTCCTCGCTTTCCGCATGGCTCGTCACGCGTCAGTACGGCAACAGCGCGCTCGAGGCCGACGACGAGCTGAAGACCGTCTTCCAGGACCTCGACGCCGGCTCGGTGAAGTATGCCGCGGCCGATGCCGTGGTGGGGTCGTACGTGATGAATTCCCTTGGCATCGGCGGTCACATCATCGGCCTGATGCAGCAGCCTGACGGCTATTGCGTGGCCACGGCCAGCGAGAACACCCCGCTGCAGCTCGGCATCACCCAGGCCCTCTCGACCATTTCGGGCAATGGCGTGCTCGATGTCATCAACACGAAGTGGACGGGCGGCACCGTCGACATCTCGGCGGCTGCGCTCACCGAAAGCGCCCAGGCCGAGGCCGACAAGAACGACTAGCGGGGTTTCCGTGGAAGCGCGCGAGGGGAAACCGTTCCGCCTGATAACCGTGCATGAAGACGACGACGAGCTCGTCGTGCATGCCGGGTCGGGCAAGGCGGCAAGTTCGACGCCCGCACCGGTTCCCGCGCCTGCGCCGTCTGCGCGGGTGGTGGAAGATTCCGACCCCGAACCCGAGGCCGGCGCGCAAACCGCCGGCGATTCCGCCCCTGCCGACGAGCCCGCTTCCAGCACCGCCGCGCCCGCTTCCGAAGAAGACCGCGCACGGGCGGCCCGCCAGGAGGCGCTGCGCCGTCGCGCCGAGGAACTCGCCGAGGCCGAGGCGGGGCTTTCCGACCCCAAGTCGTTTACCGGCATGCATCGCGTGCTGCTCGCGGTGGTCGCGATCGTCGTCGTCGCCATCGTCGCCTACATCGTCCGGATGTACCTGTAGCGGCGGGTTTCGAGGACGCCCTTGAGCACGTTTGATGCCACGCAAACACCCAGTTCAACAGACGGGGCGCACGGCGCACGGCGCGTGAACGCCGTCGTCGCCGTCGCCGTGGCCTGCCTTGCGGTGTTTATCGTGGTCGCGGCCGTGTGCCTTGCGCTTGCGGGGCACGATCGCGCGGTGGCGGCCCACCAGCAGCAGGGCGCGGCGGCGCAAGAGCTCGATGCCCGCGCGCAGGATGGGGACGCCGGGGTCAATGCCGACCCGACCGTCCGCACGACGGCGTCCATCGAGATTCCCCCGCTTGCGGAATTGCTGGGCCTGACCTGCGACGACGCCGTTGACACGCTCGGGCGCGGCGCGGCCGTGCGCACGCGGGAAGCCGACCCGGCGGGCACGTGGAGCCAGCTCGTGACGGTGGCGCTCGCCGAAGAACGCGCGAAGGACGGTCCTGCGGCGCCAACGGTGCGCCTGTGGCTCGACGATTCCGGCGCGGTGGCAGCGGCCGGCTATTCCGCCTCGTTGCGCAGCATGGGCTTCTCGAATGCGCTGACGTTTCGCCAGGCCATCGAGGATGCCGATGTGGTGCAGGCCGCGCTTGCCGATGCGGGCGTGGCCGTGAAAGCGGGTTCGGTGCGCTTGCCCGACGACCCGGCAGCCTATTCCACCTACCGCGACGACCAGTTCACGCTCGAGCGCGAGCACGCCGATTTCGAGGGCGAGGGAACGGCCGCTGCGGGAGGGCCCATCGCGTGGAGCGCATCGCTCGACTACGATTACGCCGAGGCGATCCAGACGGGTAACCTCGTTTACACGCATCGCGTGCTCTGCGTAACCGCCGGCCCTCTGCTATGATGTTCGCGTTACGAATTACAAGCGAAAGGGGCCGATATGGGCGCTAAGGCAGAGGAGAAGCTGGAAATCTCGCACGACGAGCTGAAGACGTACCTGCACGCGAATCACTCCGTGTATATGGACGTCGACGGCGCGAGCTATTACCTGACGGACGTGAACGACCGCTACTGGCGGGTGCAGGACACAACGAAGCTCAACGAGAAGGGCCACTATGTCGACTGCAGCGAGCTCGTCCCGATGCTCAGCGAATTCCTCGACCTCCCGTTCGGCGAGGCCGGCAAGTCGGTTAACGAGCTGTTCGACGAGGCGACGTTCTACGCCTCGGTGAAGTAGCCGTTAGGCCGCGCGAAGGTTACCCCCAGGACCTACCGGTACCCCCTAGCCGGTAGGTCCTTCGTTTTGCAGGGGAGATAAGGCTGCAGGTGGTCCGGGCGCATTTTCCCCGTTTCAACGCGACGTTTACACACCTGCCCGCACCGGGTTTTGCGCCGGCTGCACCCGCGTCCGCGCCCGCCGCACCCGCCCTGCGTCAAGAGGTTGTGGAAATACCGTGTTCTCGAGCGACCTGTGCTACCATTCCATAGGTTACTGAAGAGGGACGAAGGTCCCCGCCTGGTTCGGCGCCGCGTGCAGCTGATGGGCCCTGTGAATAGCGAGAGGTTCCGGCTTTCGAGCCGGTACACGTGCGTGCATGGGCCCGGGCGGGAAGCTCGGGCCTTTTTCGTGGAGGGCCGAAAGGCAACGACGCGCGGTAAGCGCAAGAAGGAGGTGGGCGAGATAGCTGCTCAAGGGTTTCGACTCAACGAGAAGATTACCTGCCCAGAATGCCGTCTGATCAGCTATGACGGCGAGCAGTTGGGAATCTACCCCATTGCGGATGCCCGTCGCATCGCGATGAATGCCGGCTTGGACTTGGTGGAGATCGCACCGAATTCCAACCCGCCCGTATGCCGCATCATGGACTACGGGAAGTACAAGTACGAGCAGGCGATCAAGCAGAAGCAGGCGCGCAAGAAGCAGAGCAAGGTCGAGATCAAGGAGATGAAATTCCGTCCCAAGATCGATGTCGGCGACTACAACACCAAGAAGAAGCACGTCGAGCGCTTCCTCGCCGCTGGCAGCAAGGTGAAGATCACGATCATGTTCCGCGGCCGCGAAATGGCTCATCCCGACCAGGGCCTGGGAATTCTGGAACGACTCGCCGAGGACCTGAAGGACCAGGCAGTCATCGAGAACCAGCCCAAGATGGAGGGACGCAACATGCACATGCTCATCGCGCCCCTGCCCGCCAATGTCCAGAAGAAGAAGGCCGAGAAGAAGGCCTCCGAAGAAAAGGGAAAGGAAGAATAATGCCCAAGATGAAGACCCACCGCGGTTCCGCGAAGCGCTTCCGCGTCACCGGATCCGGCAAGATCATGCGCTCCAAGGCCTACAAGAGCCATATCCTCACCAAGAAGAGCCAGAAGCGCAAGCGCAACTTCCGTCACGAGACCGAAGTGGCTTCCGCCGACTACAAGAAGATCGCCCGCAACCTCGGCCTGCGTTAAGCCGGGTAGCCGTTAAGGAGGAATAAACATGGCTCGTGTCAAGCGTGCAGTCAATGCCAAGAAGAAGCGCCGTACCACCCTCGAGCGCGCGAAGGGCTACTACGGAGCGAAGTCCCGTAGCTATCGTGCCGCCAAGGAGCAGGTGCAGCACTCCCTGCAGTACCAGTACCGCGATCGCCGCAACAAGAAGCGCGAGATTCGCCGCCTGTGGATCACCCGCATCAACGCCGGCGCCCGCATCAACGGCCTGAGCTACTCCAAGTTCATGGACGGTCTGAAGAAGGCCGGCATCGAGCTCGACCGCAAGGTTCTCTCCGATATGGCCATCAACGACCCGCAGGCGTTCGCCGCGCTGGTCGAGGCCGCCAAGAAGGCCCTGTAAACCGAGATAGGAGGCCCGCACATGGCAGCAGAGGGCTTCAAAGACAGATACGATGAGCACATGGTGGGGCGAAACGGCGGTGACGCGATTTCGCGCACCTGCCTGATCGCGGCCATCGTGCTGGTCGTCCTCAGCTTCTTCTGCGTCGGCATCAACCCCATCTTGTATGTGTTGGTGCTGCTGTTGGGCATCGCTGCGGCGGTATACGCCGCCCTGCGGATGAATTCCCGCGACATCGCGGCGCGTCAGGCCGAGAACGAGGCGTTCCTGGGAATCTTCCAGCGCTTCGGACGCGGCGATGACGAAGCCGCCGAGGCCGCGCGCGAGGAGCGCCGCGCCCGCCGCGAGCAGCGTGCCCGCGAGCGCGAGGCGGCCCGCCAGGACTTCGAGGACGACTATGCGGACGAGTCCGTCCGCGAGCCGGAACCGGAGCCGGAACCCGAGCCCGCGCCTGCGCAGCCCGAGAAGGTCACCGTGACCTGCGACAGCTGCGGCCAGCATCTGCGCGTGCCGGCGGGGAAGGGCAACATCAAGGTGCGTTGCCCGAAGTGCCAGAACGTGTTCCAGCTGTTCACGTAAGGCGCCTGGCCGCATTACAACGGAAGCCCGGTCGGGGACACCGTCCCCCGGCCGGGCTTTGTCGTTTCCGGGCAACGATGCATCGCGCACGATGTT
>SUUF01000088.1:6632-8496 GCA_015062635.1 Coriobacteriaceae bacterium | reverse complement strand
TCCTTCACCGCAGCGCCCATCGTGAGCTTATAGCGGCCATTCTCGGAGTACAGCGTGTACACCAGCGCGGAAATGAGGCCGGCGACGAGGATGGACGTGCCCGGCGTGGACAGCAGGTTGAAGTTGAAGGTCGTGCCCGGGTCGGCGCCAGCGGCGGAAAGGATAGCGCCGCCGGAAATGATCGGCCAGGCGATCTTGATGTCGGTGGAGGAAAGCAGGCTGGGGATGCCGAGCTTGGCGATGCCGAACACCAGGACGATGATCAGGTACGGAGCCAGCGCCATGAAGGTGCGGTTCGGCGTGAGGTCGGACTTCACGCTGCGGTCGATGGGCGGCAAGTCGAAGCGGGCACGCACGCCGTCGACGCCCTTCGGGCTCCAGAAGTGCATGAAGATAACGGCAGCACCAAGGCCGACAAGCGACGCGATGACGTCGGTGAGCTCGTAGGCGAAGTGGTTGGAGCACCACCACTGCGTGATGCCGAAGGTGACGCCGATGATGACGGCCGGCAGCCAGCAGTCGCGCACGCCCTTCATGCCGTCGAGGATAAAGACGATGAGCAGCGGAACCGTGGCCGCGAAGAGCGGGGCCTGGTAGCCGACGATGGCGGCAACATGCTGGGCGGTGGCCAGGGCAACCGTGGGGTCGCCGCCGGCAACCATATTGCCAGCCGTGGTGATGGGCGTACCGACAGCGCCATAGGCAACCGGCGCGGTGTTGGCGAGCAGCACGACGAGCGCCGCACGCTTTGGCTTCACGCCGAGCGCGAGAATCATCGTGGCGGTAACCGCGATGGGCGCACCGAAGCCGGCGAGGGCCTCGAGCAAGCCGCCGAAGCAGAAGGCGATCATGATGGCCTGGATGCGGATGTCGCCGCCACCAACCTCGTCAAAGAACTTGCGAAGGTCATCGGAGCGGCCGGAAAGCACCGTCACCTGGTAGAACCACACCGCCATGAAGATGATGTACACGATGGGGAAGGCGCCGAACGCCGCACCCTGCGTCGCCGAAACCAGTGCGAGACCGGTGGGCATCTGGAAGCCGATGACTGCCACCAAAACGGCGACCACCAATGCAACGGCAGCAGACGTGTGGGCCTTCGCCTTCACGCCCAGAAGCATGATGAAGAACGTGAGAAGCGGTATGCAGGCGACCAGAGCCGAAAGGCCCAGGCTCCCCGCTACCGGATCGAGAGCTGCTTGAAACATCTTCCCTCCCTCTCGGCGGCTACTATCTGCGGCTCGCGGGCGGGTGCGGTTTTGACGCGTTCGCTGCGCGGGCGACAGGTGCCTATCAATGCAATAACAAAGATTGATGGTACAAGTTTGACGCGCTTCTCCGATGTGCTTTCGGGCAAGCGGTTGCAGAATCCGCGCGAAACGGTATCGGGGGGATGCGCCCCGTCTCAACGACGTCGCAACCGTCCCCCGGCTCCCGCTTATTCGCTCACCAGATACAGCTTGGTGGGATCGAAGTACAGGTTCACAACATCGCCCTTTTCCGGAAGGACGCCTTCGCCGAGCGCGAGCTTGTCGACCCGCCATTGAATGCGGTTCCCCGTATGCTCATGGCCGATGGGCACCACCATCGCCGTGCGCTCGAAGCGGCTATCCGAAATGCGGTCGACCACGCAGGCAACGACATTGCGCCGGTCGCCCTCAAACACCTCGGGGTCATCGACCCGCGTGATGAAGAATGCGCGGTACCCGATAAAGGCCAGATTGTCGGGAATCGGCTCGGTGGCCGCGAACGTCACACCCCAATCGAGCGCCTCGACCAGGCCATCCCCCGCCTTACGCGCCGCGCTCGTGTTCTTGCAGCCCGAGAGCCGCACGGTGTCGAGCGTATGCGGATGGCTCACGAT
>SUUF01000088.1:0-6532 GCA_015062635.1 Coriobacteriaceae bacterium | reverse complement strand
AGGTTGACCTTTGCCGCGGAATCGAACAGCACCCGGTCGTTCAAGATGATCTTGCCTTCATCGGGCGTCTCGACCCCTGCCACGCAGCGCAGCGTCATGCTTTTCCCGCAGCCCGACGCACCGAGGAAACCCAGGGTCTCGTTCCCCACTTCCAGCGACACTTCCAGGTCGAACAGCGCGAGCTTCTTGCGGATGTCAACGACGAGACCCATGTACTCACCTGCTCTCCGAGGCCCGCGCCGCATTGGCATCTGCGGCGGCGTTTCGTCCGTCATCGCGGGAAGCGGTCCTGGCAGCGCCGGACTTCACCTTGCGGCCGGCCGCCGGCCCGCCCGGCTGCTTCCATTTCTGCGTGCGGGCGGAATAGGTGTTCACGAACAAGATGACCAGGAACGAAAGCAAGATGACCACGCCGACCCAGAAAATGGCGGCATCGGTATCGCCTGCCATCCAGTCGAAGTAGATTGCAATCGGGATGGTCTGGGTCACGCCAGCGTAATTGCCCGCGAAGAACAGCGTCGCGCCGAATTCGCCCATGCTGCGCGCGAATGCGAGCACCGTGCCGGCAGCGATGGAAGGCCATGTGAGCGGCATCATCAGCGTGCGGAAAATGCGGCCCTCGCTCCATCCGAGCGTGCGGGCGGCATCGAGCATATTGGAATCGAGCCCCTCGAAGGCGCCGCGCGCCGTGCGGTACATCAACGGGAACGCCACCACGATGCACGAGATGACGACCGCCGGGAACGTGAACACAAGGTCGATGCCATGCGCGATGAGCCAGCGCCCGAGCTCGGTCGACTTGCCGAACGCAAGCAGCAGCAGGAAGCCGCATACCGTCGGGGGAAGCACCATCGGGATGGTGAGGATGGTGTCGACGATGCCCTTCCAGCGGTTCGGCATGCGAATGGTGGCCCACGCCGCGAGCAGGCCCAGCACGAAGATGAACAGCATCGCGATGGCCGTCGCGCGCAAGCTCACCCATAGCGGCCGCCAATCGAGCGTGTCGAAGAATTGGGCCACGGCGTCCATGCCCGTCGCCGCGCCGGCGATGTTCACCTCGGAAGCGGGAAGCAGCTTGAACGATTCGGCATACAGCGCCGCCTTGTTCGCCGCGCCGGCATCGTCGCCCGGATCACCCGCCTGGGGAACCGTCAAACCCGTCTTGAAGACGGTCGTGTAATACACGCCCTCTTCCACTTCCTGGCCATAGCGCACGGTGTAGCCGTTCAGCTCGACTTCGGGCTCAGACGTGAACACGTATGACGGCTTCACCCGGTCGACCGTCTGCCCACCATTCGCCGACGCCGAATCGATAGCGACGAGCATGTTCTCGAATGCCGCCTGGAAAGAAGCGTCGTCAATATCGACGTCCAAGGAAGCGGACACCGATTCCGGAATGAAGACGATGGCCGTGTCGCTTGCGACAACGACCGAAACCGCATCGCGCGAGACCAGCGGGTAGCGATACCCATAATACGAACCGGAATACAGTTTCGCGGTGCCGCGGTTCGCCCGCGTGAAGGAATCGAAGCCGAAACTTGCATCGTCGGTCGCAACGGCCGTCGCATCGGAGGCAACCCGCAAACCGTCAACGCTTTGCGCCGAGTCGCTGCTGCTTATCGCCGAGGCGAACAGCGCAGCCAAGATGAGGAAAATCGCGACGACGATGCCGCACGTCACGACATATCGCTTCAATCCTTGCGGCATGCTCACCTCTTCATGCGTTCACGAACACGAATCGCGGAAATTATATAAAGACACGACGAAGCCGGCGGGAAGAATCCCGCCGGCTATTGCATGAACACGGTACTAGACCAGCTCGAACCCGTACTCAGAGAAGATCTTCTGAGCGTCGGCGTTCTCGAGGCAGAAGGTCAGGAAGTCCTTGGCAACCTCGGCGTTGGCGGAATCGGTGGTGACGCCGCCCGGATACAGGATCGTCTTGTGGCTGTCGGCCGGGGTGGTATAGGCGACTTCGATGCCGTCATAGCGGAAGATGTCGGAGGTGTACACGAAGCCCACGTCCGCCTGGCCTTCCTTCACATAGGACGCCACGGTGCCGACCTTGTCGGCGCCAGCGTTGATCTTGCCCTCGATGGAGGCATCCCACTTGATGTTCTCGACGGTGCCGTCCTCGGCCTCGTCATACGTCACCAGGCCCGCGCTCTCAAGGGCCTGCAGGGCATACTTGCCAGCCGGAACCGCGTTCGGCTCGCCGATGGCGATGGTCTTGATGTCGTCGTTGGTCGCAAGCTCCTTGATGTCGGTCACGGCAACCTTGTCATTGCCTTCCTGGACGCAGATGACCAGGTCGTTGGTGAACATGTCGGTACGGGTGGCCTCGTCGATGTTGCCATTCTCGACCGCATTGTCCATCGTCTTCTTGGAAGCGGCGATGAAGATGTCGGCGGACGCGCCGTCCTTCAGCTTCTGCACCAACGTGCCGGAAGCCTCGAACTGGGTGTCACCGAAGGTGACGTTCGGGTTCTGCTGCGTATACAGCGCCTGCACCTCGGGCAGGGCCTTTTGCAGCGAGTTCGCCGCGAAGATGTTCAGCTCGACAGCATCTGCGCTCGCCGCAGAGCTCTCGGCGGCACTGCTTGACGTGCTGGACGAACCACCGCAGCCAGCCAGCGCAAAAGCCGCCACGATTGCCATGCACAGGGCAGGCACGAGGAAGCGCTTGTACGTCTTCTTCATTTGTTCCCCTTTCATATACTGCGCCGCACCGTGCGGCTTTCGCCGGCCACTGTCATCCTTTTATCCTTAGCCAGCTTTATTCTCGTATCAGTATATATATGATAGCAATCAATTGCACGAAGAAAAAATGGCGTCTCCGTCAACGGACGGGGACGCCATTTCAACAGCCAAGCAGGGGTGACGTGCCGGCCTGTATCGCAGGATTCCCTACTCAACCCCAACGATCACGTCGGTCGCCTTGATGACAGCCAGAGCAGGCTTGCCAACCTCAAGCTCGAGGTCGTCGATGGCGGCATTGGTGACGGATCCCGAAACGACGGTGCCATCGGGAAGCTGGATGGACACGTGGCCGTTGACGGCACCCTTCACGACCTTGCAGATGGTACCGGCCAGCTGGTTGCGGGCCGAGATGCAGGAAATGCGCTCGGTGCCGGCGGCGAACATGACATTCGTGGCCTTGATGATGGCAAACGCCTCCTTGCCCTCGGTCAGGCCAAGCTCGTTGATGCTCTCCATCGTGATATCGGCCTTAATTTGGTTGTCGCCCAGCGCAATGGTAACGACACCGTTCACCGCGCCTTCGGTCACGTTGGTGATAACGCCTTTGAGCTGGTTGCGTGCAGAGACCTTCATCGTCATTCCTTCCACTTGATGCGCCCGCGTGGCGCCCGATTTCATTCCGTTGAAGACAGCATGCAGCGACTTTCTGCGGAAGCGCCGACAAATCTTGAAATCGGGTCAGCTTGCTTCGTTTGGCACAAGCAAGGGGCGTTTCGCACAATTCGCAAAACTGCTGGGAAATCTAAAATTATTCTTGACACAGAATCATTTGATACTTTATTCTTCTTTCAGAATAATGCTGTACCCCGAAAGGACCGATGTGACAACCGACGAGAACGCTCTCGACGCCGGCGATGTCGCATCGATGCTGCAAGTAAGCAGAAACACGGTGTACAACCTGGTGAAAGCCGGTCTGCTGTCTTCGTACAGCGTAGGCAGGAAGATGCGGTTCACCACGCAGGACGTTGAGGCCTACATCGCATACGCGCGTAATGCGAAGGCCGAAGACGCTGCGGTACATACCAAGGTCGACTCCCAAACTCGGCCGGATCCGGCTCCTGTCTCTCCACACTCCCCCGGATCCGGCCCCTTCTTTATCTCGGGCAACGACGTCGCCGCGGATATCATCGCGTCGTATCTCGGCCAAGCCGGGGCTTCCCCGCAGCGCCGTTACATCAACAGCTACCATGCGTTGCTCGACTTGTACGAGGGACGGGCCAGCGCCGCGGCGATTCATCTATACGACGGGGCGTCGAAGCGGTTCAATGTCCCGTATGTTCGCCGTATCGTTCCCGGAACACCCCTCGTCGTCTTCCACTTGGTGCGCCGTAAACAAGGCTTTCTTATTGCGAAAAACGCCGGCAAGCGCCTGCGGACCTGGGGCGACCTGCTCGATGAGGGCGTGCGCATCGCGAATCGCGAACGAGGGGCCGGCGCGCGCATCCTCCTCGACGAGCAACTTGCTGCGTTAGAGGTCGGCCTCGCCCGCCCCGAAGGCTACGATCGCGAATTCACGTCGCCGCTCGTTGCGGCCGGGTTTGTGGCGTCGGGCGCTGCCGATGTCGCCATCGGCAGCGAACGCATCTTTCATCAAGTCGACGGCCTCACCTTCGTCCCGCTCATAGACGAGAGTCTCGACCTCGTGGTGCTGAAAACACCCGAGACGGAACCCGTCATCACATTCCTACGCAAGCTGCTCCCGAGCCGCGGTTTCACGGAAGACCTCGGTCATACCGTTGGCTACGACACCTCTCGCACCGGAACGATCCTCTTCGAGGTTTGATGCGTCGCTGATTCCCGCTGCGACGCCGAGACGCATGGGGCGTTCAAAGGCTCCCTCGGCGACCTGCAATCCGCCACATTATTCTGACGCGCGTATTCTTTTCAGGTAGAATCGTCGGGCAAAGGCACTGCGAAGAGGAGGAACAATGGGCACATTGGTGGCATCTCTCGATGAACTGGTTGCAGTCGAGAAGGCACAGCAGGTCATTCTGGAAGAAGTTGCGCCCCTGCCTGCCGAAACCGTTGCCCTCACCGATGCCTATGGCCGTACAACCGCCGTCGACCTTTCAAGCGACATCGACGTCTCGCCGTTTGACAACAGCGCGATGGATGGTTTCGCGTTCCGCGCGGCCGACGTTGCCGATGCGAGCGAGGAATCGCCCGCTCGCCTGCAGATTGTGGCACACATCGCCGCCGGCGACTGGTATGGCGAAGAAGTGCAGCCGGGACAATGCGTCCGCATCATGACCGGCGCCGCCTTGCCCGATGGCGTCGACGCCGTCGAGATGATCGAGAAGGTTGCCTTCACCGAGCGCGGCCTCGTGGGCGACTACCTAGTGCTCGACCATCCCGTGGAAACCGGGAAGAACATCCGCTACGCCGGTGAGGAAATCAAGGCAGGCACTGTCGCGCTTTCCGCCGGTACGACCATCGGGCCCGCCGCCATGGGCTTGCTCGCGTCGACCGGTAATACCATGGTCCCCGTGCATCGGGTACCCACGGTGGGCATCCTCTCGCTGGGCAGCGAGCTCGTCGAAGCCGGCGAATACCCCACGCCGGGACACATCCGTAACTCGAATGGTCCGGCGCTCGTCGGATGCGTCACACGCGCGGGAGCCACGCCCAAACTCTACCCCACGCTCCCCGACGACTACGAGGCCATCAAGGCCACGCTTGCCCAGGCCATCGCCGAGTGCGACTTCGTCATCAGCAGCGGCGGCGCGAGCGCGGGCGATTTCGATTACATCACCGACATCGCCGACGACCTGGGCACCGTGTACTTCAAATACGTGAACATGCGCCCGGGGAAATCGCAAACGTTTGCCGTCATCGACAATACGCCGTTCCTGGGCCTCGCCGGCAACCCCGCTGCCGCTGTCTGCGGATTCGAGATGCTCGTGTTCCCCGCGCTGCAGAAGATGCTCGGTCGTAAGACGCTCTTCCACCCCACGCAGCAGGCATCGCTGGGGAAAGACACCAAGAAGAAGGGGGCCCGCGAAAACTACCTGCGGGCAACGCTTGCCCGCAACGCGGATGGCCAGCTGGTCGCCACGCCCTACCGCAACCAGAGCTCGGCGCTGTTCAGCACGCTGCAAACCAGCGACTGCCTCGTCATCGTGCCCGGCGAGGTGAACTTCCTGCCCGCCGGCGCCGAAGTAACCTGCGTCCATCTGGACATAACCGCGGGAACCGTGATCTAGATGGCACGCGACGCACTTGGACGCACCATCGATTACCTGCGCATTTCAGTCACCGAGCGGTGTAATTTCCGCTGCGTGTACTGCATGCCCGAAGAGGGCTTGCCCCGTCGTTCGCACGATGAGATGCTCGACTACGACGATATCGAGCGGTTGGTGCGCATCGCCACGCGTTTCGGCATTCGACGCCTGCGGCTTACCGGCGGCGAACCGCTCGCACGCCGTCGCATCGAAGACCTTATCGCACGTCTTGTCGCCGTACCCGGCATCGAGGCGGTGGCCCTTACCACCAACGGCGCGCTTTTGCCCGCCAAGGCCGAAGCCCTGAAGGCAGCCGGGCTCTCGCGGGTGAACATTTCGCTCGACACGCTTGACCCGGTGAAATTTACCCAGGTCACCCGCTGTGGACGGTTGGAAGACACGCTGGCCGGCATCGACGCCGCATTGCGCATGGGCTTCGACCCCGTGAAGGTGAATTGCGTCGCGGTGCGCTCGCTCGAGCAGGATTTCACCGAATTCGCGAAGCTCACGATCGACCGGCCGCTGCATGTGCGCTTCATCGAGTTCATGCC